>NZ_JBVVPN010000035.1:0-57014 GCF_055811035.1 Bradyrhizobium sp. MI1.10
CCGCGACGGAAATCCCCCCGCACGCCACCAACAACAACCCACCAATGCCAGCGCAGATTTTCCGCAACAGATTTCCCTCGGACGGCATTCGGCCAGCCGCGCCGGCGCGGGGAGTTCACCCCCGCGCCGGAGCGATGCTGAGAGGCCTAGTTGGGCAGCGAGAACACGGTCAGCGTTCCGCCGAGTGCCGTGTAGTTGCTGAGCGCCGCGTAGCCACCGACTGCGCCGAGACCGGCGGTCGGATCGGTCAGGCCTGCCGCCAGACCGATACCGGCCCAGCCGCCCACGCCCGAGAGCACTGCGACATACTGCTTGCCGCCGTTCTCATAGGTGGTGACGTTGCCGATGATGCCGGAGGGAGTCTTGAACTTGTAGAGCTCCTTGCCGGTCTTGGCGTCGACTGCCTTCAGGTAGCCTTCGAGCGTTCCGTAGAACACCACGTTGCCTGCGGTTGCGAGCGCGCCCGACCAGACCGAGAACTGCTCCTTGTTCGACCAGACGATCTTGCCGGTCTTGCCGTCCCAGGCGATGAAGTTACCCATGTGGGTTTCACCCTGCGGCGGATACATCGAGAGCGTCGCGCCCACGTAGGGCTGGCCCGCAGTGTAGCTCACCTTGAACGGTTCGTAGTCCATGCAGACGTGGTTGGTCGGAACGTAGAACAGCTGCGTGTCCGGCGAGTAGGCCGCCGGCTGCTCGTCCTTGGTGCCGAGCGCGGCCGGGCAGATGCCCTTCACGTTGTGGTCCTCGCCCGCCTTGTCGGTCGAAGCGGTGTCGAGCACCTTCGGGCGGCCGTAGGTGGCCGAGTTCTTGTCCATATCGACGCCGGAGGTCCAGTTCACCTTCGGATCGTACTTTTCGGCGACCAGGAGCTCACCGGTGGCACGATCGAGCGTGTAGCCGAGGCCGTTACGATCGAAGTGCGTCAGCAGCTTGCGCGGCTGGCCGTTGATGGCCTGGTCCGAGAGGATCATCTCGTTGACGCCGTCATAATCCCACTCGTCGTGGGGCGTCATCTGATAAACCCACTTGGCTTGGCCGGTGTCAGGGTTGCGAGCCCAGATCGTCATCGACCATTTGTTGTCGCCGGGACGCTGCTTCGGATTCCAGGTCGAGGGATTGCCCGATCCGTAGTAGACGAGGTTCAGCTCGGGATCGTAGGAGATCCAGCCCCAGGTGGCGCCGCCGCCGATCTTCCACTGATCGCCTTGCCAGGTCTTGAGGCTGGAGTCCTTGCCAATCGGCTTGCCGAGCGCGGTGGTCTTCTCTGCATCGACCAGGATTTGATCATCCGGTCCTTCGGAGTAGCCGCGCCAAGCCAGCTTGCCCGTCTTGATGTCGTAGGCGGTCATATGGGCTTGAACACCGAACTCGCCGCCGGAGATGCCGATCAGCACCTTGTCCTTGACGACCATGGGGGCCGAAGTACCGGTCTCGCCCTTGCTGGCGTCGCCGTTCTTCGCGGTCCATGCCACCTGACCGCTCTTGGCATCGAGCGCGACGAGCGTGGTGTCGGCCTGATGCAGGAAGATCTTGCCGTCGCCATAGGCCAAGCCGCGGTTGACCGTGTCGCAGCACATCACCGGGATCACATTCGGATCCTGCTTCGGCTCGTACTTCCAGACGATCTTGTTCTCGTTGGAAAGGTCAATAGCGTAGACCTTGTTCGGGAACGGCGTGTGGACGTACATCATGTTGCCGATGATCAGCGGGCCGCCTTCGTGGCCGCGCAGCACGCCGGTCGAGAAGGTCCAGGCGACCTGGAGCTTGCCTACGTTTTGTGCGTTGATCTGGTTCAGCTTGGAATAGCGGGTGTTGGCGTAGTCGCCCGTCGGCATCACCCAGTCTTTCGGGTTCTGCGACATCTTGAGCACTTCGTCGTTGGCCGACGCGCTGCCGACGGCGAGGGCCGCCGCGGAGCCAAGATAGGCCGCGAGTAGTACCTTGCGCATAGTCATTCCTCCATTGGTCTCGTTTATTGTTTCCGAAGCATTGCTTAATCGCCGGGCTTTTCGTCCGGCGTCTGCTCGTGCAGGGCGGTCACGATTGGGACCAGAAACGATGCTGTGGTGTTTCCTCCTCCTGATGAGAGCCACGGGTCCACGTGCGGAGCGGCCCGTTCTTGTTGTTCCTGATGCAATCCCTAACGACTTCGTTATCGGGAAACTTGCCCAAGAGAGAAGCTGGTTTGCTTGACAGCGCACGGCCGCGAAGATTTTGATTTTGCAGTAGCGAATTCAGCGGCTTCCGCAGCGCTTTGGGACCGTCTCCCACGCTTAGGTTCCCCTTGACGGCGCTGCAACTAAGGCGGAGGATTAACTTACAAGGGTGGCATTGGAACGACGGCGCTCGTTCTGGAAGATCGCTCAAAATCGAGGTAAACGTCACGCAATCACGGTTCAGGGCTCCGGCAGCGCGGCTCGCGATTCGCGTCAAATCTCCGGATCAAACCAGTGGCTGGATTAATGTCCGACACGATTCACACGCTCTCGACGACGGGAATGACGCCGAAACGTCAGATCCAAAGCTGGATCGACGGGCTGACGAGCCTGTGCGGGCATTTCGACGTCGATCCGCTCGAAGCGTCTTCGCTCGAAGGCCGCATCGACTACACCAGCGTCTCGCGCCTGAAGCTCTGCCAGATCGAAGTCAGCCAGCATCGGATTGCGCACACGCTGGCGCGCGCCAAGGCCAATGAACACCCGTATATCAAGATCCACTTCCAGACTTACGGTGTGTCCTATTTCGAGCAGGAAGGCCGCCACATCGAGCTGAACCCGGGCGACATCATCGCCTATGACGTCTCCTGTCCGCATTCGATCATCAGCCCCGCTTTCACGCGCCATGACGTGGTGATCGTGCCAAAGGCGCTGCTGCGCGACCGCGGATTCCCGTCGCAGCGAATGCCCGCCTGCAAATTGACCTCACGCACCGGGACGGGGCGGATCGCCCATGATTTCGTCCATGCGACCTTCGACGAGGCGGCGAAGCTGTCGGCGAACAGTGCGGTCGGCGTCGCCGATTCGCTGATCGACCTCTTGCTGCTGCCGCTGCGCGAGGCCGACACGATGCTCGATCGCGTCGGGCCCGAAGCGACCTATGTGCGCGCGCAGTTCTTCATCCGCGAGCATTTGCGCGATCCGGATCTGTGCATCGACCAGATTTCCGGCGAGCTCGGCTGCTCCAAGCGCTATCTGCACATGCTGTTCTCGGAGCGCGGCACCACGGTGAGCGACTACATCTGGCAGGCGCGTCTTCAGAATTGCCGCCAGGAGCTCGAGGCCCACGCCGGCAAGACCATCACCGACGTCGCATTCTCCTGGGGCTTCTCCAGCTCATCGCATTTCAGCCGGGTGTTCCGGAAATATTTCGGCGTGGTGCCGTCCTCGATCCACAAGGCGCAACAGGGCGCGGTTGCGGCGGACGAGCACTAGGCAAACGCCAGGTTCGGCGTCGACGACAGCGGTTGCCCCTCACGCGCCCGCGATGTCTCTCACGCCGATATGGCGATGTAGGGAATGCTTATCAGGAGAGCGGCGAGCAGCACCGCGTTGCCCAGCATCCCGCTCCAATGCAGCCGGCGCAGCCGACGCGGGGCCTCGGCATCGCCGGCGTCCGTGGCGCTGAGCTGCTCGTCCATCCGCTGCATGAACCCGCGGCGTCCGTAGATCGCCAAGGCTGCAAGGAGGCCGACGCCCATCGCTGCGACCAGACGACCGTCGAGCAGGAAAGCTACTGCTCCGATAATTCCGGCAACGCGCATCACCAGAAAATGGGCATTGAACATTCCGCGCAAAAGCTGGGCGACGGGCTGGATATCCAGCTTCACCAGCAGGAAGGCCGGAGACGCCAGCGTGAAATAGCCCATCGGAAAGAGCAGGATGATCATGACGGCTACGGCGACGCCATCCGGTGTCATGGGATCGGCCTTTCTGGTCCGCGCCGGCGAGACCTTTCCGCCGGCATCGCACAATCATAGCGGGAAAATGCGTTTCCGGCACTAGGCTTTGGTCGGATGCTGCGCCGCGAAGGGGCGTCTTGTCTCCCGGTTCAGGAGGGCTCGAGGCCGAGCGACCGCGCGCTCTCGATCCAGATCGGCAGCTCGCGCTGATATAGGGCGTTGGTGTCCTTGAAGCCGATCGCGGGTTCGAGCACGAACGTGTTGAGAACCTCCTTCACCTTCGGGTCGTTGTTGGCAGCGACGCAAAGCTCCGCCAAGCGGTCGACGACCGGTTGCGGTGTAGCCTTCGGCACGGCCCAGCCGGAGAAGCCGCTAACGGTGAAGAATTTCGACGTCGCGCCCTGCTCGGGGAGGGTCTTGATATCGGGGATGGCGTCGACCTTCTTCGAATGCACCGCGAACACGGTGCCACGGTCGCTCTGCAAAACCGACTGCGCTGCCGTGTAGCTGCCCATGGCCACATCGAGCGTACCTTCCAGCATGCCCGTCCACATCGGGGCTTCGCCGCGATAGTGGATCGGCTCGATGGCAAGGCCATACTGTTTGTTGAGCTCGTGGACCGTCATATGCGGAGCCGAGCCCGCACTATAGGTGCCGAAGTTGACCTTGCCGCTTTTGCGCGCGAAGGCGACGAAATCCTCCAACGTCTTGACGCCGGTTTTCGGGTTCGCCACCAGCAACAGGCCGGCGCCCGGAATGACGCTGACGAGCGTCAAATCCTTGTCCATGTCGTAGCCGGGAGTCTTCATCACCACCCGGTTCATGATGTAGGTGGTCGAGATCGAGCACAGGATGGTGTGGCCGTCGGGCTCCGCGCGGGCGACCTCCGCCGTCCCGATCGCGCCCGCGGCACCGGGCTTGTTCTCGACGACGACGGTCTTTCCAACCTGCTTGGCAATGAATTCACCATAGGCGCGCGCGAGCAGATCGGTCTGTCCGCCGGCGGGGTAGCTGCAAATCATGCGGATCTGCCGCGATGGCCACGCAGCCTGCGCCGAGGCGCCGCGCGAGACGAAAGGCATCGCGAGTGTGGTGGTGCCGGCGGCGATGAAGTGGCGGCGATCGAATTCTGCGGACATGATTCTCTCCCGGATTGTCGCCGACGGTACTGCATCGGGTCGCCTCTGCCGTGGGTGGCAGGCGAGACAGATTGGCGCATTCGAACGGCCGCGCCGTGCCTATTCGGGCGTCATCCGGACAATCGCACTTTTCGCATGACACGCAGCCAGACGATTTCAGTCAGGGCTACCGCAAGCAAGCCGAAGGTGCCGCCGATCAGCACGTTGACGATGCGCTCCTCCGCGATGCCGCTGGCGCTGCCGGCGAAGGAAGCGGCCAGCGCGATGAAGAAGCAGCGCAGGCCGAAGCCGACGATGTAGCGGGAGAACGCGATCAGCGTGAGGGTGGCCGCGAGAACCGCGAGCGCATAGCCGACGCGGCTTTGCGGCAGCACCATGCCGCTGTTTCAGCTTGCCGGTCGAAGCGGCGAGATCGCCGACCACGACGCTTGCGGCCGACCACATCACCCATTGGCCCTGCGCGAGATCGAGGATCTCGACCAGCGCCGCCGCAGCGAACACTGCAAGGGCGGTTGCCGCCGCGGGCACAAACCACTCGGCCGCGGGCGCTCCGAACGAGGTCGCGGCATCGCCGCACCGTCGCTGGTCGTAAATCCGGATGGCGCAGACCAGAGCCAGCGCGATCGGAGAGGACACGATGATCATGCCGGCATGGCGCAGGGCTTCCGAGGCGCTCACGCCCTCCCGCACCTCGCAGGCGAGATACACGGCGGGGATGAACACCCAATTTCCGAGCGTGCGGAAATGTTCGCCATGGCGTGTCACCGCGACCGCAAGGAATCCGGCGAGCGCCGTCAGCACTGCGAATAGCGGCTTGATCGGGGCGGCAAGGAAGAGCGCGGCAAAAGTGAGGAGGATGGCAATGTAGTGCCATACGATAACCTTCGGCGGCAGGTGCAGCCGTAGCGCCGGAATGAGCAGCGAGACCGCGACCAACCCGAGATTCAGCAGCGCCGTCTCGCGCGCGACGAAATAGGCGGCGACCATCGGGCCGACGACGATCAGCGCCCGCACCAGCTCGCCGGTCTTGATTTCGCGCGAGAGCAGATCGCGCAGGCCTGCTGCGGAAGGATTCACGATGCCACCAGATGGCCGAATGAAAACGGCGGTATCATAGGGTGCAGAATGTCGCCGAGCCAGCGATGGTTGTAGTGGGCCCATCGCCGACCACTTTATCCGTCATTCCGGGAGCCGGACGCTCCGGTCACCGCTGAATGATCTTCATCCAGACGTCGCCGAGGATTGCAGGCTCCTGCGGCGGCAGATAGCTCAGCCCCGCCTGCCTGCCGAATTCGGCGATCTTGCCCTCGGCGGCAAGCCCGCTCAGCGCCTTGTCGACGGCGTCGATCAGCGCCGGATCGCTGGCCAGCCCGACATAGCCGCGATTGGCCCCGATCGGATAGTAGTAGCCGGACGCGGTGATCGCCGTATCGGGGTGCACGGCGCGATGGGCGTCGAGGCGGCCGAGGTCGATCAGCGTCGCGTCATAGTCGCCACGGGCAAGTGCGCCGAGAAGATCATCGCGGCCGGGGACGAGATGCGTGATGTCGTCGATCAGGCGCCCCTTGTCGAAGGTCATGAGGATCGCATCGCCGAGCGAGCCGCTCTCGATAACCAGGCGCAGGCCGGCGAGGTCGCCGATGTCGCCGATCTTGCGACCCCGCGCCTTGGGTCCGAGCACGACTGTCATCGGCGAGTAGACATAGGGCTGGCTCGGCGCGAGCACGCCGAGCGCGACGCGGCGGCGTCGGTCGTCGCGGGTGGCGCCGGCAAAATCCGGCAAGCGCGCCGTTTTCATGCCGGGCTTGACGAGGGAGTCCGTCGTCAGCGCATAGCCGCCGACGAGCGAGCAGCGCCCGTCGGACAGCAGCGCATTGGCCTCGAGCTGCGGGCTCGAATCCTCGTCCAGCTTGCTCTCGAACCACTGGATCGTCAGCGGTCGTCCGAGCCGGTCGGCGATCGCCTGCGCCAGCAGCACGTCGAAACCAGAGTCCGGCTTGCCCTTGTGGTGCACCGACAGCGGTGGCCGGTCCTCGTCGAGACAAATCTTGAGCGGATCGTCGGCCGCGCGTGCAGCCGCGGCCGCCGCCGCGAGGATTGCGGCAATGCTCCAAGCGGCCAGCCAGCGCCTCATGGTTTTCTCCGGCTCGAGATGAAGGCCCAGAGATTCCCGATCTCCTCGTCGCTGAGAATGTCGGCCCAGGGCGGCATCTTGTTGTTCTTGCCGTTCTTCACCGTGGTGACGAAGCGCGTCTTGTCGTCGGGGAAGGCGCGCAGGTCCGGCGTGATGGTGCCGGGGTTCATCATGTTGGGGCCGTGGCAGTGCGAGCATTTCTCGGCATAGGTCGACTTGCCGTGGTCGATCTGTGCCTGCACGGGATTGCCGGTTGAATCATCCGCGGCACGAACGGCCGCCGCAAGCGCGACCG
Organism: Bradyrhizobium sp. MI1.10; assembly: GCF_055811035.1. NCBI lineage: Bacteria > Pseudomonadati > Pseudomonadota > Alphaproteobacteria > Hyphomicrobiales > Nitrobacteraceae > Bradyrhizobium > Bradyrhizobium sp. MI1.10. The sequence goes on from NZ_JBVVPN010000035.1 coordinate 7,470, forward strand.
TCAGCACCGCGACGGTGGCAAGGATCGCCACCGTCCTGTACGTCACCTCTTTCAGCATCGTGCCGTGGCTACTGCTTGACCGCAAAAACCCACAGCGAGCCCCCAGCCGGTACCGTGGCAAGCCGCTCGTCACCGGAGAAGATCGAGTAGACGCCGCCGTACCCGCTCGTCACGGCGACATACTGCACGCCGTCCTGCTGCCAGGTCACCGGTTGTCCCTCGATGCCCGAGCCGGTCTGGAACTGCCAGAGCTTCTTGCCGGTGTCGGCGTCGAAGGCCTCGAACTCGCCGGTCAGCGCGCCCGAGAACACGACGCCACCCGCGGTCGACAGCACGCCCGAGAAGCGCGGGATGTCGCTGGGCGCTTCCCACTTGGCCTTCCCGGTCATGGGGTCGATCGCCTTCAGATGCCCGCGCGGACCATCACCCCATTCCCAGAGGTCGGTGAGGTCCATGCCGAGATACCATTCACCCTGCTTGAAGGTGACGGGCTCGGTCTTGTAGTGCCCGCCGAAGGCGAGCGTGTTGGCGTAGGCGAGCCCGGTTTGCGGGTTGAAGGACATCGGCTCCCAGTTCTTGCCTCCAAGCAGCGACGGAAAGACAACGACCTTCTTGCCCTCGCGCGCGTCCTTGCTGACATCGGTCTCGATCGGCCGGCCCGTCTTCATGTCGATTCCCGTCGCCCAGTTGACCTTCACGTAAGGATTGGCCGCAAGCAGCTTTCCGTTGGTGCGGTCGAGCACGTAGAAGAAGCCGTTGCGGTTGGCGTCCATCAACACCTTGGTCGGCTTGCCCTCGACGTTCATGTCGGCGAGGACCATCTCGGCCACGCTGTCATAGTCGAACGGATTGTTCGGCGAGAACTGGTAGTGCCACTTGATCTTGCCGGTCTTGGGATCCATCGCCAGCACGGAGCAGGTGTAGAGGTTATCGCCCGGGCGTACCGCAGAGTTGAACGGTCCGGGATTGCCGATACCCCAATAGACCGTGTTCAGCTCGGGATCATAGGAGCCCGTGATCCAGGTCGAGCCACCGCCGAGCTTCCAGGTATCGCCCTTCCAGGTGTCGCCGCCGGGCTCGTCCGGGGAGGGGATCGAATGGGTGCGCCACAGGTGCTTGCCCGTTGCCGGATCCCAGCCGTCGATGAAGCCGCGGGTGCCGAACTCGGCGCCGGAGATGCCGGTGATCACGACGCCGTCGGCGACCAGCGGCGCCACCGTCATCGAATAGCCTTCCTTGATATCGGCAGCCTTCTGCCGCCACAGCTCCTTGCCGTCCTTGGCGTCGAGCGCGATCACGTTGGCGTCGAGCGTGGTGCGGAACACCTTGCCGTCATAGAGTGCGGCGCCGCGATTGATAATGCCGCAGCAGACGATGCGCGGCGTTTCGGCAGGATACTCGACCTTGGATTTCCAGATCTGCTTGCCGGTCTTGGCGTCGACCGCCATCGTCGCGTTGTGCGACGTCACGTAGATCACGCCCTGGTACACTAGCGGCTGCGATTCCTCGCTGCGATCATCGTTGAAAGAGTAGTTCCAGACCGGGACAAGGTTCTTGACGCTGTCCTTGTTGATCTGGTTCAGCGTCGAGAAACGCTGGAGATTGTAGCCCATTCCGTAATTGAGAACGTTCGATGTATCGGTCGCACCCTTGACCAGCTGCTCGCTGGTTTGTGCATTTGCACAAGTCGATGCAAGCATGACGAGGCTCGCGGCCATCGCAAAGCGTTTCATCCGTTCCTCCCAATGTGCGCGCCTATTGACGCTGCGGCAGCAACACTCCGCCTGAATGCAAAACGCGTCAATACGAAAGTCGTAGTTGCGACGCCGATCTGGTGGGCGGCCGGAAGCCGGTCACCTGACGGAGAGCTGACAAGCAACTCTCACTTGTGCGCAGGCGCTGAAGAAATTCCGCGGCATGGAGCAGGGCGCGTGCGCCACGGCAATGGTCGGGCTGACGGGTTCCGCAAGTTGTACGGGCGTAGCCTGCAATTCGGGGCTTGAACCGAGGCTCGCTTGTGGACTTATGTCGTTTCGATCCGGCTCGAATCGGAGCTCTTGGTCTGGGAGGTTTTCATGATATCGCGTCGCTCTGTTGCACTTGCGCTCACGATTGCACTGATGTCCGGTCCGGCATGGTCGGCCTCCGGCAACGCGGTCAAGACGTTCGATACCGACAATGACGGCACGCTCGACCTTGCCGAGGTGAAGAAGGCGGCGACCGCGTTGTTCGCCAAGCTCGATCCCGATCATGACGGCACGCTTGACGCCCGCGAGTTGCGCGGACGGTTAACGGCGAAAGAACTCGCCGCCGCCGATCCCGATCGCGACGGGACTCTCACGCTCGACGAATATCTCTCCGTGGTGGAGCAGCGCTTCAACGCGGCGAATCCCGACAAGGATGGAACGCTGGATGCCAAGGAGCTGAACTCGCGCGCCGGCCGCGCGCTGCTGCGCTTGTTGCAGTGAGCGCCGCGCCGCTTGACTGGGAGCGAAGGCGAGTTGCCCGAGAGAGAAATTTGCAAGCGCGATGCGACAGTTCGCTGTGTCGACGGCGCGATTCCCGACTTGCGCTGTGCCTGACGCAGCCCTAGGTTTTGGCCGGCGCGATGTCGCGCTCAATCCCTTGGGAGTCCCCGAATGGCCTGGAAAGCTCCGAAGATCGTGGAAGTGTCGGTCGGCATGGAAATCAACATGTACGCCTGCGCTTTGCGCAAGTAGGACCACAAGTAAGACTGCAAGTAAGACTTGCGACCTGCCGCGGCTTCGATGGCAACTACCATCGAAGCCGTGGTAGTGTCGGGGATGCGCGCGAGAGCCCTTACATTCTGGACCATAGCCGCCTGCACCGTCGCGCTCGCGCCGGCATGCGTCAGCGCCGAAGAGGGCTTTGATACCGAGCACATCTTCGGCTTCATGATCGGCACCGATGTCGGCAATCCCGGCGAGCGCGAATTCCAGACCCAGACGACAGGACGATTCGGCAAAGGCGGCGGGACCTATCGCGCCCTGTCGCAGGAGGTCGAGATAGAGATCGTGCCGCTGCCGAACTTCCGCATCGAGGTCGGCGGCACTGCCACGCTGCACGACATCACCGGCGTCCCCGATATCGGCGACCGCCGTCAGTTCAATTTCCAGGGCGCTTCGCTCGACCTGCGCTATCGCCTGCTCGATCGCGAGCGCGCGCCATTCGGGTTGACTGTCGCCGCCGAACTCCATGGCGATCGCATCGACGAGACTTCCGGCGCAAAAGGGCGGATGTACGGTACCGATTTCACGCTCGCCTTCGATCGCGAGCTGATCCCGAACTTCGCCATCGGCGCGCTCAACCTGATCTATCAACCCGAATGGGCGCGTTTCGAAATGGCGGGACTGTCCGAAAAGAGTTCGACCATCGGCGCGGCCTTCGCCGGCCTCGTCCGCGTGCGGCCCGATGTGCTGCTCGGCGGCGAGGTGCGCTACTTCCGGCAGTACGAAGGCATCGGCCTCGGCGAGTTCGCAGGCCAAGCCCTCTTCGTCGGTCCGACTGCTTATTTCCAGCTTTCCGATCGCTCGCGCCTGACCATGAGCTGGAGCATGCAGGCCTGGGGCCGTCCGGCCGGATCGGGCGGCAATCTCGACCTCGTCAATTTCGAGCGCCACCAGGCGAGGCTGGTGTTTGGAGTTAATTTCTAGCGCTCGCGCCCCGGTTGCGGGGAGAGGCGATGGGGCAATTCCCGCTCGATTTCGCGTGGCCGGATTGAAACTTCCGGCTCCTCGGAGCGTAGCCTTTTGTGCTATTCTTCATCGGCTCTGCGAGGATCCCGGCATGAACCCGATCGACCTGGTGGTGACTGTGTGTGCGTTGCTCTCGCCTGCGACCTGCGAGGAGCAGCATCTGGTGTTCAACTATGCGGGGTCGCCGACGCAATGCGCGATGGCTGCGCCGCCCTATATCGCGCAATGGGTTGGCGACCATCCGAAGTGGCAAGCGGTGCGGTGGCGCTGCGAATATCCGCACCCGAACGATAAGGCGTGAAGAGCTGCGCCGCCTTCCCGGTCGCGACTGGCCTAGGTCCTCATCCTGATGAGCTTGCGAAGCAAGCGTCTCGAAGGATGGCCGCAGGTGACAGACGGGCCTGCATGGTTCGAGACGCGCGTTCCGCGCTCCTCACCATGAGGCGAAACGCTCGTAACGCAGCCCGCGTTATTTGCTGCAGTCCTTCAGATCCTTGTCGGCGATCGAGAACACCGCATCCGCCTTGATCTCGATGTCGCGCACGATGCACTGCCGTGCATTGGGATAGCTGACCCTGGCATCGTAGCGGCCGGGCTCGACGCCGGTGATGCGCAGCCGCTCGTCGTGATCGACCTCCTTGTCCTTGTCGTTCAAGCACTGGTTCGGCCCCCACTCGGTCTTCCCGGCCGGCGAGAGCTGGAAACCGGAGATCGTCTCCGTCGTCAGATTCCAGAGCCGGATACCCTTGCCTTTGGCCTGCGCGAGCGCCGCGCCGGGCATCGCAACCAACAGGATGCCGATCGCAATCAGCGTACGCCGCATGATGACCCTCCCGCGAAGATGTCGTTGATCCAATTGACCATGAGTTCTCATTTCGATTCAAGCTGCAACGCGGCGAGCTCGGCCCTGATCTTGCCGAGCTCGGCCTCGCTGCGCTCCGCGCGCGGGATGGCAATCGGCACCTCGCGCACGATGCGCGCCGGTCGCGGCGATAGCAAGAACAGGCGGTCGCCGAGCCGGATCGCATCATCCAGGCTGTGGGTGACGAGCAACGTCATCACCGGACGGCGCGCCACCAGCGTCGCGATCTCGTCGCGCAAACGGCCGGCGAGTGCGTCGTCGAGCGAGGCGAGGGGCTCGTCGAGCACGAGCAGGTCAGGCTCCACCGCAAAGGCGCGGGCGAGCGCGACGCGCCGGGCGAGGCCCAGTGACAATTCGCCTGGAAAATGACTGCGATGCGCGTCCAGCTCCAGGATCCTGAACAGCTCGGCGAGCTTGGCGTCGGTCACATCGGGTGCCGCAAGCCGTACATTCTGCTCGACCGAGCGCCATGGCAGCAGCCGCGGCTCCTGGAAAACCATGCCGATCCGCGCTTCCGGCGGGCGCGAGACGTGCCCCTCGAAATCGCGGTCGAGCCCGAGGATGATGCGCAGCATCGTGCTCTTGCCGCAGCCGGAGGGACCGATCAGCACGCCGACCTCGCCGGACTGAAGCGCGAATCTGACCGGCGCGAGCACCTCCTGCGTCCCGCCCGCGGCACTCTTGAAGCTCTTGCCTGTGATATCGACCTCAAGCCGCACGGGGTCGCCATCGTGTTGCGCGGGCTTCGAACGGTTGCACCAGCGCGGTCTCGATCACGAGCACGACGGCGGCGAAGGTCAGCGAATAGGCCAGCAGCCGCGGCGTGTCGAACAGCTGGAAAGCGACGCCGATCTCGAAGCCGACGCCGTTCGGCCGGCCCAGGAGTTCGGCGACCAGCACGATCTTCCACACCAGCGACAATCCGGAGCGGGCTGAGGCTGCGATATAGGGTGCCAGTTGCGGCAGCACGACGTGGCGGAACGCGCGCCAGCGCGGCATCGCGAACACGCTCGCCATCTCGTCGAGCGAGCGGTCGAGCGCGCGTGCGCCCTCGCGCAGGGTGACGATGGCGGTCGGCAGCTTGTTGATCGCGATCGCCGCGATCGCTGCGGCCTCGGTGAGGCCGGCCCAGATATAGGCCAGCACGATCACGACCAGCGCGGGCAGGTTCAGGAGCAGGATCAGCCAGGGATCGCCGAGCCGGTCGGCGAGCTTCACCCGTCCCATCAGATAGCCGATGGCGCTGCCGAGCGACATCGCCAGCACGAAGGCGAGGCTCACGCGGGCGAGCGTGGCGCCGAGATGCAGGAACAGCGCGCCGCTCGATGCTTCCGCGATGACGACGTCGAGCACGGCGGACGGAGAGGGCAGCTTTGCGGCGCCGACGAACAGGGCGGCTGTCCACCAGATCGCGAGCAACAGGGCAAACGACAGAAGACGCAGCACCTCAGTCTCCGGCAACTGCGTGATAGAACGTGCCGGTATCGAGCTCGGCAGCGGGGCCCACGAGGTCGCGTCCGCCGATCTCGGCCAGCACGCGGTAGAGCACGCGCGCGTCCTTTTCTTCGTCATCGATGCTCCGGCGCGGAATGCCGTCGCGATATCGCTCGCGATAGGTCTTCAGCAGGGTGGCATCGCTCGTGCCGGTGAGCGGTGCGATCTTGTCCCAGGCTGCATCCGAGGTCACCAGCAGCTGCTTGGCCTTGCGGGTCATCGCGATGAAGCGCGCCACCGCATCGCGATGACCTGCCGCCCAGCTTTCGTCGAAGACATAGCCGACTGCGGAGACCGCGCCCTTGGCGCCGAGTTTCGGCAATATGTCCTCGATGCCGGTGAGGCGTCTAAAGCCCTTGGCCTCCAGCTGTGCACAGAAATTCCAGAAGTTGAGGCTCGCATCCATCTCGCCGTCGAGCGCCTTGGCGGCGATCAGAGGCGGAGCACCATAGACGATGGTCGCCTCCGATTTCAGGTCGATGCCGTCCTGCTTCATGCGCGCCTGGAGCAGCTGCCAGCTCTTGTCGATGGGACCGCCGCCGACCGCCAGCTTGCGGCCCTTCAAATCAGCCAGCGACTTGATCGGCGAGGCGGCCGGCACCATCACCGCGCCGAGCGCGCTGGAATAGGGATAGAAGGTGAGCTTGGCGCCGAGCGTGCGCTCGCGCGACACCCACAGCCAGTCGGACAGGATGATGTCGGCATTGCCAGCGCGCAGGGCGATCTTGCCGGCCTCGGGGCTCGCAAGCTCGGTGACGTCGAGCGACAGGTCGGCCTCCTTGTCGAGGCCGCCGGCGCGGATCGCGGCCAGCTCCCAGGAGAATGTTCCGGTCTTCTGCACCGCAAGGCGAATCGTATCCGCGGCGCGGCCGGGCCCGGCTAGTGTCAGCGCCAGCGTCGTCGCGAGCGCCAATGATCGACCAAATGCTCTCATCACCTTGTGAGCCGTTTCCTCTGGTAGGGTGCTTTTCAGGACAATACGCATAGCATAGCTTCCGTCGCAACCAGCGGGAGGACGCTCATGAATCTGGCCGGACAGCTACGACCGATTGTCGCCGCATTGGCGGTGTGGGCTGCGACCGCGCTCGGTGCACAGGCTGAAGAGGCCAATGATTATCCGACGTCGGCGCGTGCCGAGTATGTCTATGGCTGCATGAAGGCCAATGGCGAGAGCCGGCAGGCAATCGAACAATGTTCCTGCTCGATCGACGTGGTGGCCTCGATCGTGTCCTATGAGCGCTACGTCACCGCCGAAACCGCGCTCAGCATGTCCCAGGTCCGCGGCAATCTCGGCGTCCAGTTCCGCACCTCGGAGCAGGCGAACTCGGCCGTGAATGATTTGCGGCGAGCACAGGCGGAAGCCGAGGTGAGGTGTTTCTAGCACTTTCTTCCTTCTCCCTTTGTGGGAGAAGGTGGCGCGAAGCGCCGGATGAGGGGTATGTCTCCGCGAATACTATCGCAAGAGAGTAGCTCGCGGAGGCAAACCCCTCACCCAAGCGAAGTTTTGTCTACCAGGGGTGCTGCCCTCTCCCACAAGGGGCGAGGGCACAGCCATCCGCAATGCGTTTGACTTTGAAGGGGAAGGTGGCGCGCTACGTCCCCGGCTTCTCCACATCCCACTCGTTGCGGAACACGTGACCATCCGTGTCCTTGGCTTCCGCGCGAAAACGCTTGGCGCCGTTGGACACATAGGTGAAGCGCAGATTGGGATCTTCCGAGATCGAGATGCCGCCTTCCATCGAAAGCACGGGGCTGTCGTCCTGTGTCAGCTTGAGCTGGTTGACGAAGAAGGCGGGAATGTAGAGCTGCGTGACCTGGTCCATCTGCAGCCCGGAATTGTTGGGATGGCCGATCATGATCTGCGCCTCCCGCATGCGGCTCGCGGGGGCCTCTTCGCGCGCGAATTGCCGGTAGCGCATCTGGCCGAGCCGGTTCTGGGCTTCCTCGGCATTCTTTCCCGCTGGTGCCGAGCAGCCGCCGGAGGCCTTCACATAGACTTTCGAGACGTAGAGCTGGCCATCGCTGAGCTCGGCCACCGCATGAACGTCGGTGTAATTGTTGACGCGCACGCGCGTCGAGATTTCAGTGACGTTGGCATCCGGCCCGAGCTCGAACTTCGCTGCCATCGGTGCGGGGTTACGATCGATCACCAGCGTGATCGAACGGATGCGGCGGGCATCGCCAGGCGAGAGCTTGCTGCGCAGGGTCACCGGAACGATGGCCGCGTCCTCGGCGCGATACGGCATCTCGATGCCAATGACATTGCCGCCGTCATTCATCGGACGGTTGCTGAAGATGTCCTGCACCAGGCCCGGCCAGGGATCGTAAGCTTCTTCCGCCTGCGCCGGCACGGCGAATGCAATGCCGAGGAGCAGGGCGATCAGAGGCAGTCGGCGCGTGCATCCCGTCATGGTCATGGTCCCGCGGACGAAGCAACGTTACGCACATCGTAGCGCGTCCGCTACTCCCATTCAATTTCCGAAAATGCTGCGGTTGCGTTGCGGGCGTTGTAGTCGTCGAACAGCTCCCAGTGCGGCCGTTCCGAGGCGGCGGCCTTGTCAGCGGCGGTTCGGATCGGTTCGCCCTTCTTGTTCGCTGCCCGGACGTCCGTCAGCAGTGCCATCAGATAGCGCCGCTCATCGATCAGCGCCGCAGGCCATTCGCTCACGGGCCCGTGACCGGGAACGACGCGCTGCGCCGGAATGCTCTCGAGTTCCCCGAGGGTGCCGAGCCAGCCGCGAATGCTGCCGTCCATCACCGGAATATGGCGGAGGAAGACGAGGTCGCCAGCGAACAGCGTCTTCGTCGTCTCATCGAATACGGTCAAATCATTGTCGCTGTGCCCGGCCGGCCAGGCCCGCAAGCTCAGGCGGCGCGCGCCGAGGTCGAGCGTCATTGTATCCGTGACAAGCATTGTGGGCGGCACGATCTTCACGGGAGATATCAATTCGTCGCCCATGATGCGCCTAAAATTGTCGAGATAGTACGGGCCGCGCGCAGCCAGCGCCCGCGGCAGCCTGCTGTGACCGACGAAAATGGTGTCTCCGACGGCGAAGGCCGCATTGCCGAAAACATGGTCGGGATGGCCGTGGGTATTGATGACGTAGCGGATCGGCTTGCTGGTGCGGGCTCGCACCGCCGCCAATAGCGCCTCGCCCTCGCGAAAGCTACCGCCGGTATCGATCACGGCCACCGCATCCTTGCCCACGATGAAGCCGACGTTGGCGATGTCGCCCTCGTTCTCGCGGGTCATCAGCGCGATGGTCCCGGAGTGTACGAATATTCCCGGCGCGACTTCGCTCACAGGCAATTCGGCCGCTGCGGCGCATGCTAGCGTCGCTGTCACCAGCAGGGACAAGGCTGCGATCACGAGAGCGATGCGAGACACTTTTCCGCCTCAGTTCAAAGGGTTGCGCGCATTGCACTGCAACAAAGAAAGCCAGCACAAACTCTGGCAAGACATGGCGCGTCATGCGTTGCATGGCTAGCATTCAAACAAGCGTAGGAGGAAGCGCGATGACGGAGGCCGGACGACATCGTCGCTGGTTGTTTTCACTGAGTATCCTGGTTGCGTCTTGCGCGTTCGGCGACGTCGCCATCGCGCAGACCAACGAGACGGGTGACCTCTCGTTCGAGCTGGTCGACCCCAAGGTGCTGCGCGTCTGTTCCGACCCGCGCAATCTGCCGTTCTCGAACGAGAAGGGCGAGGGGTTCGAGAACAAGCTTGCCGAGCTGTTTGCGGACAAGCTCCAGAAGAAGCTCGACTATGTCTTTTTTCCGCAAGCCACCGGCTTCGTGCGCATGACGCTCGGCTCGCATCGCTGCGACGTCATCATGGGCTTCCCCCAAGGCGATGACCTCGTGCAAGGCACCAATCCCTATTACCGCACGAGCTATGCGCTGGTCGCGAAAGCAGGCGGCGGGCTGGAGGAGGTCGACACGCTCGAGGATGCCAGGCTGAAGGGCAAGCATGTCGGCATCGTCGCCGGTACGCCGCCTGCCACCAACATGGCCATCGCGGGACTGATGGGTGATGCAAAGCCCTATCCGCTGATGATCGACACGCGCTACGACAATTCGGCGCAGGCAATGATCGATGATCTCACGGCGGGCAAGATCGACGCCGGCGTGCTGTGGGGACCGATGGCAGGATTCTACGCAAAGAAGGCGGGGTCGCTTCATGTCACGCCGCTGGTGAAGGAAACCACCGGGCCAAAGCTGGTCTATCGCATCGGCATGGGCGTGCGTGGCGCCGACCAGAACTGGAAGCGGCAGCTCAACAAGCTGATCCAGGAGAACCAGGGCGAGATCAACAAGATCCTGCTCGATTTCGGCGTGCCGCTGCTGGACGAGAGCGATCGGCCGCTCGGCGCGGAGACGGCCAAGAAGGCACCATGACATGAGGCGGCGCGTTGTCGCTGCGCTGGTCGCCGCCGTGCTGATGGCGCCGGTCGTTGCGCAGCAGCAGGAGCCGTTCGAGCCCGAGGGCTATCGCACCGACAACTACCGCGCGCCCGTGCCGGCGACGCTCGGCGGCGCGCGCGTGCTGTCGACGTCAGAAGCCGAGGCGATCTGGCACGCGAAGAGCGGCGCCTTCATCGACGTGCTGCCGCGCGCGCCGAAGCCGAAGAACCTTCCAGCGGGTACCGTCTGGCGCGAGGCGCCGCGCAAAAACATTCCGGGCAGCATCTGGCTGCCGGATACCGGCTACGGAACGCTGCCGCCCGCCATGGACGACTATTTCCAGCGCGGCCTCGCGCGTGCATCACACGGCGACAAGACCGCGCTGCTCGTGATCTATTGCCTGGCGGATTGCTGGATGTCCTGGAACGCCGCCAAGCGCGCGCTCGCGTATGGCTACTCCAGCGTCGCCTGGTATCCCGATGGCACCGACGGCTGGGAGCGTGCAAAGCTTCCGACTGAGGAGGCGCAGCCCAAGCCGCGGCCGGAGCAGTGAAGAATTGAGCCGAGCTGTGTCGTCGATGGCCTCGTGGTTCGAGACGACCGCTTCGCGGTCTCCTCGCCATGAGGGTCTGACATCTCGCCACGAAACCAGACCTCATCCTGAGGAGCCCGCCGTAGGCGGGCGTCTCGAAGGATGGCCGCAAAGATCCCGGCCTACTGCTTCTGCAGCTTGGTCAGCGTGCCCGTGCCGTTATTGTCGGTCGCAGAGTAGCTCACCCGGTCGCCGGCGTGGACGGCATCGAGCATCGCGGCGTCCTTGGCCTTGTACTCCTGCAGCGCGCCGGCCCCGCCTGCGCTGCCGCCGACTGTGCCCTTCTGCGTCTGCTGGATCGAGATCGTGCTGTTGAGCCGATCAATCCGAGTGACCATGCCGGTCAGATCGTCAGCGAATGCGCTGCTTGCGAGCATGCTGATGGCCGCAGCGCCTGCGAGGATGAATTTTGTGGTTCCCATCGAGGCCTCCCGATGCCTTGGATTACCCGTCGACAAGACATCCTAGACCGATTTGGTTCCGGCATATAGCACAGGTTAATGATCGCAATGGAGGCGCGGGAACCTGCCGCAAGCGGTCAATGAGGCTGACGCTATTCCATTTCCTGCTGGATCACGCGTCCGAGCGCAAACAGCCGCTGGTCGATGGTGGTGGGAACCTCGCAAACGAACCGCACGACCTTGTGGCGGTCCTCGAAAATGCGGGTCTTCCAGATCAGCTCGTTGCTGAGCGCCTCGACCTTAGCCTCGTCGCGCGGCGTGGCGCCCTGGAGCGCCTGGAGCTGGACACTCTCCTCGCGGATCTTGTCGGCGGCTTCGCGCTGCTTGCGGCTGACGCGTTCCAACCCGCTCATGACCTGCGAGCGCTGAGCGTTGAGCGTGTCGAACAGACCTGCGAACAGCAGTTTCGCATTCGCGGTCTTGTCGGCCGCGGAGCCCGCCAAAAACTCCTTCACCAACTTCTCGGCCTCTTCCAGCGGTGTCTTGCGTGCCGACAGTTTGGCGACCAGCGCGCTGACCTTGGCGTCGTCCTTCCACTTGTTCTGCACGTCGTCGAGCGAGGGGCCAGCCCAAACGGCCGCGAGCGAAATTTCCGGCACTTTTGCCTGCGTGCAGGGCCAATCCGGATAGCGCGGATCGGCCGCGCGTGCCGCCGTGCCCGCGGCTGCGAGCATCAGAGCGGCCATGGCCAGAACCCGAACCGTCATCCTTCGCCTCCCGCAGGGCCCCGTCGCGCCAGCCCGCGCGAGGGATCATAGGCCAGAATCGCGCCGATCATGAAGACGATTGTGCAGGTCGCGACCACCGCCAGCGAGATCCAGTTGATCTGTCCGTACAGCGCGAAGCGGATCAGCTCGACCGCATGGGTGAACGGATTGGCCTCGCAGACATAGTAGAGATATGGGCTGCCCTCCTGCACCCGCCAGAGCGGGTAGAGCGCCGATGAAGCGAAGAACATCGGGAAAATGACAAAGTTCATCACGCCGGCAAAGTTCTCCAGCTGCTTGATGCCAGAGGAGATCAGCATGCCGAGCGAACCCAGCATCAGTCCGGACAGGATCAGTGCCGGCAATACCGTGAGATAGCCTGACAGAGGAGGGGTGATGTCCCAGAACCAGGCGATCAGCAGGAACGCATAGACCTGGAGCAGCGACACCGCGGTGCCCGCGAGCAGCTTGCAGAACAACAGGTAGCCGCGCGGCAGTGGGCTTACCAGCAGCGTGCGCATGTTGCCCATCTCGCGGTCATAGACCATCGAGAGCGAGGATTGCATGCCGTTGAACAGCTGGATCATCGCCATCAGCCCGGGCGCGATGAAGACCTCGTAGAGGATGTAGGTCTCGTAGGGCGGGATGATGGAGATGCCGAGCACCTGGCGGAAACCGGCGGCGAAGATGAACAGCCACACCAGCGGCCGCACCAGCGCCGAGACGAACCGCTCGCGCTGGTGCAGGAAGCGCAGTCCTTCGCGCCAGACGATGCCCGTGAGGCAGGTCATGTATTCGGCGGCCGAGAAGCCGCGTGGCGCCTCGCGCATGCTGATGCTGCTCATGCGCCGTCGCCCGGCAGGGTCTGCGCACCGGTCAGGCGCATGAAGGCGGAGTTGACGTCCTCCGCGCCGGCTTCCGCGACGACGCGACTCATCGGTCCCTGCGCCAGCACCTTGCCCTGATGCAGCACCACGAGATCGTCACCGGCCATGATTTCGTCGAACAGATGCGTGGCCCAGAGCACGCCGATGCCTTGCTCGCTCACGAGCTGGCGCACATGGCTGATGATGTCGGCGCGCGCTTTGACGTCGAGGCCGACGGTGGGCTCGTCCAGCAAGAGCAGGCGTGGCCGATGCAGCAGCGCACGGGCGATCTCCAGCCGCCGCATCTGCCCGCCCGAGAGATCGCGCACCTTGCTGCCGGCGCGCTCGGTAAGCCCGATGCGACCGAGCAGCTCGGCGGCTCGCGCGCGGGCCTCGCGGCGGCTGATGCCGTGGAGTGCGGCGTGATAGAGCAGGTTCTGCGTCAGCGACAGATCGAGATCGAGCGTGCGCGGCTGGAACACGACGCCGAGCAACCGCAGCGCTTCTCCGGGACTCTTGCTGACATCATGGCCGAAAATGCCGACGCGGCCGGACTGGATGCCGAACAGGCGCGTGATCAGCGAGAACAGCGTGCTCTTGCCCGCCCCGTTGAGGCCAAGCAGGGCCGTGAAGCTCGCGGGCTGCACGTCGAAGGACACGTCCATCAGCGCGCGGCGCGGGCCATAGGCGTGGCTGACGCTGTCGATCGATAGCGCGGGCACACCCGCCGGATCGGGCCTTGGTGTTTCGCGTTGTTCGGCGATGGGAGCAGGGCTGGTCATGGCGCGATCGTGATACCCCAGGGCAGTTCGCCCACCTGAATGGTCTTGATCACCTTTTGCGCGGCGACGTCGATGACGGAGACGTCGTTCGAGACGCCATTGGTGGTGAGCAGAAATTTTTCGTCCGGCGTGAAGGCCATGTGCCAGACCCGTTGTCCCACCAGCAGATATTTGGTCACCTTGCGCGAGGCGGTATCGACCACGGCGATGCGGTTGGCTGGCCCGAGCGCGATGAAGGCGGTCTTGTCGTCCCGGGTCATGCCGATGCCGACGGGCTGGATCGCCTCTTTCCTCAACCCCGGAATCTCGAAATTGATCTTCCCGGTCACCTCGTGCTTTGCGGGGTCGATGATTGAGACGGTGCCGCCGATCTCCGAGGACACCCACAATTCGGAAGCGTCGTGCTTGAATTCGGCAAAGCGCGGCCGCGCGTCGACCAGCACGTTGGCGACGATCTGGCGCGACGACGTGTCGATGAAATGCGCCATGTTGGTGGTCTCGGACGTGTTGATCAGCGTCTTGCCGTCCGGGCTGATCGTCATGCCCTCGGGCTCGACGCCGACCTGGATGTCGCCAAGGCGGGCGCGCTTCTCGAGGTCGATCACGGTCACCGTGTTGTCGTTCTCGTTCGCGACATAGAGGACCTTGCCAGCGGCATCCTGGGCGAACAATTCCGGGTCGGGCCCGGAGGGCAGGCTGTCCACGACGGCCTGCGTCTTGGCGTCGATCATCTGGATGGTGTCGTCGTCGCCGACCGCGACCATCACGAACTTGCCATCGCGCGTGAAGTCGATGCCGCGCGGGCGCTGGCCGACCTTGATGGTCTTGGTCACCGTCCAGCTGTCGGTGTCGATCACCGACACCGTGTTGCTCTTCTCGTTCGAGACATAAGCGATGAACGCATGCGCCGGCGCTGCCGCCAGCGCCAGTCCGAACAGCAACCCAACACGCCACGTGCGCAACATCTGCTTTCTCATTTCAGCTTGCATTTGCTCTCCGGGCGGTCATAGCCGAGCGTGTCGAGCTCGGAGACTTGATGCAGGAAACCTTCTTGCGGCGACACCGACACCACCATGCGGCCATCGACCAACAGGATCGGCTGGCGCAGCTGCAGGTTCCAATCGCGCAAGGTCAGCTTGGTGCCCTTGAAGGCGGCGACCGAGAACTCCGGGCCCTTGATGAAATCGGTGACCTTCTTGATATCGCCGGAATTGGTGCGCGAGGTGGCCTCTCCGATCATGCGCACGGCCGTCCACGCCTGCATGTCGAGCGCGGTCATCCGCCGCGCGTTGAGCTTGACGAAGCGGTTCTGCATCTGGATCGCGCCCCACTGGTCCTGCGCGGCATCCCAGCTCCGCGGCACCAGACCGGCAGAGCCCGCGACAGGCCGCGGATCCCAGGTGCGATAGGGCAGGTAGGCGCCGAACACCTCGCTCTCGTCGGCGGCGACCAGCACGTCATAGGCCGGAGCCTGTTGCGTGAACACCGGCATCTGGCGCTGGATCAGCGTCACGCCCGAGTCCGTGCGGCGCGCGCCGCCTTTGTCTTCGAAGCTGCGCTCCTGCACGATCTTGGCGCCGAACCGCGTCGCGGTGCGCCGGAGCGCATCGGCGAACAACTTGTCCTCGTCATGCGAGCCGACCACGAGCAGCCAGCGCTTCCACTGCTTCCACACCAGATATTGGCCGAGCGCATCGGCCAGCATTGCGCGGGTCGGCGCGGTATGGATGACATTGGCGCGGCAATCGGCCTCGCGCAGCCGCTCGTCGATCGCGCCGGCGTTGAACAGCAACGTGCCGCGCTCGCGCAAGGCGTCGGCGACTTTCAGCAGCGCGTCGGCCGGCAGATCGGCGATGATGAAGCCGTTGCGTGCGGCGAGGTCGGTCGCGGCCTGCACGGCATCCTCGCCCTCCTTGATGCGCCGCTCCTCCAGCGCAAAACGCTGGTTGAGGAATTTGCCGGTGGTGTTGTTGTCCTCGATGGCGAGGCGCGCGCCGGCGACGCCGTCATTCTCCGCGGGCTGCTCGACCAGCGACAGCGTCGATCTGGTGCCGGCGATTCCGAGATAGCCGACGCCGATCATGACAGGGTCGGCCGCGAGCGCGCTCGTCGCAGCAAAACCCAGGCCGATCAGGCCGACCAACCATCGGATCATGTTTCCTCCGTACAACTCCCCGGCTTGACCGCCGATGGAGAATTGTCTCTGCTAAAGCATGACCGATTTGTCAGGGCATGCAACCCCGCATTTCGTCCTCACGCTGCCACGCCGGGAATCACGATCATGCGAGCGCTGATATGTTTCGCAGCTTTGTTGTTGACGGGTTCGGCCGCGCTCGCCGATCCGCCGAAACTCGCGGTGTTCGACTTTGAACTGATCGACACCAGCCTGCCCGGCGAGTTCTACGGCTCGAAGCCGGAGGAGGCGCGGCTCGACCTCATCAGCGAGCAGTTGCGCAAGGCACTGGTTGAGTCAGGCAGGTTCCAGCTGATCGATATCGCGCCGGTCCGGGACGCGGCCCGTCACGCCAATCTGCAGGCTTGCGGCGGCTGCGACCTCAAGCTTGCCGGGCAGCTCGGTGCCGATTTGGAAATCACCGGCATGGTGCAGAAGGTCTCGAACCTGATCATCAATCTGAACATCTATCTGCGCGACGTGAAGACCGGCAACATGATCACGGCCGCCAGCGCCGACATGCGCGGCAACACGGATGAATCCTGGACGCGCACGATGAGTTATCTGATCCGCAACCGGTTGCTGGCACCGAATTACGGCAAGCCGTGAGGGGGATATTTACTCCTTCAATCGCTCCGCATGCCAGTGCAGGTGATCGCCCATGAAGGTCGAGATGAAATAATAGCTGTGGTCATAGCCCGCCTGCCGCCGCAGCGTCAGCGGGATGTTGGCCTTGGCACAGGCCGCCTGCAGCAATTCAGGACGAAGCTGCTCCTTCAAGAAGTTATCAGCCTCGCCGACATCGACCAGAAAGCCTGAAAACTTCGCGCCGTCCTCGATCAGCGCCACCGTGTCGTGGCTGCGCCACATATCCTTGTTCGGCCCGAGATAGCCCGTCAGCGCCTTGATGCCCCAGGGCACGAGCGATGGCGCCACGATCGGCGCAAAGGCGCTGGCCGCGCGAAAACGGTGCGGGTTGCGCAGCGCGACCGTCAATGCGCCATGGCCGCCCATCGAATGGCCCATCACCGATTGCCGCTTGGCATCGACCGGAAAATTCTCCGCCACGAGTTTCGGCAGTTCGTCGGTGACGTAGCTCCACATGCGATAATTGCGCGAAAACGGCGCTTCCGTCGCGTCGACATAGAAGCCGGCGCCAAGACCGAAATCATAGGCATTATTGGCATCGCCCGGCACGTCGGGGCCCCGCGGGGAGGTGTCGGGCGCGACGAAGATCAGGCCGAGCTCGGCGCAGGCTTTGCGGAATTCGCCTTTCTCGGTGACGTTGGCATGCGTGCAGGTGAGGCCGGAGAGATACCAGACCACGGGCAGCTTGGCGCCCTGCGCGTGCGGAGGAACATAGACCGAGAACACCATGTCGGTTCCGGTTGCCTCGCTGGCATGGCGATACACGCCCTGCACGCCGCCATAGGATGTATTAGTCGAGACAGTCTGTATCGTCATGCCATTATGCTCCGTGGCATCAAACCACATCAGGATTGCAACGCTTGTGTGACCGAATTCGTGGCGGCCGTCAGGCCACGCCACTGTCGATCGCCAGCCGCACCAGCTCGACAGAGGTTTTCACCCCGAGCTTCTGGCGCATGATGGACGAGGTGTTGGCGACAGTCTTGTAGGACGACTGCACCAGCCAGGCGATCTCGGAAAGGCTCTTTCCGGCGCTGAGCAGCCGCAAAATCTCCATCTCGCGCGCATTCAGTTTCGACAGCGGGCTTTGCGCCAGCGCGGGTCCCGCAAAGGCGATGCTGCGCGCGATCGCGCTCGGCAGATAGGTGCCGCCGCCGCCAACGATGCGAATCGCCTCGACGAGATCATCGGGGTCACCGGTCTTGGAGACATAGCCCTTGGCGCCGCACTCGATCGCACGCGCGGCAAAAGCAGGGTCGTCGTTCATGCTGAACATGATGATTCGGGCCTCGGGCGCGCGCTCGAGGATGCGGCGCGCGAGCTCAAAGCCGGACACGGTCGGCAGGTTGATGTCGATGATCGAGAGGTCGGGGCGCTCGACGATGAAGACGCACTCGCCGTCTTCGGCGTCGGCGGCCTCCAAAATCTCGATCTCGCCCTCGTCGGCCAGCACGGCACGGCAGCCGGAGGCGACGATGGGATGATCGTCGACGATCAAAATGCGCATAGGCGTTCCTCGCGACAGCGTCTTGGCCTGTTTCGCGCCCGGCCGGGATTGCTGTACGCTTTCGATTAGATATCGGGCGCTTCGCCTCTGTCAACGTTATCGGACAGGCGCAGGCCAATCCTTCGCGGGGGCACGGGCGATACCAATGTGGCAAAATCTATCCTTGCGCGGGCGCATCAACCTGCTCCTGGCGCTGCTGCTGGCGCTGGGACTCGCCGTCAATATCGGCCGCCAGGTCGCAGAAGCCGGGCCGCGCGTGCAGGCCGAGGACCAGAGCGTGATCCGGCTCGCGCGCGAATTCATCGAGATGATCGTTGCGGATCTCAACGAGGCGCCCGATCCGGATGCCAGGCTCAACCAGATTGCGCGCGACCTCAGTCGCCTGCGCCATGTCAGCATCGCGCTTCGGGACGAAGCCGGCAGTCCGCTGACGCAGCCGCGGACCGACGTCGATGACGACACCCGCGCGCCGCCGGCCTGGTTCGTCAGCTTGGTTCATCCCGAGCAGACCGCGGTGAGCGTACCCGTCTCGATCCATGGCAAGCCGGGTTCGCTGCTGATCACCTCCCATCCCGATGACGAGATCGCCGAGATCTGGGACGCCATCGTGACCCAGCTCGAGGTCGGCTCGGTGATCGCGCTGGCGCTGTTCTTGGTGATGATGAATGTGATCGGCCGGGCACTGGCGCCGCTCCAGTCGCTGGCGGATGTGATGGCCGAGCTCGAAGACGGGCGCTATCAGGCGCGCGTCGCGCCGGGCGGCGCGCCGGAGCTCGCCGCGATCTGCACCAAGCTCAACCATCTTGCGGCGACGCTCAGTGACGCCATCGAGGACAAGCGGCGCCTCGCCGAGCGCACGGTGTCGCTCCAGGACGTCGAGCGCAAGGAGATCGCGCGCGAGCTCCATGACGAGTTCGGGCCATATCTGTTCTCGCTACGCGCGCATGTCAGCGCGCTGGCGAAGCAGGCGGATGGACGCGCCCCGAGTGCCGAGGCCGTGCGAAAACACGGCAGCGCCATGCTGGAGCAGATCAACGCGCTTCAACAGTTCAATCGCCGCGTGCTGGAGCGCCTCCGGCCTGTCGGCCTGGCCGAGCTCGGCCTGCGCCAGGCACTGGAATCGCTGTCGCGGCTGTGGCGGGAGTCGCATCCCGATGTCGCCATCGAGACCGTGATCTCGCCGGCGCTTGGCGTCACCGGGGAGACCGCCGACCTCACCATCTACCGCATCGTGCAGGAGGCGCTCACCAACGTGTTCCGCCACGCCGGCGCGACCTCGGTCAATGTCGTCATCGAGCCGGTGGCGCAGGCGGCAAGCGATGGCCGCAGCGGTGCCCGAGTGCGGATCAGCGACAACGGCCGCGGCATGGAGCCGGGCCAGAAGCTCGGCTTCGGGCTCGTCGGCATGCGCGAGCGGATTCTGGCGCTGGGCGGCACGCTCAACGTCGTCTCGGGTGACGGCGGTCTGACCGTAGAGGCCCTGGTTCCGACGGCGGCGGCCTGATCGCGTCGGGAAAAATTCCCGATTTTGTCGGGAAAATTGGTGCGGATACGGCCCGACCTTTTGTGGCTGGCGCACGCATCCCTGCCGATTACACTCGTCTCGACCAACCGGCGAAAATCAAAACAGCCGGTGGTCACGGATGGGAAGGCTGGGATGGGCAAGGCTCTTTGGTTCAAAGCTATTTGGTTCAAGCGTCGTTTGTTGATGGCCTCGGTTTCGACCGCGCTGCTCTCCGTCTTCGCGATCCCCGCGGGGGCCGCGCAGGACGAAGAAACTAACGTCCAGAACTTGCCGCCTGTCGAGGTAACGGCGCCGCCGCGGTCAACGGCGCGACGCACCGCGTCATCGCGACCGGTCGCGCACATCGGGGCACCGTCATCCGCCAGCCCCAAGACGCGCCTTTACGTCTACCCGACCGCGCCGGGTGCCGGCAGAGGTCTTGACGTCGACAAGGTTCCGTCGGCGATCAACGCCGTCGACGCCAGCCAGATCAAGCGCACCGGCTCCTTGAACATCACCGACGCGCTTCGCGACAACATCGCCGGCGTTAACATCACCGAGGTCACTGGCAATCCGTTCCAGCCGAATGTCGAATTCCGCGGCTTCGTCGCTTCGCCCGTGACGGGCACGCCGCAAGGCCTCGCGGTGTATCAGAACGGCGTTCGCATCAACGAAGCCTTCTCCGATGCCGTCAACTGGGACCTGATCCCGACCGCGGCGATCCGGTCGATGACGCTCGTGACCAACAATCCCGCCTTCGGCCTCAACGCGCTAGGCGGCGCGATCAATTTGCAAATGAAGGACGGTTTCACCTATCAGGGCGCGGAGCTTGATCTCATGGGCGGCTCGTTCGGCCGCATCCAGGGCTCGGCGCAATGGGGCAAGACGGTTGACAAGAACTACGGCGTCTATGCCGCGCTCGAAGGCCTGCACGACAACGGCTTCCGCAATTTCTCCCAATCCGACGTGCGGCGCTTCTACGGCGACGTCGGCTACAAGGCCGGCGACAGCGAATTCCACGCCAATATGGGCGTCGCCAAGAACGATTTCGGCGCCAACGCCACCGTTCCCGCCGAGCTGCTCGACAAATATTGGGGCGCGACCTACACGACCCCGCAGACCACTTCCAATCGCGTCGGCTATCTCAACTTGACAGGCAAGGTCGATGCGACGCCGACCTGGACGCTCGAAGGCACCGCGCATGTGCGCAGGTACGAGCAGAAGCTCGTCGACGGCAATCCGACCGACGCGCAGGAATGCACCGATCCGGGGCTCACCGGCCTTCTTTGCTTCGGCGACGGCGCCACACCGGCAAACGGCGTTAACGGCCTGCCGCTTGCCAATCCTTTCGCGTCCGGGACCGTCCTCGGCGAGATCGACCGCAGCTCGATACGTTCGACCACCTTCGGCGTGTCGGGGCAGGCCACCAACACCGACCAGCTGTTCGGCCACGACAACCGCTTCGTGATGGGCGCGACCTATGACGCCAGTGTCACGCGCTACAACGCCACCGCCGAAATCGGTACGATCGGAGAAAACTACGTCGTCAGCGGCGGCGGCCTCTTCCTGGGGCCGACCGGCGTACCTGATACCGTTGCCGGCCCTGTCTCGCTGCGGACCGTCAATCAATATAACGGCCTCTACGCAATGGACACGTTCAATGTCACGGACGCCTTCGCCGTCACCGGCGGCGGCCGCTTCAACGTGGCGCGCATCACGCTGGAGGATCAGCTCGGGACCGATCTCAACGGCGATCACACCTTCGCCCGCTTCAATCCGGTGATCGGCGGCACCTACAAGATCACGCCGGAGCTGACGGCCTATGCCGGCTATTCCGAGGCCAATCGCGTTCCGACGCCGCTCGAGCTCGGCTGCTCCGATCCAGCCCGTCCCTGTCTCATTGCCGCGTTTCTCGTCTCCGATCCGCCATTGAAGCAGGTCGTGTCCAAGACCGTGGAAGCGGGCCTGCGCGGCAGCAGGGAGCTGAACATCGGCACGCTTGGTTGGAAAATCGGCGGCTTCCGCGCTACCAATGTCGACGATATCGTCGCCGTTCCCGCAGTCGGCCGGACCGGCTTCGGCTATTTCTCCAACGTCGGCCGGACCAGGCGTCAGGGGCTCGAAGCCGAGGTCAACATCAAGTCGCCCACGCTTCAGTTTCAGGCGAGCTACGCGTTTGTCGACGCACGCTATCTCGACGCTTTCGCACTCGGTTCCGAAAGCCCGTTCAGGGATACTGTCACCGAAACCATTCAGGTGCTGCCCGGCAACCAGCTCCCCGCGATCCCGCGCCATCGCGTCAAGGTCGGCGTCGACTATGCCGTCACCGACGTGTGGAAAGTCGGCGGCAACGCGCTGTTCGTCTCCAGCCAATATCTGGTTGGGGACGAGTCCAACCAATATGCGAAGCTGCCGTCCTATACCGTGTTCAACCTGCACACGTCCTACCAAGTGACCAAGAACGTCCAGCTCTACGGCAAGATCGACAATATCTTCGACAAGCGCTATGCGACCTACGGACAGTTCTTCGACACCAAAGCCGTGCCCAACTTCACCAATGGCGCCGCCGAGTTCAGCGACCCGCGCTCACTCAGCCCGGCAAGGCCGCGCGCATTCTATGCGGGGATGCGGGTGACGTTCTGATCTGGCTCGGTAAGCCCGGGGTGGCGCCGCCCGGAACGGCGTGTCACGCCGGCTCTGTTCTACCTCAAGCCGATTGACTCATTGTTCATGTTTTGTTCTTATGCTGTTCGTCCAGCCAAGGGAGCGAGCCATGGACAACCGCATCAACGAAATCCGCAGGATCATCAGGGCGTTGCGCGTCAGCATGCGTGAGGCCGAGGCCATCATGCATGAGCAGATCAACAGAGACGAGGACTGTAGCTTCGTCGCAGGCGAAGTCATGAAGATGCGCACGGTGATGAGCGGGCTCGTTCAGGAGCGGGCCGCGCTCGGAGACACCGACCCGATCGTCGTCGCCAGCCTCTTCGTTCCCCGCCGTCGGCCGATGCCATCGCGCGTCGGTGTTGAGAAGCGCCGGCTGGTGCCGCCGCGAGAGATGGCACGGGCATGAAGGGGGAGAGGCCGACCTACTTTTCCGACATGCAGGAGCCCCCGGAATTTCTGAAGGCTCTCCATCATGCGCGGCGCCTGTCCTGCCTCGAGGGCTGGTGCCGCATGCACATCGAGGCCATCCAGGTTGCGATCGACCAGTATGCGGAAGCGGCTCTCGGTAACCGGGAGTTCTTCCTCAACAAGCCGCACAGCATCGGCGAGAATCGGAGAAGTGGTGACGTGCCGTAACAGCGGCGCATGTCGGCGTATCGACCTTTCGAAATCTCCGATGATCCCTTGCGCCGGCGAAGCTTGGCGTCGCGTTGCTTTTACCGATCGGAAACCATAGCGAATGATCCTAAAATTGTAACGAAACTGTTCGGCTGTCTCTGCGTCGGTTCGTCGGAGGGCCCGTCCGATGACAGAGCACCAGTTGAGAGAGCAGGAATTCCAGATCGCGCGTTACCGGCATTTGGAGCGCGAAGTGACCGATCCGCTTGCCGCGTGTCTGCTTCACAGCATCATTGAAGACCTCGAAGCCGAGCTGCGCAGGAATAGTCCGGATTGGCACGGGCCGCGCGATTAACGCTTTGTTAGCGCTGATCGTGTCGATGATGCGCGAGGGAATACCGGGAGACTGCTCCCATGTTGAAGGACGGCACCTATGCGGCGTGGTACAAGACGCCGCTCGATCAGGGGACCGGGATCGTCCATGTCGCAGACGGACAGATCTGGGGCTGCGACAGCCTGATGACCTATCACGGCTCTTGCAAGGTCGACGGAGATCGCTTCACCGCCACCGTGTCGACGAAGCGCCACACCGACGGACGCGCAACGGTGTTCGGCGTCGACGATGAGCTCACGCTGGATATCGAGGGAAACTGCCCGGGCAAGGTCGCGACCTACACGGCGACGGCAGCGCAAGTGCCGGGAATGATCCTCCAGGGTACGCTGATCCTGACGGAACAGCAGACGCCCGCGCCAGAACGAACCCGGCAGATACCGCCGTTCAATCCCGACAAGCTGCCAAAGTTGCCGAAGCGCTCGCGCTGAGCGAGGGAGCCGCCGTCATCGAGCAGTTCACTGCGAATACGAAAGCTGATCTTCCGTGACGACTCGCTCGATTTTCTCCGACTTGCACTTGATGCGGTATCGGAGACGTCCATCGGCCTCGATGGGCATATGCTGGACGATGGTATAAATCATCGGTGGCTCGGTTGCGGCACGTCCTTGTGGGCCTTGGGGCTGGTGGCGAACGTCTTCATTCAGCTTGTAGGCATACGACATAGATCTACCTCGAATTCACAGTGACTCTGACGCGGGTCAGTCGTTGTATCCCTGGCAGGACAGGCACTTGGTCCAGCGGAAGAGGTTACCACAGTATGATGCGGTCGAACCGCGTCATAAGTCAGTCATTCTCTTGGTTGACCGGTGCAGACAGACAATCGCCCAGAGCGGAGCGGCGATGGTTGCACCATATCCCATATTTGCGAACTTTGGTCGTAATTTCCGTGGGGTTTATGGCATTCTGTGAGCCTACGGGCCCCTGTCGAGGGGAACTGATAACTTCCTCGCCGGATTGGGCTGGAATTCGAATGACGGTGGGGCTGATATTTCGACTTTTGGGGTAGCTCGGCCGACGATCGGCGTGGCCCCTTTCGGACAACTTTGTCGCATTCGGCAATTCTGCATCCTCAGCCTTCGGCTCGCCCGCTTCTCAAACGACCCGCGATTCGCCATGGTGCCGCCGCAACAGCATCGCCCCGGAGCACTATCAATGTCGGACAAGGTCTCGCGTCGCCAGTTCGCCACGCTGGCGGGATTGTCCGCAGCCGGCATCGCCAATCCTCTCGGAGGGGCGGACGCCAAACCCGCATCCCCGCCACGGAGCGGGGACGGCTTTCCGGCGGGCTTCGTCTGGGGCACCGCGACCTCGTCCTATCAGGTCGAGGGCGCGGTCAACGAGGACGGGCGAGGGGCCTCGATCTGGGACAAGTTCGTCCGCATCCCCGGCAAGATCGAAGACGGCTCGACCGGCGACCGCGCCAACGAGCACTATCACCGCTACAAGGAGGACATCGCGCTCATCAAGGAGCTCGGCTGCAAGGCTTATCGCTTCTCGGTGGCCTGGCCGCGGCTGTTTCCGGACGGCGACGGCAAGCCCAACCCGAAGGGACTCGACTTCTACAACCGCCTGGTCGACGAACTCCTCAAGAACGGCATCGAGCCGTGGCTGACGCTTTATCATTGGGACCTGCCGCAATCGCTCCAGGACCGGTTTGGCGGCTGGCGCTCGACGGAGACCTGCAAGATATTCGGCGATTACGCGGCCTATGTCGCCGAGCACCTGACCGATCGCGTCAAGAACGTCTTTACACTGAACGAGAGCGGTCGGTTCGTCCATTTCGGCTACGGCATCGGCATCGACGCGCCCGGCGTGACGCTGCCGCAAGCCGAGGTCAACCAGATCAGGCACAACAGCGCGCTCGCACACGGGCTCGCGGTGCAGGCGGTACGCGCCCATGGCCGCCGCGGCATCAGGGTGGGGCCGGCCGAGAACATCGATGCCTGCGCCCCCGCGATCGACACACCGGAGAACGTCCGTGCCGCCGAGATCGCGCTGCGCGAAATGAACGCCGGCTATCTCAACGTCATCATGACGGGCCAGTACACCGACGCCTTCCTGAAGTTCGCCGGGCGCGACGCGCCGAAATACACCGATGCGGAGCTGAAGATCATCTCCTCGCCGGTCGATTTCCTCGGCCTCAACATCTACGCGCCGCAGAACTACGTGGTGGCCTCCGACCAGGGCGCGGGCTTCATGCCGCTGCCGATCCCGAAATCGTTCCCGCACATGAATTCGGACTGGCTGCGCATCGGTCCCGAGACGATCTACTGGGTGCCGAAGCTGGCGGCGAAGATCTGGAAGACGGACGCGATCTATATCAGCGAGAACGGCACCTCCGGCGACGACGTCGTGACGCCTGACGGCAAGATCTACGACACCGACCGCATCATGTATTTGCGCAACTACCTCGCCCAGCTCCAGCGCGCCACCGCCGAAGGCGTGCCGGTGCGCGGCTACTTCCTCTGGAGCTTGATGGACAATTTTGAATGGGTGTTCGGGCTCAACAAGCGCTTTGGGCTCTACCACGTCAATTTCGACACGCAGGTGCGCACGCCGAAACTCAGCGCCAGCTTCTATCGCAACGTGATCGCGAAGAACGCGGCGGGGGTGTGATTGCTCTCCCGCGCCCCGTTCTTGCTGGGGCGCGACGAGCTTGGCTCGCGCTGAGGAGACAGGGTGAGGGGTCCCGCCAGCGTGCATTGACTCCCTTCGCCTCCTGATTCAAAACGCCTCTAACCATTCAAAAAGAGGAAACGCCAATGACCGACGCACTTATCATTGATGCCTGCCGAACTCCGCGGGGCGTCGGCAAGGCTGGCAAGGGGGCACTCTCGGGCATTCATCCGCAGCAGCTGGGAGCAACCGTGCTGCGCGCGCTCGCGACGCGCACCGGCATCGACACCGCCGATGTCGACGACATCATCTGGGGCTGCAGCGCGCAGGTCGCAACCCAAGGCGGCGATCTCGGCCGCATGTCGGCGCTGGACGCCGGCTACGACGTGCGCGCCAGCGCCGTGACGCTGGATCGCTTTTGTGGAAGCGGCATCACCAGCGTCAACATGGCTGCAAGCTCGATCATGGCGGGCGCGGAAGACCTCGTCGTCGCCGGCGGCTGCGAGATGATGTCGATGGAAGGCCGGCGCGGCGGCGGTCCGATGATGATGGACAACGGCAATCTGCGCCTGCGTGCGCGGCATCCGCAGTCGCATCAGGGCGTTTGCGCCGACGCGATCGCAACGCTGGAAGGCATCACGCGAAGGGACGTCGACGCGCTCGGCCTCGAAAGCCAGAAGCGCGCCGCGCACGCGATCGCGAACGGCCACTTCAAGAACAGCCTCGTGCCGGTGCATCGCGAGGATGGCAGCCTCGCGCTCGACCATGAAGAATATCCGCGACCGCAGACCACGATGGAAGGGCTGAGCGCGTTGAAGCCGGCATTCCCTGCGGTCGCCGACCATGCGCTCGACGACAAGGGCACGACCTATCGCGGCCTGATCCTGCAGGAGTACCCCGACCTCGAGATCGACTTCATGCACCACGCCGGCAATTCGTCCGGCGTCGTCGACGGCGCGGCCGCGATCCTTCTGGCGTCGCCTGCTTACGCGAAGGCGCATGGGCTCAAGCCGCGCGCCCGCGTGGTTGCGATGGCCAACATGGGGGACTCGCCGACGCTGATGCTGAACGCGCCGGTGCCGGCGACGCGCAAGGTGCTGGCGAAAGCGGGGCTGACCATCGACGACATCGACCTGTTCGAGATCAACGAGGCCTTTGCCGTGGTTGCGGAAAAATACATCCGCGACCTCAAGCTCGATCGCGCCAAGGTCAACGTCAATGGCGGCTCGATCGCACTCGGCCATCCCATCGGCGCCACCGGCTCGATCCTGATCGGCACCGTGCTCGACGAGCTCGAACGGCGCGACTTGAAGCGCGGTCTGGTCACCATGTGCGCGGCCGGTGGCATGGCCCCGGCCGTCATCATCGAACGTATCTAGCGCGAGCGAAAGCTCGTCGCGCTCTGCAAAGATAAGGGAAAAAAGTCCCCGCGATCGCCGCATCACGACGATCTAGGCTTATTTTCCAGGGTGAATCGCGACCGGACTCCGACAAAGAGGCCGGTCGTCGCTTGTCGAAAGCATCGAATCAGCTTTAGCAAGGCTGCGTGCGGGCCTTTGAAACAAGGTAAAATCCGCTGCCTGAGGCTTCTCCCGCTCCGGAAGTGGCTAAAAAGCAGGGTTTTTTGCCACAGAGGGCCAAAAAAGCCCGTAAAACCCCGACAAAACTGTGCAGAAGGCTATAGGCCTTCACCGGTTGGTCTAATATGCAGCCGTCAACGAATCAGAGGAGACACGATGGCCACCCAAATGTCGAAATCGCAGCTGATCGAAAAGATCGCGACCACCACCGAGCTTTCCAAGCGTGACGTCAAGAGCGTCATGGAGACGCTGACCGACGTCGGCCACAAGGAGCTCAAGAAGAACGGCCTGTTCCTGGTGCCGGGCTTCGCCAAGTTCGTGGTCATCAAGAAGCCCGCGACCAAGGCACGCAAGGGCACCAACCCGTTCACGGGCGAAGAGATGATGTTCAAGGCCAAGCCGGCCCGCAAGATCGTTCGCGCCCGCCCGGTCAAGGCCGCCAAGGACGCCGTGGGCTAACGACGCAAAGGCCCCCTCCCGTAGGAGGGGGCCTTTTGTTCGGGGCTGTCGCGAGGACTTGAGACGGAGGGCTCAACCCTTGCGGCGCTTCGCGCGGACCGGGACCGGCTGAAGCCGCGGTCCTGATGCCGCCAGCGCATCGCGAACCCCGTCGATGGCGCGATCGAGCAACTGCCGCAGCCGCTGCGCCTGCCGCGATCGCTTCGCTCTTTCCAGCAGTTTCTTCATCACATTCACTCCGCCGCTTCGACCTTGGCATCGGCTTGGGCCTCGGCCGGCTCGAGCGCCGCGGCGATGGCTTCGTCGACGCGCTCCAGCCAGATGAATTCGAGGTTGTCCCGCGCGCTCTTCGGGATGTCGTCGTAGTCCCGCTTGTTGCGCGCCGGCAGCATCACCCGCTTCAGCCCCGCGGCCGCAGCCGCCACCACTTTCTCCTTGATGCCACCGACCGGCAGCACCAGGCCGCGGAGCGAGATCTCGCCGGTCATGGCGGTGTCGCTGCGCACCGTGCGATTGGTGAGCAGAGACGTCAGCGCCGTGAACATCGCAACGCCCGCGCTCGGCCCGTCCTTCGGGGTCGCGCCTGCGGGCACGTGAACGTGGATGTCGCTCTTTTCGAACAGCTGCGGATCGATCCCGAGCTGCGTGGCCTTGCTCTTCACCAGCGTCATCGCAGCCTGCACGCTCTCGCGCATGACCTCGCCGAGCTGGCCGGTCAGGATCATGCCGCCGCGGCCGGATACCCGCGAGGCCTCGATGAACAGGATGTCGCCGCCGACCGGCGTCCAGGCCAGGCCGGTGGCGACGCCCGGAATGCTGGTGCGCTGCGCGATCTCGCCTTCGAAGCGCGGCTGACCGAGCACGGTGCCGATGTCCTTCGGCGTCACGACGACCCTTACGGCGGTGCCCTCGGCGACCTGCACCGCGGCATGCCGGAACAGCTTGCCGATCTCACGCTCGAGGTTACGCACGCCGGCTTCGCGCGTGTAGCCGTTGACCACCAGCTTCAGCGCCTCCGGCTCGATCTCGGCCTGCTCGGCCGTCAAGCCGTTGGCCTCGAGCTGCCGCCGCACCAGATAGCGCTTGGCGATCTCCAGTTTCTCTTCCTGGGTGTAGCCGGTGAGGCTGATCAGCTCCATGCGATCCAGCAGCGGACCCGGGATCTGGTCCAGCATGTTGGCGGTCGCGATGAACACCACGCGTGACAGGTCGAAGGGCACGCCCAAATAATTGTCCCGGAACGTCCCGTTCTGCTCGGGGTCGAGCACCTCCAGCATCGCGGCGGAAGGATCGCCCTGCACGCCGCGACCCATCTTGTCGATCTCGTCCAGCATCATGACGCAGTTCCGGGTGCCCGCCTTCTTGATGCCCTGGATGATGTTGCCGGGCAGCGCGCCGATATAGGTGCGCCGATGGCCGCGGATCTCGGCCTCGTCATGCACGCCGCCGAGGCTGACGCGCACGAAGGGACGGTCCATCGCGCGTGCGATGGATTGACCGAGCGAGGTCTTGCCGACGCCGGGCGGTCCGACGAAGCACAGGATCGGCGCCTTGCCCTGCGGCGCCAGCTTGCGCACCGCCAGATATTCGATGATCCGGCTCTTGATCTTCTCCAGGCCAAAGTGATCGGCATCGAGGATGCGGCGCGCTTCCTTGATGTCGATCGGCTTCTCCGCGGGCAGCGCCCACGGCAGCTCGATCAGCCAGTCCAGGTAAGTGCGGACCATGCCGGCCTCGCCGGCGGCCTCCGGCATGCGCTCGTAGCGGCGCAGCTCCTTCTTCGCATGCGCGTCGGCCTCGGGCGGCATGTTGGCCTTGGCGATGGCAGCGGTCAGCTCGGCGACCTCGGCCGCCTTGCCGTCGCCTTCGCCGAGCTGGCGCTGAATGGTCGCCATCTGCTCGCGCAGGATCGCCTCGCGCTGCCGTTCGTCGAAGCTGGCGCGGGTCTGCTGGCCGATCTCGTTGCTGATGCGCAGCACCTCCAGCCGTTCGGCCAGATGCTTCGACACCTTCTCGACACGCAGAGCGAGGTCGATGGTCTCCAACACCTCCTGCTTGTCCTGCGGCTTGATGTCCATGAACGAGGTCGCCAGGTCCGCCAGCGCGCCGGGCGCGGTGGTGCCCTGGAACATCGCGATCAGCTCGGGCGGCGCCTGCGGCAGCAGCTCGATCGCCTCGATGGCCTGACGCTGCAGGTTGAGCCCGCGGGCCTCGATCTCGGGCGTGCTCGTGGTCGGCTCCGGAATCTGCTGGATCCGCGCGGCCGGGAACGGCGTCCCGGGCAGGAAGTCGAGGATGCGCGCGCGCTGCACGCCCTGGCAGACGATGTGATGGGTGCCGTCGGGTGCGGTGATGTAGCGCACGATGTTGGCGATGGTCGCGACCCGATAGAGGTCGTCCGGTCCGGGCTCCTCGGTCTCGGGGCTGCGTTGCAGGACGATGCCGACCGGCCGCTGCTCGCGCAGCGCCTGCTGCGCGGCAGCGACCGACTTCGGCCGCGCGATCGCGATCGGCGCGATGGCGCCGGGGAACAGCACCATCTCGCGCACCGGGATGATGATCAGCGCGTCTTCGGGAATCTTCACGTCGGAATTGCTCTGGGGATTGGTCGGTGCGGTATTCATTGGTTCGGTGGCCATGATCGACCTCAGGATTTGGCGAGGCGCAGCGCGACGCAGCCGTCCATCACGAAGCGGCTGATGGCGTAGCGGCCAACGGGCAATGCAATGCGGCGCTCAAAACGCCCCTGCGGCAGTTCGAGCCGGTGGATGCGGGCGTTGCGAAGCTCCGGCGGAAGGGTGCGCTGGCCGGAGATGACGAGCACGCCGTCATGGATGACAGTCTCGACATTGTCGGGATTGACACCCGGAAGCGCGACCAAGATCAGAAGCTCATGCTCGGTTTCGAGCACGTCGATCGGTGGCTCCCAGCACGCTTCCTGGCGGCCGAACTGCTGGCGCAGCCGTTCGGCGCGGGTCAGCGAGTCCAGGGCTTCGGACAGCATCCAGTCGAGGGGATTTTTGGGTTGCATGATGCGGGCTCGGCGGTGGGGAACGCTGAATATGGGGCCAGTTCCCGAGAATTCCAGCCCGGCGGCGCGCAGGTGCCATGCGGATCGTGCGATCCGAAAACACAAGCGCCGCGGCCTTCCGGCCGCGGCGTTTCGTCGTCACGCCACGTGGGGCTCAGGCCGCCTGGCGGTATTCCTCTTCCGCCTCGAGGTTGATCACGGAGGTGGCGAGCTCGGTCAGGGTGTGATCGGTCGCCTCTTCCTCGTCCAGCGTCGCCTGCAGCAGCTTTGCCGCGTCCTGCATGCCGAGCTCCTCGGCCCAGGTGCGCAGCGTGCCGTAGCGGGAGATTTCGTAATGCTCGACCGCCTGCGCGGCTGCGAGCAGGCCGGCGTCGAGCGCAGGAGCGTTCTTGAACTCCTTCATGATCTCGGCGCCTTCGTCGGTGATGCCGTTGATCGCTTCGCAAGGCTTGCCGCGGGCCGGCTTGCCCAGCATCTTGAAGATCTGGTCGAGACGTTTGACCTGGCCCTGGGTCTCGCGCAGATGCTTGTTGAAAGCCGCCGCGAGCTCCTTCGAGTTGGCGGCCTTGGCCATCTTGGGCAAGGTCTTGATGATCTTGTTCTCGGCGAAATAGATGTCCTTGAGCGTCTCGAGAAACAGGTCGCTCAACATCTTCGGCGCCTGACGGGCGCGGCCCGTCGACGATTTCTTGGTCGTGCGCTTCTTTGCTTTCTTGGCCATACATCCTCCTCTTGAGGTGACACGCGAAGGCATCGCCTTCCGCAATCCTCAGGCGATCAAAAGCTTTCGGAGAACGAAAGTTCCAAACGGCAACCTGCGCTCAGGTCGGACGCTTGTAGGGATCTTCCTGCCGCTGCCGCGCCTCGGTGTTGCGGTCGAGCTGTGCGCGCTCGCGGCGCCGCAGGCGCCCCGCCTTCGCCACGCCGTAGACCAGGACCGCACCGAGCACGAAGGCTCCGATGAACCAGAGCCAGAGCAGGTTGCCCGAAAGGTGACCCAGCAACATTCCAATTCCACTGTCGCTCATTGTGCATCTCCGGTGATTTTCAAAGCGGTTCTGCCGGGCTAAGTCAGTCCGCCAGCCATCGTTCCTGCGTCCAGGGAGCCCACCGAGACATGATCGACTTCACCTTGTCTGCGTTCGTGACGCTGCTGCTCGTGGTCGATCCCGTGGGCCTTGCGCCGGCCTTCCTCGCCGCGACCGGAGGCATGCCCGACAAGACCAAACGCACCATCGCGCTGCGCGCGCCACTGATTGCGGCGTCGATCCTGGTGGTGATCGCCCTGATTGGAAACTGGCTGCTGCGCCAGCTCGGGATCGGCATCCCCGCCTTCCAGATCGCCGGCGGACTGCTGCTGTTCGGCGTGTCCTACCAGATGATCTTCGGCGACCGTCCGCATCGCGAGGCCCGCGAGGCCGACAAGGCAAGCTCCGAGCATGCCTCCGACGTCGCGGTATTCCCGCTGGCGATCCCGATGATGGCCGGTCCTGGCGCGATCGCGACCACGCTGCTCCTGACGGGCGATGCCGGCTACGGGCCGAGGCTCGCGATCATCATCGCGGTCGTGCTCTCCGTGTGCCTGCTTTGCATGCTCTGCTTTGTCTCCGCGAATATGATCGCGCGGAGCCTTGGGCGCACCGGCAACGCCGTCCTCTAGCGCGTGCTCGGCATGCTGCTCGCGGCCTATTCGGTGCAGTTCGTGATCAACGGCATCGCGGCCGTCCGGGCGAGCTTGCCGTAGAGCTGCGACAATCTGTTAATGCGTTGATTTTCATGTTTATTTCATGATGCCATGAGGCGGCTGGCGCGATCGCGCGCGATCCGGTCCGCTTTCTCTTGCGCTGCCATAATGCTTGACGTACTCCCCGTCTGACAGGCGCCCATCGTCAGGAAATCGAGATGTCGATGACAGCGGACGAGCTCGACAAGAGACAGGCCATCATCGGCGCCTGCCGCCGCATGAACGCGCTCGGCATCAACCAGGGCACCTCGGGCAATATCAGCGTCCGGCATGTGGACGGGCTTCTGGTCACCCCGACCAGCGTGCCCTACGACGCCATGACGCCGGACCAGATCGTGTTCATGGCGATGGACGGCTCGCACGCGCCCGATCAGAAGCCGTCAAGCGAGTGGCGCTTCCACCTCGACATCCTGAAGGCCCGGCCAGACGTCAACGCCGTCGTCCACGCCCATCCGACCTATTGCACCATCCTGGCGATCATGGGCCTGGAGATCCCGCCCGTGCACTACATGATCGCAGCCGCCGGCGGCGACAGCATCCGCTGCGCGCCCTATGCCACCTTCGGAACGGCGGAGCTGTCCGAACATGCAGTGCGGGCGCTGGAGGGCCGGCTTGCCTGCCTGCTCGACCATCACGGCATGATCGCGATCGGCAAGTCGTTGGACAAGGCGATGTGGCTCGCCGTCGAGGTCGAGACGCTGGCGCGGCAATATCACGGCTGTCTCCAGATCGGAGAGCCGCCGCTGCTGTCGAGTGCCGAGATCGAGCGGGTCCGCCAGCGCATGTCCGGTTACGGCATGTCGGAAGGGTAGGGCGGGCCAAAAGTGTTCCTGCGGATCAGACATCTCGCCGACCGCAAGGGGACGAACCGCGTCATGGTTCGGCTGCGGGCGCTGCTGCGCAGCAACGAATTCTATCTGATCCCGCTGGCGCTGGTGATCGGCACGCTCGCCGGCGCCATCGTGACGCTCATGGCCGAGATTGCGCAGATTGCCCATATGGTGATCTACGGCATTCCCATCGACGTTCGCCTGTCCGCCAATACCAGCGTCAGTCCCTGGGCCGCGTTGATCGCGCCCGCGCTGGGCGGATTGGCGCTCGGGATCATGGAGTGGTGGCGGCGAAGGCTCAAGCTCTCCAGCGCGGTCGATCCGATCGAGGCGAACGCGCTGCGTGGCGGCAATCTGTCGATGCGCGACAGCGTGGTGGTGTCGAGCCAGACCTTGATCTCGAACGGCTGCGGCGCCTCCGTCGGCCTCGAAGCCGGCTATACCCAGATCGGCTCGGGCATCGCCTCGCTGCTCGGCAAGTTCTTCAATCTGCGCCGCAACGATCTGCGCCTGATCGTCGGCTGCGGTGCCGCTGCGGCGATCGCGGCCGCCTTCGGTGCGCCGATCACCGGCGCCTTCTACGCCTGCGAGCTGATCGTCGGCGTCTATTCGGTCGGCAGCGCTGCGCCAATCCTCGCCGCCTCGCTCGCGGGTGCACTGACCGCGCAATGGCTCGGCGGCGCGCCATACTCGCTCGAAATACCCAAGGTCAGCGCCGTCGGCGTCGAGCAATATCTGGCGCTGATCGGGCTCGCGCTCGTCACCAGCGGCGTCGGCATCGCCGTGATGCGCTCGTCCTCGATGTTCGAGCGCCTGTTCAAATGGCTGCCGGTCTGGCTGCGCCCGGTGATCGGCGGCCTCATCGTCGGAGGCTTTGCGATTGTCACGCCGCAGGTGCTGGCGGCCGGCCACGGCGCGATGGTGCTTGATCTCTTTCACGACATGACGATCGGCCTGATCGCGCTGATCATCGCCTTGAAGGTGACGGCCTGCCTGATCTCGCTCGCCTCCGGCTTCCGCGGCGGGCTGTTCTTTGCCTCGCTGTTCGTCGGCAGCCTGATCGGAAAGTTCTTTTCGGCGGTGCTGCTCTTGATCAGCCCGAACTTCGTGATCGATCCGCTGGTCGCGATGCTCACGGGCATGGCGACGCTCGGCGTCGCCATCGTCGGCGGTCCCTTGACCATGTCGTTCCTCGTGCTCGAGATGACCCGCAACGTCGACGTCACCGCCGTGGTGCTCGCCGGCTGCATCGTCACCTCGATCTGCGTCCGCTTCATGTTCGGACACTCCTTCTCGACCTGGCGCCTGCATCTGCGCGGCGAGACCATTCGTAGCGCCAACGACGTCGGCTGGCTGCGCAACCTCACCGTCGAGCGGCTGATGCGCTCCGATGTCGGCAAGGTGCCGTCGACCACGACGATCGCCGCGGTCCGCCGCGAATTCGCGCTGGGCTCGCGGCCCGGGATCGTCATCGTCAACAATGCGGACGAATATGTCGGTCTCGTCCTGCTGCCCGACCTGTTCTCCGGCGATCTCGACACCATCGCCGACGAAATCCAGGTGATCGAGCTCGCGCGCCTGACCGAGATCGTGCTGATCCCCGAAATGAACGTGAAGTCGGCCATGGCGGTGTTCGACGAGGCGGAAGCCGAGATGCTGGCAGTCGTCGATTCCACCGACAGCCGCAAAGTGGTCGGCTTCCTCACCGAGACCTTCGCCCGCCGCCGCTATGTCGAGGAGATCGACAAGGCAACGCGCGGCGTGCTGGGGGCGCTGTCGTAAAGTCACGCGGAAGCGGGACGGCGTGCGTCACGCGCCGCCGTCCGCGCCTGCTATCGGCTCGGTTGGGCGGGAGCCGCAACGACGCCCGCCACGATCCGGCGGACCAGCGGCAGCACCATCAGCAGCGTCGGAAAGGCGACGAGCCATGACAGCGCCCAGGCGCCCGGCCAGGTCGCGAGGAACGCCGGCGTTGCGCCGAGGCTTCGAAGGGTGGAAATGATCGACACCACGGCCGTCATGAGGACGGACAGCACAATGGCATCACGATCGGCGCATAGCGCGCCGGCAGTTTGCGAACCGCAATCATCTGGTTTCTCTTTGGAATAGGACGCGTCAGTCACGGTGAACCCAAGAATGGCATCGATCCCGACGGCGTCGGTTGATGCGTTGGTTCGCGTAAAACGCTTACGGCGACCGAAAAACGGTGCGGCTGTTCATTATCCGCTCATGTTGGATGGTTCAAGCTGGATCTGGTCGTTCGGTTTACAATCGTTCAAAGCGTGGCAGATTGCCGCGATCACGAAACCATTTCAGTAGCTTGCGCATTAAATCTTGTTTGATGATGTCGCTTTGAGCGAGAACAGGGAAGGTCAAGATGAATAAGGGACCGATGATTTCTGCAGCCGGCCGCAACGTTGCGTTGGCAGCTTTCGCAAGTCTTGTTCTGATTGCGGCCTCTGTCACGCCTTCGGCTGCCAACTCGCCCGCACCCAGCAAGGCCGCTGCCGCGGGCCCGGCCGCTCCGGCTGCCACCGATTTCAGCGCCGCTCGCCGCCACCGCTACTATCGACGAGGTCCGAACGCTGCAGGCCTCGCCTTCATGGGCGTGGCGGCAGGTCTGATCGGCGGCGCGATCGCAGAGAGCAGGCGCCAAGAGTACTACGAGGACCGCTATAATTACGGCCCCGGTCCTTACTACGGCGGCCAGGGATATTACGGCGGCGGTCCCTACTATGGTCCGCGTGGCTATTATCAGCCGTATTAGGCGCCTGTCCTCGCCGCAGTCTCGTTTCGCGCCAAGGGCGGTGTTTTGCACCGCCCCTTGTTGCTTCTGCGCGAGGCGTCTCATTGCGCGACCTGTGTCGCGGGTGCGTCAATCCTCTCTTGAAAAAATATTCCACTTTACCGAAATTCGGTTTTGGCGTATGTGTCGCCCATCCCGGCTCATCCTTGAGGGGCGATCTTGTGGTCGTCATATTCGCGAGCCGGGCTTGCGGTGGACGCGGCAGCGTTCGGGTGCGAGAGGTTTGGGCAGGGCGGATTGCTCTCCGTGAGCCCGAGGCTTCGTTCCGACGAGCGGCGCTGCTAGGCTTCGTCTCGTCATCAGGTCGGCGGCAACGTGCACAACGTCGTCGAAACCGGTGGTGAAATGGCGGGCCGTGCGTACGGCAAAACCGTGTGGTCCTGGCCGTCGTTGCTACGGTCAAGCCCTGGCGAATGCGGCATCTGCGTCAACCGGCGCGGTGCCGGTGAATTTCGCGAAGGCGAGGGAGGCCAAAGAGAACTCGGCTCCCGGGAGAGCACGGCATAAGCCGTCCAACCATCGCGCAGGGAAGGCCGAGTGATTGGCTACACCTGTATGCTGCTGTGCGGTTTTCCTGCGTGTGCTTTTCGCGCAGCGGACCGCGGGTGCCAGCCGGCACCCGGCCTTCCCTGCGCCCTCTTGGACAAGAGGGTGGAATGACCAAGCAAAGCTCGGGCGAGATCAGCCGCGAGGCTGCGAAGCTGTGTCTGCAATTCAAAAATGCGAGCTGGAAGCGTCGCGTTACCGCGTCATACTCCGTCATTGCGAGCGCAGCGAAGCAATCCAGAAATGCATCCGTGGAAAATGTCTGGATTGCTTCGTCGCAAGAGCTCCTCGCAATGACGACGTGGAGGCAGTTTCGCTTGATCGCGCTAGGCTTCCCGCATCACCGTCCCGCTGGTGCAGACATCGCGCCGTTGGAATAGCGCGACCAGTCGGGCTCGGTCGGCTGCGACGGCCACAGCGCGGCGTTGGAGTCGCGCACCGACTGGGTGATGGGATGGGGTTGCGCCCTGCGGACATGACGGCGGTCGTTCGCCGCGGCAGTCTGGACGGTGGCGGCGGCAATCAGCGTCGCGCCGAGAATGATAAAGGTCTTTTGCATTGTTACTTTCTCCCGTAACGGCGCCCGGCTGTGAGATGTTTGTGTGGTCGCCGTCGCGGCTGACATGGCGATGCGCCCAGCCGATATCAGCGCTCGCGACATCACATTGGGGCGAGCCAATTTTCTAGCCTCGGCTAAATATTCGGCAATCGCGCCCGTAGCCCCGATGGACTTGACCTGCGCAATCCGGTTCAATGGGCCAAATCTGGTTTCTGGGCGACAATGATGTCGAAATATCTGCTGGTCCTTCTGCTGATCGCCTCGCCGGCCGTGGCGCAGGTCAAGCTGACCCCAAAAACCTCGGCGGCGCATCCGGACCCCTGCGCGCCGATCGGACGGACCGCGGACGGCAAGCTGGTCTACTCCATGAAATGCGAGAATTTGCCGGCGCCGCCTCCGCCGCCGCAGGCGGAACTGAGGGAGGCGCCGCAGCCCGCCGTCGAGCCGGAGCCCGAGACGCGGCGGAGTGGCGTTTTCGGCTGGTCCTACGACCGCAGGTAACCGGCCGCGCCCCTTGCGCGAAGCCCGACGGAGTGCTCTTTGCCTGAAAATTCCCCGTGGGGCCACCGCCCCCGATCCAGAGAGATGAGATGACCAAACTCGTGATCCGCGCCGGCGACTTCACCTTCGATGCCCGTTTCGAGGAGCAAGCGGCGCCCAAGACTGTCGCCGCGTTCCGCAAGGCGCTGCCGTTCGAAAGCCACATCATCCACGTGCGCTGGAGCGGCGAGGGCGTGTGGATGCCGCTCGGCGACCTCGATTTCGGAGTCGGCTACGAGAACCACACCAGCTATCCCGCGCCCGGCCAGATCATCCTCTATCCCGGCGGCATCAGCGAGACCGAGATCCTGATGGCCTATGGCGGCGTGCACTTCGCGAGCAAGATGGGCCAGCTCGCCGGCAACCATTTCATCACCTTGACGTCCGGCCTGGAGAATCTGGCGACGCTCGGCAAGAGCGTGCTGTGGAAGGGCGCGCTGCCGATCCGCTTCGAGGAAGTCTGAGTGACTGGTACCCGCTACCCGCGCGATCTCCGCGGTTACGGCCGCAACCCGCCGCACCCGCAATGGCCCGGCAACGCGCGGGTCGCGGTGCAGTTCGTCGTTAATTTCGAGGAGGGCAGCGAAAACAACATCCTGCATGGCGACCCTGCCTCGGAAGCGTTCCTGTCCGACGTGCTCGGCGCACAGCCTTGGCCCGGCCAGCGCCACGCCAATATCGAATCGATGTTCGAATATGGCTCGCGCGCCGGCTTCTGGCGGCTGTGGCGGATATTCAGCCAACGGAAGTGGCCGACCACCGTGTTCGGCGTCGCCACAGCGCTGAAGCGCAATCCGGAAATCGTTGCTGCCATGAAGGAGGCGGGCTGGGACATCGCCAGCCACAGCCTGAAGTGGATCGAGCACAAGGACATGACCGAGGCGCAGGAGCGCGCGGAGATCGCGGAAGCGATCCGCGTCCACACCGCAGCGACCGGCTCGCGGCCCCTCGGCTGGTACACCGGACGCTCCTCGATCAACACCAACCGTTTGGTGATGGAGGAGGGCGGCTTCCTCTATCTCAGCGATTCCTACGCAGATGATTTGCCCTATTGGGTCAGGGGCGCGAGCGGCAAGCAGCTCGTCATTCCCTACACGCTCGACGCCAACGACATGCGGTTCATCAATCCGCAGGGCTTTGCCGAAGGCGAGCAGTTCTTCACCTACCTGAAAGATGCCTTCGACGTGCTCTACGCCGAAGGCGAGAGCGCGCCGAAGATGATGTCCGTCGGCCTGCACTGCCGTCTGGCCGGACGTCCCGGCCGCGCGGCGGGGCTGATCCGCTTCCTCGACTACATCGGCAAGCACAAGCGCGTCTGGGTGCCGACGCGGTTGCAGATCGCACAGCATTGGCACGACAAGCTCGCGCACCTTGCGGCCGACGCATTCGAGATCGGGTGAGGGCGATGTCGCAGATACCGCTGTCCGATCTCAATGTCGCGAGCTTCGACGATTTCGTCGCAGTACTTGAAAACGTGGTCGAGTACTCGCCTTGGATTGCCCAAGAAGCCGCGGCGCGCCGTCCGTTTGCCGGCATCAATCCACTGCTCGACGCGATCAAGGCGGCGATCGCGAGCGCTGAGCCCGAGGTGCAACTGGCGCTGATACGTGCGCACCCCGACCTTGCCAACAAGACTCAGCGCGCAGCGGGACTCACGCCTGACTCGAGTGCCGAGCAGAATAGCGCTGGCCTCGACCGTCTGTCGGACGCCGAATACGCGGCCTTCGAGCGGGCGAACAATGCATATCGCGAAAAATTTGGTATCCCCTATATCGTCTGCGCGCGCCGGCATACCAGGGATTCCATCCTGCGGGACTTCGAGGCGCGGCTGCAGAACATCGCCAAGACCGAGACACGCCGCGCGCTTGAGGAAATCTCTCGTATCGCTGCTCTGCGTCTCGATCAGCTCGTCATCGCCGATGACAAGCTCAAGGTGCACGGCCGGCTTTCGACCCATGTACTGGACAATCACGCCGGCAAGCCCGCGCCGGGTATTCCGGTCGAGCTGGTCGAGCTCGCCGCGCTCGGGGAAAGCCGCGTCATCGCGCGCACCGTCACCAACGCAGACGGCCGCACCGACCAGCCGCTGATCGGCGGCCGCCCGCTGCCGATCGGCCGCTACGAGCTCCGGTTTAGCGTGGCCAAATATTACGCGGAGCGCAACGTGCAGCTCTCCGACCCGCCGTTCCTCGACGAGATCCCGCTACGCTTTGCGATCAGCGAGCCGGAAAGCCACTACCACGTGCCGCTGCTGGTCACGCCATGGAGCTATTCGACCTATCGCGGCAGTTAAACATGTTGCGCGGATGAGGCGACCGCTGCTGCATCCGCTTCCGCCGCTGCGCCGCCGCTCAACCCGTTGAAGAAGGCGTTGAGCAGCACCGAGACGATTGCACACAGCAGGATGCCGGACTCCAGCAGCGGCTGCAGATCATGCGGCAAATTCCTGAAGAAGCCGGGTGCGGCGAGCGGGATCAGGCCGAAGCCGATCGAGATCGCGACGATGAAGAGATTGTAGCGATTGGTGCGGAAGTCGACCGAGGTGAGGATACGTGCGCCTGTCGCCGCGACCATGCCGAACATCACGAGGCCGGCGCCGCCGAGCACGACCAGCGGCACGGCCTCGACCAATGCGGCGAGCTTCGGCAACAGGCCGAGCACGAGCATGATGCAGCCGCCCGTGACCGTCACCCAGCGCGAACGCACGCCGGTGACCGAGACGAGACCGACATTCTGCGAGAACGACGTGTACGGGAAGGTGTTGAAGATGCCGCCGAGCAGCGTGCCGACGCCGTCGGCGCGCAGGCCTCGGCTCAGGGCTTCGCGGTCGACCGTCTTGCCGGTGATGTCGCCGAGCGCCAGGAACATGCCGAGTGATTCGATCATCACCACGATCATGACGACGCACATGGTGATAACTGGTACCAGATGGAATTGCGGCATGCCGAAGCGGAACGGGATCACGAGCGCGCCCCAGGAGGCCGCAGCGACCTTGTCGAAATGCATCACGCCCAGAATGGTCGCGAGCACGGCGCCGGCGATGATGCCAAGCAGCACGGCGACGTTGGCGAGGAAGCCGGTGCCCCATTTGATCAAGCCGAGAATGAACAGCAGCACGAACAGCGAGATGCCGAGCCCCTGCAACTGTCCGTAGGCCGGATTGGGAAAGCTGCCGGCGACGCCGTCGACCACCTTCGCCAGCGTCGGCAGGCCGCCGCCGGCCCAGTTGATGCCGACCCGCATCAGGGAGATGCCGATGACGAGAATGATGCTGCCGGTGACGACGGGCGGGAACAGCGGTAGCAGCCGGCTGACGAACGGCGCCGCGACGATGCCGAACAGGCCGGCGGCGATCACTGAACCGTAGATGCCGAGCAGGCCGATCTCAGGTGAAGCCGCCATCGACAGCATCGGACCGACGGATGCGAACGTCACGCCCATCATCACAGGCAGGCGGATGCCGACACCGGGAAGACCGAGGCATTGCACCAGCGTCGCAAGTCCGCAGGCGAACAGGTCGGCGCTGATCAGGAAGGCGACATCCTCCGGCGGCAGCTTCAGCGCGCGCCCGATGATCAGGGGCACCGCGACCGCGCCGGCATACATCACCAGCACATGCTGAAGCCCGAGCGCCAGCAGGCGCGGGACCGGCAAGACCTCGTCGACGGGATGCACTTCGCTGCTCATGGATCAATCCCCCGAAATATGCCTATCCAAACTTATCGTGCAGCGCCGGAAACAACCGGTCCGGCTTGAAGGGCGGCGCAGTGAAGCGGATGCCGGTGGCGTCCGCGATCGCGTTGCCGAGCGCGGCGGCGACCGGATTGTACGGACTCTCGCTCATCGACTTCGCCCCCAGCGGGCCGATCGTGTCGGAGGTCTCGGCGAAGAAGACCTCGGTGCGGGGCACATCGGCGAAGGAGGGCAGGTGGTAGTCTCGGAATTTGGGGTTGGCGACGCGGCCATCCGCATCGATCACCATCTCCTCGTAGAGCGCGGCACCGAGCGCCTGCGCAACACCGCCTTCGACCTGGCCACGGCACTGCATGGGATTGGCGACGACGCCGGCGTCCGCTGCATGCACGCTCCTGAGAATCCGGAGCTCGCCAGTGGCCTTGTTCACGGCGACGCGAAAACCCTGCACGTTGAAGCCGACCGAACGCGGCGTGCCGCCGGAATTGCCGGCGCCTGCGAACGGATGTCCGCGTTCGCGCGCGAGCCTCGCCAGCTCCACAAAGGACATGCGCCGCACGCCACTGACGACGGCTTCGCTATCGAGCGTGCAACTGCCGACGTCGCAGAGCCATGCGCCGGCGGCGGCCGCCTTCAGCTCGGTCGCAAGCTGCATGGCTGCGGCATGCGTCGCCTTGCCTGCCACGAACATGCCGGCGCTGCCATAGGCGCCGGTGTCGTGGCCGCCATGGGCGGTGTCGGATTGGCGCAGGCGAATGCGGTCGACGGTGGTCGCAAGCGTGGTTGCCGCGATCTGCCGGTGCACGGTGCTGGTGCCGTTGCCGAATTCGGCGGTGCCGACGGTGAGATCGAAGCTGGCGTCGTCGTTGAGCGTGACCATCGCATCCGCGAGATGGCCCGCCGGGGGCACCGTGTCGATCATGGTCAGCGCGACGCCGTCGCCGATCAGCCACTCCGGCGATAGGTCCGGCTGTGGACCATCAGCCTGCATCGCGCGCTCGACGAGGTCGAGGCACTGGTCGAGCCCGTAGGAGCCGTAGTGCACGTCGTGGAATTCCGACGGCGGCGGCGACACCATGGGATCGCCGGGCTTGACGACGTTGCGCCGGCGCATCTCGTAAGGGTTGATGCCGAGCTGCTTGGCCAATTCGTCGATCGCGGCCTCGACCGCGATGAGTGTTTGCGGCAGACCATAACCGCGAAACGCGCCTGCCGGCACCGTATTGGTGTAGACCGCGTAGCCGTCGACCCGCTTGTTCGGGCAATTGTA
Source organism: Bradyrhizobium sp. MI1.10 (assembly GCF_055811035.1). NCBI lineage: Bacteria > Pseudomonadati > Pseudomonadota > Alphaproteobacteria > Hyphomicrobiales > Nitrobacteraceae > Bradyrhizobium > Bradyrhizobium sp. MI1.10. The sequence continues at coordinate 50,539 of NZ_JBVVPN010000035.1, forward strand.
GACGCTGATGGATTCGGCCAGCGAGTGGAACATCACTGGGCCGGCGTGATTGCCGTAGGCGCCGGTGTTGGAGAGCACGTCGAGCTGGAGCGCCGTGAGCTTGCCGTTCGCGTCGGCACCGGCCCTGACGTGGACCCGCATCGGATGCCGCGTCGAGGTTGCGATGAACTGCTCCTCGCGGGTGAGCTCCAGCTTCACCGGCCGTCCGGTCTTGAGCGCGGCGAGCGCCAGAATGTCTTCGACGAACATCTCCTGCTTGCCACCAAAGCCGCCGCCGACGCGCTCGCAGAAGACGCGGACCTTGTCCATGGGAAGTTCGAAGATATCAGACAGCGCGCGTCGGGTCAGGAACGGCACCTGCGTCGAGGTGCGGACATTGAGCACGCCGGAAGCATCGAGCCAGGCGAGGCCGCCATGAGTTTCCAAAGCGGCATGCTGCACACGGTGACTATGGAAGGTGCCCTCGAAGGTGGCGGCGGATGTCGCGAGCGCAGCCGCCACGTCGCCGAATTCGCCATGCGTCTCCGCAGCGAGGTTGCGCTGGGCATAGGCGATGCGGTTCGCGGTGGTGCGATCGGGATGAATGACGGGCGCGCCGGGCGCCATCGCCTGCTCCGGATCGACCAGCGCGGGCAAAATCTCGTAACTGACCTTCAGCCGGCGGCATGCGTCCTCGGCCGCGGCTTCGCTGTCTGCGACCACGGCGGCGACCTTCTGGCCGATGAAGCGGACGATGTCGTCGAGAACACGGGTATCCTCGGGATCCATCCAGTCCTTCTCATGCCGCGCGGTCGACATCAGAGTGGTTGGCGCATCCTCATGCGTCAGTACCGCGTGCACGCCGGGAACGCTCAGCGCTTCCGACTTGTCGATCGCGACGATCCTCGCGTGGGCGTGCGGCGAACGGAGCAGCTTGATATGCAGCAGGCCGTCGATCTGCGTGTCGAACGTGTAGCGCGCCTTGCCGCGCACGACATCGGGGCCAGCTGGCGCCGGCAGGCTGCGGCCGAATGCGGCGCCGGCTTCGACGCCCGCCTCGACATTGGCCTTGCCGAGCAGCGCGTCCTCGATCGCGCGATAGCCGGTGCAGCGGCAGATATTGCCCTTCAGCGCGACGCCGAGATCGGTGCGCTGCGCCTGGTTCAGCGAGGCACAGGTCAGGATCATGCCGGCGGTGCAAAAGCCGCATTGAAAGCCCTGCGCATCGAGGAAAGCCTGCTGCATCGGATGCGCGCCGCTGTCACCGCCGAGGCCTTCGATCGTCGTGACCGCGCGCCCGTCGGCGCGGAACGCCGGGATCAGACAGCTATGCACCGGCTCGCCGTCCAGCAGCACGGTGCAGGCGCCGCAATCGCCGGCGTCGCAGCCCTTCTTCACGCCGAAATGGCCGAGCTCGCGCAGGAACGTGCGCAGGCACTGGCCGGCGCGCGGCTCCTGTGGAAACGTCGTGCCATTAACCTCGAAGCTCATGCCGGCGGTGCTCCGAGGAGTTCGTCGCGGATCTCTTCGGCGAGCCGCAGTGTCATGTGCTTGCGCCAGAGCGGCTTACCGTGGATGTCGGTATGGTAGAGATCGTCCGTGATCTGCTGCGCGATGGAATCGCGAAGCGCTTTCGTGTCGGGGACCTCGCGAAAGGACAACCGGATCGGCCGCACCGTCGAGGCGGTGACCGTGAGCGTCAGCGTGCCATCGGCATCCAGACTGCCGATCAGGAGCGCCGCCGAGCGGCCGACCGGCGCCAGCGAGATCTGGCGGAAGGCCGTACGACGTTTCAACGCGGCGATCGGAATATCGATCTGCCGGAGCAGGTCCCCCGGCGCCAGACGGTTGAGCTGGTTGCCGATGACGAAATCGATAACGGGCATCATCTGTTCGCCGCCGCCGGCCTTCCAGATGGTGCAGACGCCGTCCAACGCAGCGGTGAGCGAGATCATCGGTCCCGCCGGAAGCGACATGCAGAGATTGCCGCCGACGGTCGCCGTCTTCCAGATCTTGAACGAAGCCAGGAAGGCGCGGCAGCACTGGTTGATCAGCGGTGCCGCGAACCAGTCGGGTGGGCAGGCGAATCCATCGAGCTGCGCGACGGTGCAGGTGGCTGCGATGCTGAGATGGCTCTCGGTGACCGTCAGCGCCGGCCATTTCAGGTCGGTGAGATCGATGAGCCGAGTCAGGTGAACTTGCGGCTCCGAGAACAGCCAGGTGCCGCCCGCGAGCCAAGCATCACCTGGCGTCCAAACGGGCAGCTGCGCGCGCGTTTGCGGATGGGCGACCGCTGTGATGGTATTCAAGTCCATGGCGACGCCAACGCTTCCAACGAGTGAATCGAACCAGGAGAAAGTCTTGCAAGACGAGCGCCAAGTCGCAACAACAAGTCGCAGCAAAAGTGCAATCAGGCCGGCCCCTGCCTTGCAGGTCTGTCGTCGGCGGATGTGAGGAGGAGCAGGTTGATGAGCGACGCAAAGCCGATCTGGATCAGGGATCCCCTGGCTATCCTCGCCGATGGCGCCGAGCGCGGGATCGTGGTGAGAGGCGGCCGGATCGTCGAGCTGGTGCCGGCCGGCGCTGCGCCTGCAACCGCTGACGTCGCGGTGTTCGATGCTGGCGACCACGTCGTGCTGCCGGGCCTCATCAACACCCATCACCATTTCTACCAGACGCTGACGCGGGCGCTGCCGGCGGCGATGGACCGCGAGCTGTTTCCCTGGCTCCAGGCGCTCTATCCGGTGTGGGCGAAGCTGACGGCTGAAGCTCTCGAGCTCGGCGTCACCGTGGCGATGTCCGAACTGTTGCTGTCGGGCTGCACCACCACGACGGATCATCACTATGTTTTTCCGGCGGGGCTCGAAGACGCCGTCGATATCGAGGTGGCGGTGGCCAGGCGGCTCGGCGTGCGCGTGCTGCTCACGCGCGGCTCGATGAACCTGTCGCAGCGCGACGGCGGTCTGCCGCCCGATAGCGTCGTGCAGGATGAGGACACCATCCTCGCCGACAGCGCGCGTGTGGTCGCCAGGCACCACCAGCGCGGCGCGGATGCGATGGTGCAGATCGCGCTCGCACCTTGCTCGCCGTTCTCGGTGACGACGTCCCTGATGCGCGCCACCGCCGATCTCGCAGACAAGCTCGATGTGCGCCTGCATACCCATCTGGCCGAGACCGAGGACGAGAACAAATTCTGCCAGGAGATGTATGGCTGCCGTCCGCTCGACTATCTCGAACAATGCGGCTGGCTCAATGCGCGGACGTGGCTCGCCCATGGCATCTTCTTCAATGCAGACGAGATGAAGCGGCTCGGCAAGGCGAAGACGACGATCAGTCATTGCGCCTGCAGCAACCAGCTTCTGGCCTCCGGCTGCTGCCCCGTCTGCGAAATGGAGGAGGCCGGTGTGGGCATCGGCATCGGCGTCGATGGCTCGGCCTCGAACGATGGATCGAACCTGATGCAGGAGGTCCGGGCTGCGTTCCTGCTACAGCGGGCGCGCTACGGGGTGACGAAGGTCAGTCATAAGGATGCGCTGCGCTGGGCCACCAAGGGCTCGGCGGCCTGCGTCGGTCGACCGGAACTCGGTGAGATCGCCGTCGGCAAGGCGGCCGATCTCGCGCTGTTCCGGCTCGACGAGCTACGCTTCTCCGGCCATGGCGATCCCCTGGCCGCGGTCGTCCTGTGCGGGGCGCATCGGGCCGATCGGGTGATGGTGGCAGGGAAATGGGCCGTTATCGACGGCGCGATCCCGGGCCTGGATGTCGCCGATCTGATCAGCCGCCACAGTTCCGCGGCGCGGGCGATGCAGGCGGGATAATCAGCAAAATAGAAAGAGGGGGCGACCACAAGTGCCGGGTGCTTCTGGCCACCCCCTCCAAACCTCCTCCGGAGGAGCAGGTGATTTAGGCAAAGCAAGAAGCGTGCTACTTGCCCGGCAGCTTGTCGTCGATGCCTTTGACATAGAAATTCATGCCGAGGATCTGGCCGTCGTCGAGATTGGCGCCGCCCTTGCACTCGACAGGCTTGCCGTCCTGCCCAAGGACCGGGCACTTGAACGGATGCAGCTTGCCCGCGGTGATCGCGGCCTGGGCATCCTCGGCGATCTTCTTCACGTCGTCAGGCATGTTGGTGTAAGGTGCCATCGCGAACATGTGGCTGTCGAGGCCGCGCCAGCTGTCCTCGGATTTCCAGGTTCCGTCGAGCTCGGCCTTGACCCGGGCGATGTAGTAGGGACCCCAGGTATCGAGGATCGAGGTCAGCTGGGTCTTCGGCCCGAACTTGATCATCTCGGAATCCTGGCCGAAGGCGAGCTTGCCGCGTTCGCTGGCGATCTGCATTGCCGCGGGCGAATCCGTGTGCTGCATGATCACATCCGCGCCCTGGTCGATCAGCGCCTTGGCGGCGTCGGCCTCCTTGCCCGGGTCGAACCAGGTGTTGGCCCAGATGATCTTGACCTTGATGTTCGGGTTGATGGTCTGCGCGGCGAGGATCGTCGCGTTGATGCCGGAGACGACCTCGGGAATCGGGAACGAGCCGATATAGCCGAGCACGCCGGACTTCGACATCTTGGCCGCGATCAGGCCCTGGATGTAGCGGCCCTGGAACCATTTGGCCGAATAGGTCGACATGTTCGGGTTGCGCTTGTATCCGGTCGCGTGCTCGAAATGCACGTTCGGATATTTCTTCGCGACCTTCAGCGTCGGATCCATGTAGCCGAACGAGGTGGTGAAGATCAGCTTGTTGCCGGCGCGGACGAGCTGCTCGATGGAGCGTTCGGCGTCGGGGCCCTCAGGCACGTTTTCGAGAAAAGTGGTCTCGATCTTGTCGCCGAGCTCCTTCACCAGGGCCTGGCGTGCCAGCTCATGCTGATAGGTCCAGCCGAGGTCACCGACCGGGCCGAGGTAGATAAATCCGACTTTCAGCTTGTCGGCGGCGGAGGCTGCACTGACGCTCCCGGCAAGCAAGAGCCCGGCAGTCAGCGCAAGAAGTGATTTCCTCATCATCAATCTCCAAACATCAGGGGAAAGCCACGATCCGCAACGTGCGCGCCCCATCGCGCCCGCCCCGGAAATGAAACGCTAGCGGTCAGGCACGAACACGGTGCCAAGCGCAGCCGGTGCGGTGGATCCGCCCGTGCGCGCGCGGGAGAGCAGGACCAGGACGATGACAGTCGCAAGGTAAGGCAGCGCCGACATCAACTGCGAGGGAATGCCGACGCCCCAGCCCTGCGCGTGCAGCTGCAGGATCGTCACCGCGCCGAATAGATACGCGCCGACCACGAGGCGGCCCGGACGCCAGGACGAGAACACCACCAGCGCCAGCGCGATCCAGCCGCGGCCTGCGGTCATGCCCGGAATGAAGAACGGCGTATAGGCGAGCGGCAGATAGGCACCGGCAAGTCCGGCGCAGGCGCCGCCGAACATGACCGCTAAGGTGCGGATGCGCAGCACGGGATAGCCGAGCGCATGCGCGGAGACATGGTTGTCGCCGCAGGCGCGCAGGATCAATCCTGACCGCGTGCGGTACAGGAACCACCAGACGCCGATGACCAGCGCCAGCGAGAAATAGACGAAGGCGTCCTCGCCGAACAACACGCGGCCGACCAGCGGGATATTCGTGAGACCGGGAATGTCGAGATGCAGCGCCGGCGTGATGCGCTCGCCGACGAAACCGGCGCCGATCAGGCCGGAGAGTCCGACGCCCAGGATGGTCAGCGCCAGCCCTGTTGCAACCTGGTTGACCGCAAGCCCGAGCGCCATCAGCGCGAAGACCAGTGACATCAAGGTGCCGGCGACGATGCCGAACAGTGCGCCGATGAAGATCGAGCCGGTCAGCCACGCACCGGCAAAGCCACATGCGGCGCCCACGATCATCATGCCCTCGACGCCGAGATTGAGCACACCGGATCGTTCGGTCACGAGCTCGCCGGTCGCCGCGATCAGGAGCGGCGTCGAGGCGGCGAGCACCGCGAGGATGATGGCTTCAACCAGCTCCACGAGGCACCTGTCGGTTCGGGAAGACCAGCTTGAAGCGATAGAGAATGAGGGAATCGCAGGCGAGCACGTAGAACAGCAGAATGCCCTGAAAAACCTTGGTGACGTCCAACGGGATCTTCATCGCGATCTGCGCCTGCTCGCCGCCGATAAAAGTCAGCGCGAGAAAAAGGCCTGCAATTAATATTCCAAGGGGGTTCAACCGGCCGAGAAAGGCGACGATGATCGCCGTAAAACCGTAACCCGGCGAGATGCCGGGCTGGAGATGCCCGACCGGACCCGCGACCTCGATGATGCCGGCGAGGCCCGCCAGCGCGCCGGAGACGGCGAAGGTCAGGATGATCAAATGGTTGGAATTGAAGCCGCCGAACCGGGGGGGCCCCGGCGCCGGGGCCCCCCCCCCCCGCGGGGCGCCCCCGGGGGGGGGGGGGGGGGGGGGGGGGGGGGGGGGGCGCCGGCCGGGGGGGGGGGGGGGGGCGCCCGGGGGCGCGCCCGCGGGGGGG
>NZ_JBVVPN010000035.1:57024-78841 GCF_055811035.1 Bradyrhizobium sp. MI1.10
TCCGCCCCCCCGCGCCCCGGCGCCGGCGGTGCGCCGCGCGCGCCCCCCCGGGGGGCGGTTGCGGCTTAGGCGATTTTTTAAAATTTGTTGTCTTTCCCCCCCCCCCCCCCCCCCGGGGGGGGGCGCGGCGCCCACCACACGGATCTCGAAGCCCTTGATGGTGCGTCCGAGCAGGATTGCGGCTGCCGCGACGACGAGTAGGGCGATGATCGAGCCCAGATGCAGCCTGCCGCCTTCGATCAGCAGCGGCACCGTCGCGACAGGATCGAACTCGGCCGTGGTCGGGAAATTGAAGCCGTGTGGATCGCGCCAGGGACCGCGCACGAGGTAGTCGAGGAAGAGATCGGCGACATAGACCAGCATCAGGCTGGTCAGGATCTCGCTGGCGCCGAACTTCACTTTGCAGATTGCGGGGATCAGCGCGTAGAGCGCGCCTGCGGCGGCGGCGAGCACGAGCATGACCGGCAGCACCCAGACGCCGGCGTCGGTGCCCTGCGTCTTCACCGCAATCCAGCTTCCGGCGACCGCTCCGATCAGGAATTGCCCTTCGGCACCGATGTTCCAGGCATTGGCGAGATAGCAGAGCGACAGCCCGATTGCGATCATCACCAACGGTGTCGCCTTCACCGCGATTTCCTGCAGCGAATAGCTGTCGGTCAAAGGCGCGATGAAATAGGCGTGCAAAGCAAGCAGCGGATTCTTGCCGAGGATCGCGAACAGGATAACCATGGTCACGATCGTGAGGCCGATCGCGATCAGCGGAGAGACCAGCGCGATCGTGTTGGAGCGCTCGACGCGCTTCTCAAGCACCAACTGCATGCGCGGCCTCTTTCGTCTCCAGCGTGCTGCCGCCCATCAACAGGCCGAGTTTTTCGCGCGTCGCCTCGCTGGTGGCGAGCGGTGCAGATAGATGGCCATGGAACATCACGGCGATGCGGTCGGCGATTTCCGCGAGCTCGTCGAGGTCCTGGCTGGTCACGAGCACGGCAGCGCCTGCGGTTGCGAGATCAAGCAGCGCTTGGCGGATGACGGCGGCCGCACCGGCGTCGACGCCCCAGGTCGGCTGGCTCACCACCAGTACCGCGGGATTGCGCAGGATCTCGCGTCCCACGATGAATTTTTGCAAATTGCCGCCGGAGAGGGATGCTGCTTCCGGATCGCGCTTGGCCTTGCGGACGTCGAAGGTCTCGGTTGCGCGGTCGACCGTCTTCAGGGTGGCCGCAGTATCGATGAAGCCGTGATGGACCATGCCGCTGGCGGCGTGCCCGGTGAGCAGCGCATTCTCCGAAAGTTTCATGCGCGGCGCGGTGCCGTGGCCGAGCCGCTCCTCGGGAACGAAAGCCGCGCCGAGCTTGCGGCGCTGCGTGATCGAGAGATGGCCGGCAGCAAGGCCTTCGATCACGATCGTGCCGGGATCCTTCGACAGGCGTTCGCCGGACAGCGCGGCGAACAGTTCGTCTTGGCCGTTGCCGGCGACCCCGGCGATGCCGAGGATCTCGCCGCCTTTCAACTCGAACGAGATGTGCTCGAGCCGCACGCCATGCGCCTCGCCGGGGGCGAGCGAGAGATCGTTGACGACGAGGCGCGGCACCGTGGTCTGCCGGCCGGCGGCCGCCTTCACCTCCTTGATCTCGCCGCCGACCATCATGCGCGCGAGCGAAGCGGCGGTCTCAAGCCTGGGATTGCAGGTCTCCACCTTCTTGCCGCCGCGCAGGATCGTTGCCGTGTCGCACAGGCGCTTCACCTCTTCGAGCTTGTGGCTGATATAGAGGATGGCGCGACCTTCGGCCTTGAGCCGCTCCAGCACGACGAAGAGCTGGTCGGCTTCCTGTGGCGTCAGCACCGCGGTGGGCTCGTCAAGGATCAGGAATTGCGGATCCTGCATCAGCGCGCGGACGATCTCGATGCGCTGGCGCTCGCCGACCGACAATTGCCAGACCTCGCGTTTAGGATCGAGCGGCAGACCATAAGTCTTCGACACCTGCTCAAGCCGCGCCGACATGTCCTTGAAAGATTCTTTCCCGTCGAGGCCGAGCGCAACGTTCTCGGCGACGGTGAGATTGTCGAACAACGAGAAATGCTGGAACACCATGCCGATGCCGCGGCTGCGCGCCTCCGAGGGACCGGACAGCACGATCGGCTGGCCCTGCCAACAAATCTGGCCGGCGCTGGGCTGGATCAGCCCGTAAATCGCCTTGACAAGCGTCGACTTGCCGGCACCGTTCTCGCCCAGCAGCGCGTGGATTTCCGTTGGCCAGATATCGATGTCGATGGCGTCGTTGGCGAGGAAATCCCCATAGCGCTTGGTAAGCCCGATCGTCCTGAGGAGCGGGGACTCGCCGGAATGCAGGCCGTTAGTCGTTGAGTCCAACATTCGCTGATGCGCTTGCATGGGGAGAAGTGCCTCAATACTGAGCTAGTTTGAACCGCCGCGTAAGGTGTGAAAAAGCGTCATCCCTTGCTCAACGCTTCGGCAGCACGAGGTGTCGGCGAGTCGCGGCTCTCGCCAGTGGCGATCGTCCTCGGATACCTTCCGAGCAGCCTTGGCAGTCACGGCTTGCGTGTAACGCCTGTTGCAAATTTGTGACGGCTCAAGCCAAATCGGAACCCGCTATGCAGGCTTGGCGTGAAGTTGAGCAGAGACGCGCCATCGAGCGTATGCATTTGCGAACACCTCGACAGTGGCTCCCGCCCATCTTGTCTGCATTGTCCGGCCGACATGAAAAGGCGAGCGAAATCAAATGGGAATATCCGGCAATGGCCACTCTCGCCCGACGGCGTGGCGGTGACTTTGGCCTTCCAAATCCGGCGGTGAAACGCAGCGCCCTGTGCAAACAAGCGGCATACCTTGAAACAAGTTGAGGCTTCTCACTCCGGGAGATCGGCGCAAGTGTCGCACCCAAGGGACGTTCATTTTTACGTGTCCAAACTTGGGGGTATTCAGGATGTCGTTTCGTTTCAAGGCAATTGCAGCAGGCGCGCTGTCACTTGCTACGGTTGCTACCAGTGGCCTGGCGCAGGCGGCGGATCTGCCGGTCAAGGCTGCCAAGAAAGCGGCCGACCTTCCGTTCTTCCTGGTGATCGACGACCGCGTCACCTTCTCCTATATCTTCAATGCCTCGCAGCCCGGTGCGTTCACCAACACCAACGGCGTGATCAACGCCAAGACGACGAAGCAGGTCTACTCCTTCACCCACTTCGATGCCTGGACCTACGGCACCAATTTCTTCACCATCTCGATGTTCAAGTCGGATCACAACGATCCGGCAGGCCCGTGTACCGCCACAGGCGTGGTCGTTTCGCCGGCTGCGGGCTTCGCAGCGACGCCGACGAGCTGTGCCGGCGCGACAGAAATCTACGGCCTTTTCCGCTCGACCTTCGGCGGGAACGAGATCTTCAACACCAAGGCCTTCACGCAGGGCCCGCTGCATAACATCTCGTTCGAGGTTGGCATGGATGCCAACACGGAGAACCGGTATTTCGGCGCCGCCAAGCGCGACGTCGTCGCCGGTCTGCAGTTCGCCTTCGATCTTCCCTATAAGGGCTACTTCAACGTCGCGCCGCTCGTGTACTGGGAGTTCGCCAACCACAACTCCTTCTCGCAGTGCGGCGCCGGTTGGTCCGCTCCGTGTATTGCCGACGGCAACACGTCGTTCAAGCCGACCTGGGCGATCGAAACCAACTACTATATGGACCTCGGCTTCCTGCCGCAGAACATGCAGTATTTCTCGATCAGCGGCCGCGCGGCGTGGTACGGCAAGAAGGGCACCGACACTGAGCCGCTTCCCGCCAGCGTCGCCAACGGCGTCTATCCCACCAAGGTCGAGTTCAACTCCGAGCCGATCCGCCTGACCCTCGATGCTTCGAAGGCGGTTTGGGGTGAGAAGTACTCGCACTTCGTGGACGTCTGGGTCGCCTACCGCTATTGGCAGAACAAGTTCGGCCTCGATCACAACAACGCCGTGGCCTGCACCACCCTGGCCGGTGGCGCGAGGGTGAGCACCGGCTCCTGCACCGAGTCCTCGCTCTACTCCGGTGTCACTGTGAAGTTCTAGCCACCCTGACACGCTTCAGGTGAACGACGATGGCGCCGCGGCAAACCTCCGCGGCGTCATCTTCGTTTGTGGGTAGGAACGTAGGGGATGAGCCGTCGGCGCGCTCTACGAAATTGAATTGGTGTTTGCTACTTCGTCCACACGCCATCGTGCAGCGCTTCGGCCTCGTCTTCGAGCAGCGGCCCCGCAACCTCTGTCGGCCGCTGGCCACTGGCAAAGACCTCGCGACAGGGCAGGTCGAGCGTCGGGTTCTCCGGATGATCGCCGGTGATGCCGCGCAGGCGGTGCTCGCTGAGCCCATAGACGACACGACCGATGCCGGCCCAGTAGATCGCGCCGGCGCACATCGCGCAGGGCTCGGCGGAGGAATAGAGCGTGGCCTTCGCCAACACCTCGCGTCCGAGCGTGCGGCAGGCCTGCGTGGCGGCGAGGCGCTCGGCATGCGCGGTGCCGTCGTGATCCGGCATGTAGCCGTTCTCGGCCTCGATCAGCACCTTGCCTTCAGCATCGACGACGATGCAACCGAAGGGATGATTGCCGTGGGTGAGGGAACGGCGGGCGACCGCAAACGAAAGGCGGAGGAAGTGCTCGTCGCGCTCGGACCCGCCGCTCATCGCTCTTCCCTGGTCAATGCCCCGCCATATGCCGGCCGACAACGGTCAGATCGGCTTCGCTGGTCCGTGCTTCATACACGAATTCGCCGTGGAACATCACCACCAGCCGATCGGAGAGTTCAAGGAGTTCGTCGAGGTCCTCGCTGACCAACAGCACCGCGGCGCCGCGGTTACGCGCGGCCATGATCTCGGCATGGATTTGCGCCACCGCTGCGAAATCGAGCCCGAAACAGGGATTGGCTGCGATCAGCACCTCGACGTCGCCGCCGAGCTCGCGGGCCAGCACGGCGCGCTGGACGTTGCCGCCCGACAGCGCCGAGATCGGCGTGTCCGGGGTGCGGGTCTTGATCTTGTACCGGGCGATCTTCTTCCTGGCGTCGACGCGGAAGGCGCCGCGGTTGAGCCACCAGCCGAGGCTCGCGAAAGGCGCGCGGTCGAACTCGCGGAAGGCGATGTTGTCGGCGACGCTCATGCCGCCGACACAGGCGTTCTTCAGTGGCTCCTCCGGCAGGAGTGACATATTGTGCCGCCGCATCTCCTCGCGGCTGGCGTGATAGGGATCGCCGGCGACACGGATCTCGCCGCTCTCGGCTGCGCGCTGCCCGGCCAGCACCTCGACGAGCTGGCGCTGGCCGTTGCCGGAGACGCCGGCGATGCCGACGATCTCGCCGGCACGGACCGTGAGGGAGACGTCATGCACGGCGATGGCGCCGGCGTCGTCGAGCGCGCGCATCTTCGTCAGCTCCAGCCTCGCCTTGCCGGCCTCACCGGTGCGCGGCGGCTGCACCGTCAGCTCCTCGGCGCCGATCATGGTGCGCGCCATCGCGTCCGGCGTCAGTTCGGAAACCTTGCCGGCGCCGGCGAGCTTGCCGCGGCGCAGGATCGTGACGTCGTCGGCGAAGGCCATGACCTCGCGGAATTTGTGCGTGATCATCAGGATGGTCAGCTCGCCCTTGACGACCATGTCGCGGAGCATGCCGAGCACCTCGTCGGCTTCCGCCGGGGTCAGCACCGAAGTCGGCTCGTCCAGGATCAGGAAGCGACGCCTCAGGTAGAGCTGCTTGAGGATCTCGCACTTCTGCCGTTCGCCCGCGGAGATGTCGGAGACTTTTGCGCTGAGCGGGACCTTGAACGGCATGCGCGCGAGAAAGGCCTCGAGCTCCTTCATCTCTTTCGGCCAGTTCACGACGGCCGGCACGTCATCGCGCGCCAGCACCAGATTTTCGGCGACCGTCATCGCCGGCACCAGGGTGAAATGCTGGTAGACCATGCCGAGGCCGAGGGCGTGGGCGTCCTTCGGATTGCCGATCGCCTGCTCGCGGCCCCCGACGAGGATGTCGCCCTCGGTGGCGTGATAGTAACCCATGATGCATTTGACGAGGGTCGACTTGCCGGCGCCGTTCTCCCCGAGCAGCGCATGGAACGAACCCGGCCGCACTTTCAGCGCGATATTGTCCAGCGCCACGAAATCACCGAAGCGCATGGTCATGGCGATCGCGTCGACGCCGAAGGCGCCTGATGGCGGTGGCGTTTCGCCGACGATCACGAAATCGCTCCGATGAAGGCGTCGGAGGTCGAGACCGCACCGAATACGCCGCCCTGCATCTTGATCATCTTCAGTGCGTGCTCGTGATTGCTCCTGTCGGTCGCGCCGCAGCAATCGTGCAACAGCACGCATTCGAAGCCGCGGTCGTTCGCCTCACGCATGGTGGTGTGAACGCAAACGTCGGTGGTGATCCCGGTGAGCACGATGTTCTCGATACCGCGCACGCGCAGGATCAGCTCCAGATCGGTGGCGCAGAACGAGCCCTTGCCGGGCTTGTCGATGATCGGTTCGCCGGGCAGCGGCGCGAGCTCCGGGATGATGTCCCACCCGGCCTCTCCGCGCACCAGGATGCGGCCACAGGGGCCGGGATCGCCGATGCCGGCGCCGATCTGCCGGGAACGCCAGCGCTTGTTGGCGGGCAAATCCGAGAGATCGGGGCGGTGGCCTTCGCGGGTATGGATGATGTGGAAGCCCTGTGCGCGCATCGCAGCGAGCAGCTTCTTGATGGGTTCGATCGGCGCCCGGGTCAGCGACAGGTCATAGCCCATCTTGTCGACATAACCGCCGACACCGCAGAAATCGGTCTGCATGTCGATGATGATCAGCGCGGTGTTCTCGGGACGGAGATCACCGTTGTAAGGCCAGGCATAGGGCTCGGACTTGAGGTAGCGCTCGGGCATGGACGACCTCTTTGCGTGTCGCGTGTTACCGTGTGATCGAGAGTTCGGCGGGGGCACCGGTGAGCGTCCGCTTCGGCGAGCAGGTGATGATCATGATCGCAAGCGTCAGGATGTAGGGCGCGGCGTTGAAGAGGTGATAGCCGGAGGTGACGCCGACGGACTGAAGCGCGGGTCCGAGCGCTGCAGCGCCGCCGAAGGCGAGCGAGGCCCATAGGCAGAGCAGGGGGTCCCAGCGCGCGAAGATCACCAGCGCCACCGCGGTGATACCTTGTCCGGAGGACAGGCCCTCGTTCCAGCTGCCGGGATAGAACAGCGACAGGAAGGAGCCACCGATGCCGGCGAGGAAGCCGCCGACCATAGTCGCGCGCAGGCGGATCAGCAGCACGGAGTGGCCCATCGCGCGCGCGGCGTCCGAACTCTCGCCGGCGGTGCGGATCAGGAGGCCCCAGCGCGTGGTCCGGAAGGCCCAGTAGAGAATTGGCGCGAGCGCGACGCCGATCAGGAACAGCACGTTGACCCGTAGGGCCGCGCGCACCTGCGGAATGTCGCTCCACCAGCCGAAATCGATTGCGGGCAGTCGAGGCGCTGTCGGCTCGATCAACGGTTTGCCGAGATAGAAAGCTAGGCCGGTGCCGAACAGCATCAGCGCGATGCCGACCGCAATGTCGTTGACGCGCGGCAGTGAGCAGATGCCGGCATGCAGGGCGCCCAGAAGCGCGCCGGTAATGCCAGCGGCGAGCACGCCCAGCCACGGCGATCCCGTGAGGTAGGAAATGCCGTAGGCGCTCATCGCGCCCATCACCAGCGTGCCCTCGAGGCCGAGATTGATGCGGCCGGAGCGCTCGGTGATGCATTCGCCCAGGCTCACGAACAGGAACGGCGTCGAGACGCGAATGGCGCCGCCGAGCACGGCGAGTGGGACGGTCCAGAGTCCGATTGAGCCGTCTGCCATCTCAGGACTTTCCCTTCAGAAACCCGATGCGGCCATAGAGCGCATCGCTGGCCAGCACGAAGACGAAGATGATGCCTTGCAGCACCAGCGCGGATGCATCCGGCAATCCGAGGCGGCGCTGCAACAGCCCGCCGCTGGCGCTGATACCCCCGAGCAGGATCGCGACGGGGATAATGGCGAGCGGATTTTGCCGCGCCAGGAAGGCGACGAGAATCCCTGTGAAGCCGTAGCCCGCGGCGAGGTTGGCGTTGGTGCGCCCCTGCACGGCGGCGACCTCGACCATGCCGGCAAGGCCCGCGGCGCCGCCGGCAAGGAAGCAGATGGTCAGGATCAACTTGCTGACATTGAGGCCGACAATCTTCGCAGCGCGGATGTTGCCGCCGGCAACGCGCGCGGCGAAGCCGAACACGGTGTGATAGATCAGGATATAGGCGGCAATCGCGGCGATCAGGCCGAACACCAGACCCCAATGCACGTCGGTGCCAGGTATCGATCCGATCATGTTGGCCGCGCCGATCTCGCGGGTCGACGGCTTGTTGAGGCTGGCGGGGTCGCGCATCGCGCCTTCGACGAGATGGTTGAGGACCGCGAGCGCGATGTAGACGAGCAACAGGCTCGATATCGTCTCGTTGACGCCGCGATATTGCCGCAGCGCGCCCGAAAGCATGACCCACAGGCCACCGCCGATCACGCCGCCGACGACCATGGCGATCTGAACGATCAGCGGCGGCATGCCCTGAAGCACCAGTGCTGCGCCGGTTGCCGACAGCGCGCCGATCAGGAGTGCGCCTTCGCCGCCGATGATGACCATGCCGAGCTGCGCAGGCAGCGCCGTGCAGAGCGCGGTGAGGATCAGCGGCGCCGCGCGCGTCAGCGTGTTCTGCCATGAGAACCAGGTGCCGAACGCGCCGTAGTACATGTAGAAATAGAGGTCGAGCGGGTTCTTGCCGAACATCGCGACGAAGATGCCGAAGACCACGAGCGCGCCGGCCAGCGCCGCGCCCGGGATCAGGATATATTCGATCGCTCCGCCGTGACGCTGGAGGAATCCCGGATCGGCGGCCGGGGCAACTGTCCCGACCGCTTCAACGGGATCCGCAGCTTCCGCCGTCACGAAGTCGCCCCGACCACGCCCTCCACGAGATAGTCCATCTTCTCGAGTTCGGGGTCCTTCTGGCCGCGATCGGTGCCGGCCGCGATCACCGTCTTGCCCTTGTTGTCGACCAGCCCTCCCTTGAAGATGGCGTAGCCGTCACCGGACAAGAACTTGGCCTTGACGTCGTCGGCGTGCTTGCGCGCCTCGGCGGAGACCGCTTCGCCATAGGGCGAGGTCTTGACGATCTCTTCCTTGAGGCCGCCGCGATAGAAGTTCGGGATGCTCTCGCCGGCGGCGATCATCTTGACGAATTTGGGGTACAGCGCTTCCCAGTTCCACTCGGCGCCCGTGAGATACGCCTTCGGCGCGAGCGGCGACTGGTTGACGTGATAGCCGCACACCATGGCGCCCCGACGCGCGGCGTTCTCGACCATGGTCTTCGGACCGTCGACATGGCAAGTGAGGACGTCGACGCCCTGATCGATCAGGCTGTTGGTGGCCTCGGCTTCCTTGACCGGCATCGACCAGTCACCGGTGAAGATGACCTGCGTGGTGGCCTTGGGATTGGCAAGCCTCGCGCCGAGCGCGAATGCGTTGATGTTGCGCAGCACTTGCGGGATCGGCTTGGCGGCGACGAAGCCGAGCTTGCCGCTCTTGGAGCTATAGCCGGCGACGATGCCCGAGATGTACTGGGCTTCATCGATATAGCCGAAATAGCTGCCGGCGTTCTTCGGGTCCTTGTCGCTCCACAGGCCGCCACAATGCTCGAAGTGCAGCTTCGGGAATTTGTTGGCCATCTTGACCATGTGCGGATTGTAGTAACCGAACGAGGTCGGGAAGAGCAGGGTGGCGCCGTCGAGATTGATCATGGACTCGATCGTCTTCTCGACCGCGTCGGTCTCGGGCACCTTCTCTTCTTCCACGACTTTGAGGCCGGGAATCTTCTTCAGCGCCGCCGCGCCCTGCGCATGCGCCTGGTTGTAGCCATAGTCGTCGCGCGAGCCGACGTAGATGAATCCGATGGTGGTCTCGGCCGCGAAGACGGGACGAATGCCCGTCGCCGCACCGAGGGTGACGGCCGCACCGCCCTGCAACAAATGACGTCGTGAGATCCTGCCAAATTCCATTGCTTGCTCCCCTTGGCGGATGCACCGCCTCATCTCGCTGCGCCGGTCTGGCGGAGCCCAGGATCAATTGTCGCAAGCTTCGTGCCAGAGGCTATTGAGAGAGCATTTCCGAATAAGTCGTTGGAAATATATTGTTATTTCATGTGTTCCGAACCTGAGCATGAAAGCAGCAGATGAAATTATAGGCATTATTTTATAGTTGTATGCAATGGAGTTAAGCAGGTCTTACCCGGCTTGAACATGTGCATGACGAGGGCCGGGCGGTCTGCCGGCGGCGGCATTCCATGCTAACCACGCGCTGCTTGGACCGGCGTCGGCAGCGTGATTTCGCTGGCACCGAACTTGAATCGATTGCCGCCAGGACCGCCGTCGCCGCGGTCCCAAGAGATGGAAAGCTCGCCGAGATGGCTGCTGGTAACGCCGTTCAGAATGGTTCGCTCGGCGAAGAGATCGTGCGAGGGATCAACGAGCTCGCGGCGATCTCGGAAGAAGGCGACAAGCTCACCCGCGTCTATCTGACCAGCGAGCTGCGCAAGGCGGCGGACCTCATCCTGAGCTGGATGCGCGACGCCGGCATGAGTGCGCGTCTCGACGCGATCGGCAATGTCTGTGGGCGCTACGAAGGTGAGCGGCCGGGCGCGCCTTGCCTGATGCTCGGCTCGCACTACGACACCGTCCGCGATGCCGGCAAATGGGACGGGCCACTGGGCGTGATCACGGCGATCGCCTGCGTCGCCGATCTCAACCGCCGCGGCAAGCGCCTGCCGTTCGCGATCGAAATCGTCGGTTTTGCGGATGAGGAAGGGGTGCGCTTTGCCTCGACCCTGCTCGGCAGCCGCGCGGTAGCCGGCACTTTTGACGAAAGCGTCCTCAACACACGCGACAGCGATGGCGTCGCCATGCGCGATGCGCTGGTGCAGTTCGGGCTCGATCCCGATCATATCGGCGCGGCCGCTCGGGCCCGGCGCGAGCTGCTTGCCTATCTCGAGCTGCACATCGAGCAAGGGCCGGTGCTGGAAGCACAAAACCTGCCCGTCGGGGTGGTCACCGCGATCGCGGGCGCGACACGGCTTGCCGCGCGGCTGACCGGCATGGCGGGGCACGCGGGCACGGTGCCGATGGCGCTCCGGCGCGATGCGTTGGCGGGCGCGGCCGAATGCATCGGCGCGATCGAGCAGTTTTGCCGCACCGACGAAGGCGGGCTGGTCGGCACCGTCGGCTACATCCAGGCGAGGCCCGGCGCGACCAACGTCATTCCGGGCGAGGTGTCGTTCACCATCGACATGCGGGCGCCGACCGACATGCACCGCAAGCGCGCGGTCGCCGATGCCGTCAGGCAAATCGAAGCCATCGCAAAGCGGCGTCAATTGACGCTTCAGCTCGACGTCACCCACGAGAACCGCACCGCGCCTTGTGCGCCCTGGCTCAAGGAGCAGATCGCGCAGGCGATCAAAGCGGAAGGTTTTTCCGTCTTCGAGCTGCCGAGCGGGGCCGGGCATGACGGCATGGCCATGATCGATATTGCCGATGTCGCCATGATCTTCGTCCGCTGCCGCGGCGGCATCAGCCATCACCCGGACGAGCATGTCGAGCTCGCCGATGCCGACGCCGGCGCGCGGGTGTTGCTGCGCGTGATCGAGAACTTTCGGCCGCGGGAAGGCTAAACTGAGCCCGCAAGTCACGGGATAGAGACACGAATCAGACAGGTCTGGAGCCGCGACGGCCTCCCGCCGGACCACGAGACCCATTCGACGGCGCCTATGAACAGCGGCATCTCTTCTCCATCCCATCGCGGAAACCGGTTTTACCAAGGCCTGACGGCGACCTTCGTTGCCAACGCGCTTCAGGCGGTGAACTTTCTCGGTGATCGATTCCTGAGGAAGTCGCATCATCCGTTCACGTCCATCGAGGACCTTTACCGGCACTCGATGGACAGTGCCTTTGCGGTATCTGAGTCCTTTCTCGTCACCGGCGCGCCGCACGCCTCTGCGTACTATCCGCGCGACTTCGCCTGGTTCTATCCCGACGTCCTCGACCCCGACACCATCATGGATTCGCAGGATGCGGTGCGCCGGGCTCGTCTGCTCGACAAGAGCGTCCGGCTGCTGCTGGAAGCGGTTCGCGCCAACGTCGTCACGACGACCATCGTCCCGGCCGGGCGCGCCCGGTATCTCGGCGTGAACTATTTCTCGCGCCCTTCGGATACGCTGCTCGGCATTCTGGCCGGCCTGCGGCAGATGATCTCGGCCGAGGAGAGAGCGTCATCCTATCTGGCGATGTCGCAATGCGCGCATGCCGGCCGCCTGCTGCTGGCCGAATATTGCGGCGATCTGAAGCGTGCGATCCTCCAGCTCGCAAGCGAGCTCGAACCGTTCAATGATGATGGCTCCACCTATTTGCTGTGCGACGCCAGTGCTCCGCGCTCCGCGGCAACCGACACGCGCGCCGAGCGCAGGCGTTTCGTCACCAATGCCTGCGTCTACACGACGTTCGTGTGGGGCGTGCAGCTCGGAATCGTCGACGAGAACGAGCTGAAGCGGCGGCTCGGACGCGACCTGGCGCAGTACAAGAGGGACCTCCTCCGCCTGTTCGGCAAGGACGGCTATATCAGGCATTCCCTGGACGGCCCCACGGGCTCGCCGGCGTCCTCGGTCGCGCTGGATTTCGCCAGTGTGCATCGCGGCTTCTGGGATATGAGCGAGCCGGCCGAGCGCGCGCTGTTCGCGGCCACGGCGGATCTGATCATTGCGGAGCCGCGCTTTCGCATCCCCAGCACATTCCACTTCCTGGTGTCCGCGGATAATCCGCGGAACAAGATGATCCACAAGATCGCGGCTCCCGCCTACCAGGGACGTTCCTCCTGGCCGACGTTCAACGTCGAGTTCGCGGATCGCATGCTGGATTATGACGAATTCTCGGGGAGCGATACCTACCGATCCTGTGCCCAGGGAATTCTGAAGGACATTCGCACCGCAACCGAGGTCCACGGCGGCTATCAGGAACTGATCTCGGAACAGGGCCTGAAATATCGCACCTGGGCTTACAAGGGGGCCGTGGCCCACTCCTGGTTTCCGCGTTTCCTCTCCGTCTGGAGGAGGGCGCATGGAACGCCGCTCCTCCAGTGGAATGACTGAACGGCGGTCATTACCCCGCCGTCACGTCCACAAGCTCGCCACCGTCGAGCACCTTGGCCGCCTTGGCGCGGTCAAGGTCGCCTTCCCAGGCGGCCACAACCACGGTCGCAACGCAATTGCCGGTGAGGTTGCCGACCGCGCGAGCCATGCCGATGAACCAGTCGACCGACAAAACCAGCACGAGGCCGATCGCAGGGATGCTCGGCACCGCGTTCAGCGTCGCCGCCAGAATCACGATCGCGGAGCCCGGCACGCCATGCGCGCCCTTCGAGGTGATCAGGGAGACGCCGAGCACCAGCAGGAGATCGCCGAAGGACAGCGGCGTGTTGGTCGCCTGCGCGATGAAAACGACTGCGAGCGTGAGGTAGATCGAGAAGGCGTCGAGGTTGAAGGAATATCCGGTCGGGATGACGAGGCCGACGACGGAATCCTTCACGCCCATCCGCTCCAGCTTCTTCATGATCTGCGGCAGCACGGCGTCGGACGAGGCGGTCGCGAGCACGATGGTCAACTCCTCGCGCAGGTAGGCGAGGAATTTGAGGATGTTGATGCCGGCGAGCGCCATGACGCCGCCGAGCACGCCCAGCACGAAGATGCCGACCGAGACGTAGAACAGCGCCACCAGTGAGACGAGCTGCTTGAGCGAGCCGACGCCGTATTTGCCGACGGTGTAGGCGACTGCGCCGAGCACGCCGAGTGGAGCAACGCGGACGATAAGCCCCATGACGCGGAACAGCACGGTCGAGGCGGCATCGATCATCGACGTGACGAGCTTGCCTTTCTCGCCGCCGACCAGTGCGAGGCCTACGCCGAACAGCACGGCGAAGAACAGCACCTGGAGCACGTCGTTGCGCGACAACGCGTCGAACGAGGTGCTCGGGATTACGTTGAGGAGGAAGGAGCCGATGCCGCCGCCCTGAAGCTTGTGGGCGTTATCGGCATAGGTATTGAGGGCCTTGGCGTCCAGCGTCGAGGGATCGATGTTCATGCCGTGGCCGGGGCCGAAAGTGTAGGCCAGGATGAGACCTACCACGAGCGCGACTGTGGTCATCACCTCGAAATAGACCAGCGCCTTGACGCCGACCCGTCCGACCTTCTTGAGGTCGCCCGCGCCGGCAATGCCGTGCACGACGACGCAGAACACGATCGGCGCCACGATCATCGAAATCAGCTTCAGGAAGGCGTCGCTAAGGATCTTGAGGGAGATGGCAAAATCCGGCGCGGCCACACCCAGGATGATGCCGAGGATCAGCGCGGCCAGGACCTGGACGAACAGCGATGTGTAGAGCGGCTTTGGCTCGGCGGCCGGGGCCGCGGCAATGGTCGACATGGTGACTCCCCCGTTTTGACGACGTCTCGATCGTCGAAAGGAGCAACTAGCGTGCCAGATTGTCGCGGTTTTCGCTGAGGAGGAGGTCTATTTGGTCGCGTTTGCGGTGCGACCGGGCATCCGCATCGGCACCGGGAAACCGTTCGAGGTGCCGTCGGTCACTGGACAGGCGATTTTGCGGTCCTACGGTCACGTTCCGCACGCGGGTGGCCGCGTCACGCCGCGAGATCTAGCAGCCGACACGATCCGCGTACCAGCACCTTGCGTCCATTCGGGGTCATGACCGGGACGCCGTCGCAGACGACGACAAGACCGAGCTTGACGAGGCTCTCGATGAGATAGGCCTTGGAAAGGCGACCGTTCGACACCGGGTTGCGAAGCGCCTTCAGGACCTCCCATTGGTCTGGCGAAAGATCGAAGTCGATGTCGCTGCTCATGCTGCCTCAAGCCATAGTGCCGTTCGTGCGCCTCTGTTAGTGGCGCTGCATGAAGACCGTGCGACGACAATGAGTCGGGAATTCGGTGAGGTGTTTAGAACTTCTCTTCACAAATTGCTGCACGCCATTGCGCCACAAGAGTTAAGACCGCTCGATCACTAGGATCGTCCGGAGCCTCGATCACATATTGATGATGTGGGCTTGATGTTGGTCCGCGAACAACCGCACTGCACGGGAAGCGCTGCTGTCCCATTCTGCGTCGCAATATGCACAGAAATCATGAGACGAAGGGTTGGAGATTTTGTTACGCTGATTCGCGGGGAATAGCTTCACACGGCAGGAGTGGAGTGCATGAACAGACTGGTCGAAATTCGCAGTCAGGAATCCCTGTGCCGGGAGCGCGCCGCGCTTGATTTCCAGCGCCGGGTTTTCTGGCTTGCGCAAGCTCAAGAATGGGAGCAGCGCGCGCTTGACGAGATCGCCTATCATTTCCGGGAGTGCAATGTGGCTCAGACGGAGCTGGTGCGAAACTGACGTCGGCTGTGGGTAAGGCCTACTGATAAGTCGCCACAATATCGGACACCGCGCGCTCGAGCTGCTGCGCGGTCGCGCACTGGCGCACCACGCTGCAGAAGGTCGCATAGCGCGGCATCTCGGAATCGCCGAAGCCCCAGGCGAGACGTCCTTCGGGATTGAGCCACACCAGCCGTTTCGAGCGCTCCGAGATGCGGCGCAGGATGTCGGCGCGCGGATCGAGATTGTTGCTGCGGGCATCGCCCAGCACGATCACCGTGGTCTGCGGCGTCAGCGCGCTCATGAACTCCTTCTCGAAATCGACCAGCGAAGAGCCGTAGTCGGAGGAGCCGAAGCCGACCTTGGACATGATCTCGGCCATCGCCTCTTCCGGCGGTTTCGATTCAAGGATGTCGCTGACTTCGATCAGATGCGAGGAGAAGGCGAAGGAATGGACGTCGTCGACGACCTCGTGCAGCGAATGGATCAGGAGCAGGAAGAAATCCGAGACCTGCGCGACTGAGCCCGAGACATCGCAGAGCGCCACGATCTTCGGCCGGTCGCGATGCTTGCGCTTCCAGGCTGTGAGAAAGGGGATGCCGCCCCAGGCGGCGTTCCGGCGCAGCGTGCGGCGGACGTCGAGATGACCGCGCCGTTGGCGCTTGCGTGGTTTCGAATAGCGCTCGCGCAGGCGCCGTGCGATCTGGCGGATGAGAGCGCGCATCTCCGCGACATGGCGCCGCTCGATGCGGGCAAGCGGCGCGTTGCGCAGAATCTCGTTGCGGAGGTTTTCAGCCTCCTCGCGGGCATAGAGCGCAAGCCCCTGCGCGACGGTGTCGCGAACGGCTTCGCGCAAGGCATCGAGCGCGGCGCGAAGCCGCTCGGCCAGTGCGGGATTGGTCGGGGTCAGCTCGTCGAGATCGTCGCGCAGCCGCTGGAGCCCCATGGCGTCGAGGATGCGGCTGGAGAAGATGCCGCGCTGGGTGGAGTAGCGGATGTCGGACAGGGAGGCCGCACCTGAGGCGCTGGCGATCGCGGCGGTGATCGCGTTGCGATCCTGCGACAGCAGCATCTGCGCGAGGGGGCCCAATTCTGCGGGAGGCGAACCGCCGCTTGCATCGCTGGCCTCACCAGATGATGGAGATTGATCCGCGTCCTCCGAAACATCGTTGCTGTCGGCTTCAGATTGTTCCTGCCGCGGCTCCGGCTGGCTGAAGAACAGGTCGAAGCAGTCACCGAGCGCGAGCTTTTCGTCCTGCGACTTGGCGAGCGTCAGAAGGAGCGCATCGCGCAGGATGGTCCGGTCGGAAACGCCGACCTGCGCGACCGCGCGCATCGCATCGATGCTTTCGGCAGGCGAGACATGGACGCCGGCGCCCCGTGCCGCACGGAAAAAACGATGAATATTCTCGCGCATCGGCGTCAACCGAAGACGTTGGATCGTGCTGCCTTGGCAATGAAGGTCGTAATCTGAGGCTGAGCCGCCTCGATGTCGGCCTCGTATTTCAGGAGCACGTTGAGCGTGTCCTTGACGATCTCGGTGTCGAGCTCCGAGGCCTGCAAGAGCACCAGCACGCGCGCCCAGTCGATGGTCTCGCTGACTGAAGGCAGCTTCTTCAGGTCGAGCGAGCGGATTTCGTGGATGAAGCCGACCATCTGCCGCCGCAGCGTCTGCGAGATGTTGGGGACGCGGCTCTCGACGATGCGCTCCTCGAGCCGCTGCTCGGGGAAGCCGATGTGCAGATGCAGGCAGCGCCGCTTCAGGGCATCGCCGAGATCGCGCTCGCTGTTGGAGGTGAGGATCACCGTTGGCGGCGTGATTGCGGAGACGGTGCCGAGTTCGGGGATCGTGACCTGGAAATCGGAGAGAATTTCCAGCAGCAACGATTCGAACTCCGCATCCGACTTGTCGATCTCGTCGATCAGGAGCACGCAGCCGCCCGGCTGCTCCAGCGCTTGCAGCAGCGGCCGCGGCTCGACAAACTCCTTTGAGAAGAACACGTCGCCGAAATCGTGGAGCTGATTAAGTGCAGCGTGCAGAGTCTGCGCGCCGCCCAGGACTTCGCCGAGCTTGTCCTTGAGGATCTGCGTGTAGAGAAGCTGCTTGGCGTATTTCCATTCATAGAGCGCCTTGGCCTCGTCGAGGCCTTCGTAGCATTGCAGGCGGATCATCTTCAGGCCGCGCCAGGCCGCGATCGCCTTGGCAAGCTCGGTCTTGCCGACGCCCGCGGGCCCTTCGACCAGGATCGGCTTCTCGATCTGTTGCGACAAATACACGGCGGTCGCGATCTGCCGGCTCGCGATGTAGCCTTGCGCGGCGAGGCCGCTCTCCACTGCCTCGATCGCTGTCGAGGGCTTCTGTTCAGCCACGAGAAGGCGCTCCCAAAGGTCTTGATTGAGGCTTGTTCTGCCTGCGTTCACGGCAAAGAACAAGCCTCGTTTGGGAGAGGCCAGACCCGCGCCAATGGGCGTTTTTTCCGCTCAACGCAAATAGTTGGGCGGCTACCGGCCGCGCGATCAGTGCCGCAGCAACTCCGGCTTGCGGATCGTCTGTCTGACCTCGGCGCCGCAATCTGCGCATTCATAGACGAAGTCGATCTTGGCAAGACTCCAATGCGGTTCGACCTCGCGCACATACATCGGAAGGAACCCCATGCAAGCGGGGCAAATCACAGGCGCGATCTCGATATCCTGATGATGCTTTACATAAGCTGGCATCTCGGCTCTCCTTCGCAGACGACCTCCAAACCCGCGCGAAGGCTACTGCCGGCCGGCGCAAGGCCGACATCAACTCTTTCGAACAGAGGCGGAACAGCGGAGGTTTGTCGTTCGCTGTGACATTCTTGTTACGTCTCTGTACTGTGACGGGCGGACCAAATACCTATTTCAAAAGCCCGATCCGGTATTCGGACTCTGACCTCAACGATAAGGGAGCAACGCCCATGACGCATGCCATTCGCTTTCACAAGACCGGTGGTCCGGAAGTGCTGGTCTGGGAGGAGGTCAGTGTCGGCAAGCCCGGACCGGGCGAGGCGCGAATCCGCCATACCGCCGTCGGTCTCAACTTCGTCGATATCTACAACCGTTCGGGCCTTTACCCGGCGCAACTGCCGAGCGGGCTTGGTAGCGAGGCTGCTGGCGTCGTCGAGGAGGTCGGGCCCGGTGTCACCGATGTGAAGCCGGGCGATCGCGTCGCCTACGGCGCCTCGCCGCTCGGCGCCTATTCCGAGGCGCGGCTGATCCCGGCCGACCGACTGCTGAAGCTGCCGGACAGTATCGACGACAAGACCGCGGCGGCGATGATGCTGAAGGGGCTCACCACGCAATATCTGATCCGGCAGACCTATCGCGTGAAGGCCGGCGACACCATCCTGCTCCATGCGGCCGCCGGTGGCGTCGGCCTGATTCTCTGCCAGTGGGCCAAGCATCTCGGCGCGACCGTGATCGGCACCGTCAGCAACGACGAGAAGGCCAAGCTCGCCAAGGCGCATGGCTGCGACCATGTCATCATCTATAGCCACGAGGATTTCGTGAAGCGCGTGGACGAAATCACTGGCGGCAAAAAGGTGCCGGTGGTCTATGACTCCGTCGGCAAGGATACGTTCTTGAAGTCGCTCGACTGCCTCGCGCCGCTCGGCGTCGCCGCGCTGTTCGGTGCGTCCTCCGGCGCTGTCGAGCCGCTCAATCTCGGTTTGCTCGCGCAGAAGGGCTCGCTCTACGTCACCCGACCGACGCTGTTCACCTACGCCGCCAAGCGTGAAAGCCTGGTCGCGATGGCAGGCGAGCTGTTCGACGTCGTCAAGTCCGGCGCGGTCAAGATCGAGGTGCACCAGACCTATCCACTGAAGGACGCCGCCAAAGCCCATGCCGATCTCGCCGCGCGCAAGACCACGGGATCAACCGTTCTCACGGTGTGATCTCCGAACGGGCTGTGGCGCAAGCCGCTTGGGCCTGCGTCACGTCCGCTCATGCTTGCGCAGATCGCGGGCGTGATCGAGGCGCAGGGCCTGGAGGTCGACTTCTTCGGGCGGGATCCGGGGCAGGGCAGCCTCGGCGAGGATCGCCTCGGTCACGTCTTGGACCGAGTTCTCCACGATCTCCTGGATGAACGAGATATTCCGATACTCACCTGAGGCGACGCGGGAAATGACCTCGCGCCTGGTGATTTCAGGGTCGACGACCGCTTCCCGGCCGCGGCGCCCATAGTCGATCATCACGACGAAATACTGCATGAAACGATCCTGCCGTGCCCCATGGTCGGGCACGGCAGAGTATTTCCGAAAAACGGAATCAAGTCAAGGTGCATTTCGAAAAAACGGAATTAGAGCCTACTTGCTCCGCTTGCGAGGGCGCGCCGACTTGGCGCGCAACCGCTCCAGCTGCCCCTTGGGCATGGACAGGCAGATCTCGCCGACCCACTCCAGTTTCACGCCGACGATCTGCTTGGCATTGAAGCTGGTGAGATTGACGACGGAGGGGGATTTACCCCGCTCGATAGTCTTCAGATAGCGCTCGCCGGTCTTGAGCCGGACCACGGCCTCCTCGCCGTAGAAGCTCGACAGCGGATGGCGCTGGTCCTTGTAGACCACGATGACGTCGCCGCTCTCGTATTTGGGCAGCATCGAATCGCCCACGATCTCGAATGCGATGGTCTCCTCCATGATCGGAAAGGGCAGCGCGATGTCGCCAAGGCCTTCCGGGGGAACCTGCTCATAATCCGGCTCGATCACGGCACCGGCCCCGACGCGGCCCATGATCGGCGCGAGATTGAGCTCGAGATATTCCATGATCGGGATGATTTCCGAAGCCTTCACAAGGCGCTCGCCGCCGAGGATCTCCGAGACAGCGCCGGGGCGAACGCCCATGGCAGCCGCCAGGCCACCCTTGCTCTTGCCCGTCTTTTCCAGGCCCCGTTCGATCATTGCAGCGTCCAACATGGTGATTCCCTCGATTGTCCATCGTCCCGCCTCTTGTAATCCGAAATTCGGAATTGATGCAATTATGAATATCAGAATTGTCGCTTGACTTCGACTTCGGAATACCGGAATGTGGGCTCCGCCTCGCGATCGTGCGATCGGAGGAGGCGCATCACAGGACAGCAGCATGGAACCGGGCCATTGGTCGTCGGAGCACTCCGACGCGCTTCGCGACTATTTTCTCAAGGGAATGTCTTATGCGGAGATCGGAAGACGGATTAACGCAAGGTTTGGAACGGCTTACACGCGCAACGCGGTGGTCGGCCGCGCCAAGCGGCTCGGGCTGGTCGTGCAGATACGGACGACGAGCCCGTCGATCGTCCCGGCGTTGCCGTCGGGAGCCTGTCTTGTCCTGCCGCACCGCCCCACGGGGCTGACCCTGCCGCCGAAATCCGCGATGAAGCCTGCCGCGCCCGTCAAGTTGCGCTGCGTCGGCGTCCAGCCCCGCTTGGTCCCGTTGGTCGAACTCGCTAGCGAGGACTGTCGCTATCCCTATGGCGGCGACAAGGACGGGGAGGAGATCACCTTCTGCGGCCATCCGCGGGAGCCGGGCTCGAGCTATTGCACGCCGCATGCGCGCCTGACGCGCCGCGCCGGAGCTGGATCCGCCCGCGTCGCCGGCCCCGTCGTGCTGAGGCTGGTCTCTGCCGCCTGACCTGACGCCCGCCCGTTCAATCGTCAATTTCGCAAGGAGTATCCGAGTGGCACGTGTCCGACGCAACAGGTCCTATAAATTGGCGAATGTCTACGACCGACGCTCACGTGAGATACCGTTCAATGCGGAGGTGGCGGAAGTCGAGGTGGACAATCCGCTGGCGCTCGACCCCGGCGAGAAGATCATGGCCGTGCGGTCGATCCGCTGCGATCCGCTCGGCCGGCTGCACGCGCACCATCAGATCGACGAGGCACAGTATCGCGGCGGGCGCGCCTTCCAGAACGATTGGGAGAGGGCCGAACGAGGCCTTCAGGCAATGGACCCGACTCGCGAATATGTCGATGGGGCGCGCACGCGCGAGCCGGTCACCGAGAGCCAACGCGAGGCGGTGCTGCGGCTGAACCGGATCGAGCGCGAACTCGGCACAGACGGCGCCGCGCTAGTGCACGACGTGTTGGTGCTGGGCCTGACCATGGACGAGATCGGCCAGCGTCGCGCCGTCCGTACGCAGCGCTGGATCGACTATTTTGCGCGGCGTTTTCGTGAATGTCTGGACCGGCTGGCACTGATCTATGGCTTTGCCACGGAAACGGGGACACGGCGTTCAGGGCAACACAAATGAGACCGGCGGGGGGGGGGGGGGGGGGGGGGGGGGGGGGGGGGGGGGGGGGGGGGGGGGGGGGGGGGGGGGGGGGGGGGGGG
>NZ_JBVVPN010000036.1:0-77750 GCF_055811035.1 Bradyrhizobium sp. MI1.10
CAGGAGGGGGGGCAGGGGCGGGCGCCGGGATTTCGCGCGCGAGCGGAACCCTGCGTCCCTCCTGCGCGGCTGACAGTCCGAGCTTCTGCATGATCGGGGCGGGCGTCGACGGATAGATCGCAAGCCGGGCCTTGACCGCCGCGCGCGTCGCGTCGTCGACCTGGTCGATCAGTCGTGTGGCGAGCTCGACGAACTGGCGCTGCTCGTCGTCGCTGTGGGTGCTCGACTGGACATAGAGGTCGGTCAGCACGCGCAGCAGCGTCGGACGAACATCGACGCCTTCGCGACGGGAGAGGGTCATCAGCCCGTCGAATCCTGGAAACAACGACTTGGTCATGGAGAGATACGCGACCTGGAAGAGATACTCGCCGCCAGCCTATCGCGGGCTCCTTTAAAGGCTCGTTAAGGAAAACGAGGCGTGAAGCCGAACGCTTGCTTTGAAGCGTTCTCGTGCCGCAACGGGACGGCGGGTCGCGCCCGTGCGGTTACGGTCCCGCCGGCACGTTTACACCCCGTTAACCATGAACTGATCTTAATGAATGCATGTTGCAGAGGCGCGCCGGGTCGCGCGGCAATTGAAGAGAGCTGATATGGGGACCATCATCGAATTTCCGGCCGGTCGCCGGGTGAGCGCGTCGGGGGACGTGGCTCCGCGCGCGGACATGGGCACGATTTTGATCCTTCCCGTGATCCGCATCGAGCGCGAGAGCGACGAGCCAAGCGGCGATCACGGGCCGGAGCAGGGCACAGCGCCGGGGCGCCGTCGTCGTCGCCGTTAGCCTTCGGCCTTTGCAATGCCGGAGAACCTCCGCCAGATCCGGCCCGTCGTAACGGCCATCATGCTCGCACTGCTGGGTGCGACGCTTGCCGCCTGTAGCGGCGGCGATTTCGGCCGCACCCGCGCCGACATGCGCAGCGACGACATGCATCGCTGGCTGGGCGCGGAAGTCACCTCCAGCGTTGGCCTGAAGCCATCCCAATTCCAGCTCACCGACGAGGAGCGCCAGCTTCGCGACCTCGCCTATCCCCTGATAGAGCCGCCATTGTCGCGGCCCGCCTGGAAGAGCGTGTTCGGCGACTACAAGGCGCTGCCCTCGCCCTGGCGGCAAAAGATCGTGTTCGACCGCACCATGTACGGTCGCACGCTGATCGACGAGCCGCACCGTTCGCATTCTTCGCGCTATACGCAGCTGATGGAGGACGTGCGCAACGACATCACCCGCTTCGAGCCGTTCTTCGCCTCCGCGATCCGCGTCATCGACCTCGACAAGAAGCGCAATGCCAGCATGGCGCGTGTCTCTTCCCTCTCGCCGCAGGAGAAAGAGGACGCGATCGAGCGCATGCAGGAGAATTCGCTGATCATCCAGTGGGTGCAGCAGTGCCTCGAGCAGCGCGTCTCGTCCTATCGCTGGGGTCTGGAGCGGCTGGTGATCCAGGCGCCCGACGGCATGGCCGCCGATGCCGACCGCCTCATCGGCGAGCTCGCCGCCCAGACCGCCAACCCGCCGGTCGCGGCCCAGCCGCCCTACGGCCGCGCGGTCGTCTCCAAGGGCTGATCGTTTCAAGGGTTGATCATTTTACGGCAGTGCGCCGGCGCTTGATTGCGTCGGTCTAGCGCGCTGCTTCAGCAGGTTTCCGACAAAATCCTTCAGCGCATCGTGCGCCCGTCAGCGCTGTCCGTCGTGCACGGAGATCGCGGAAGCCGCGAGGCCCCCGATGCGCGTGTGAGGCCGGCCGCCGGTGGCCATCACGAGCCCGAAGGCGATCTCGTCGCGCCGTGGTGAATCCCACAGCGTCATCTCCGCGGTGCCGAAATGGCTGCGGACATAGGCGGCGTGAATGTGCCCGAGCGGAACCATGAGCCGCGTGCCCGGACCGCCGATGGTCTTCGCCGCCGGAACGATCGCCTTGGGCTGACCGAGCACCTCGCGCATGCCCTGGCCGCCGGCCTCGTGCCAGACCGCACCGTGCTCGAGCTCGCCGTCCTCGCCGATGATGATGCCCTTGCCATAGGCTTCGATCTGCGCGGCACCGCCGAGCTGCGCGATCAGCCGTGTTGCGAGTTCTCGCCCGAGCTCGCGCAAGGATGCCTGAAACGGCATCAGGTCGGGTTCGAAGCGGCCCGCGAAGGGATTGCGGATGACCGCAATGGCCGTCCCGACCAGCAGCGGCATCTCCAGCCGGGGACCGCGTTCGTGCCAGATCGTCTCGACGCTGAGCGCGGTCTTGCGGATGTCATGGGACATGTCTTGAACCACCTCTTGGGAGGACATGCGCTGACTCTAGGCTTCGTCGACGACGGGATTGCGCAGCACGCCGATGTTCTCGATCTCGACCTCGACCACGTCGCCGGGCTTGAGGAAGACCGGCGGCTTGCGGGTGAAGCCGACGCCGGCCGGCGTGCCGGTGGCAATGACGTCGCCGGGGACGAGGTCGAAGATGGTCGAGCTGTACTCGATCAGCCGCGGGATCGAGAAGATCAGCATCGAGGTGTCGGAGGATTGCACCACCGCACCGTTGACGCGCGTCTCGAGCTTCAATTTGGTGGGATCGCCGATCTCGTCCGGCGTGACCAGCCAGGGACCGAACGGGCCGGTGCCGACGAAGTTCTTGCCGGAGGCGATCTGCTGGGCGTGACGCTGCCAGTCACGCACGCTGACGTCGTTGTAGATCGAGTAGCCCGCCACGTGATCCCAGGCGTCAGCCTGGCTGATGTGACGGCCGCCCTTGCCGATGACGACGGCAAGCTCGCCCTCCCAGTCGAAATTGTCCGAGACCTTCGGCCGGATTACCGGCGCGTTGTGCGCGACCTGGGAGCGCCAGACCCGGAGGAAGATCGGCGGAAATTCCGTGATCTCGCGCTTCATGCCGAACGCCACGGCTTCATTGTGGTGGTCGAGATAATTGCGCACGGCGCAGACGATCTTCTCCGGACGCGGGATCACCGGAAGATATTTGACGTCACTGAGCGCCATCGTGGGCTTGTGCCCGGCAACGATGGCCTCGCGCCGCGCATAGTCGTCGCTGCCGAGGAAGTCCGCGAGAACAGGGTATTGGGGCAGGGCGCGGCCGAGATCCACGACGCCATTTTCGACAACGGCGCCCCAGCTTTCCCGATTTCCGTCCAAGAATGACAGCAGCTTCATGGTCTCGCCCCAAAGGTTGGAATTTTCGATCTTGCTCATTATTTTCGAAAATGTGGTGAAACGCAAGCCCACGGTGATAAAAAGCGTGCCGCCTATTCGGTGTCGAGCAGGTGCCCGGCGTAGGTCGCGACGTTGTCAGCCGTGGTGCGGATATGCGTCTCGATCAGCTGCACCGCGAGATCCGGATTGCGCGAGATCGCGGCCTGCATGATCGCCTGGTGCTCGCCGGCCTTGTCACGTGGGCGCGGCCGGAAATTGGCCGACAGATGCCGATAGCGCTCGGCGCGATCGAACAGATCGGCGCGAATGGCGAGCAGTGTCGCGGAGCCGCAGGCGGACACCAGCGCCTGGTGGAATTGGCGATGGGCGATCTTCCATTCGGGATCGCGCAACGGATGCTCGGGATCGCGCTGCTCGATGCGCTTCAATCTGTGCAGGGTCGAGATGACGGCGATTTCCCAATCGTCGTCGCCCCGCTCGATGGCGCGGCGGATCAATTCCACCTCGATCAGCACCCGCGCATCGGTGACCTCCACCAGATCCTGGCGGCTGACGGGGGCCACGCGAAATCCACGCTGCTCCTGCGCGTCGACCAGACCTTCGGCGGTAAGCGCCGTCAGTGCCTCGCGCAGCGTCGTGAAACTGACGCCGAATCGTTCGCGCAGGACGTCGAATCGCAGCGGCTCGCCCGGCGCCAGGCCGCAGGCAATGATCTCCTCGCGCAGCCGATGGGTGATGTCGGCGGCAACGGTCTTGCCGAATTCCTTGCGGGGGCGAATGGCGCTTTCGGACATGGTTTCTGTCATTGAATCGATGGCTCAACATGCCGCGCCAACGAGCATCTTGCAATAATTTTCGTAAACGGTATTATTTTCGAAAATATGACTTGGGAGGCGTGTGACATCATGAGAGCGGTGCTGGTGCGTCAGCCGGGTGGGCCGGATGCACTCGAACTGGTCGAGCTTCCGGTGCCTATGCCCGGACCCGGCCAGGTGCAGATCCGCGCCGAAGCATTCGGGGTGGGGCAGCCCGATGTGCTGATCCGGCGTGGCGTCTACAAATGGATGCCGCCGCTGCCGGCTAATCCCGGCAACGACGTCGCCGGCCGCATTGCCGCGCTCGGGTCTGGCGTCGAGGGGTTTGCGGTCGGCCAGAAGGTGCTGCTGAGCGCACGCGACCTGTCGCAGCGCGGCGGCTGCTACGCCGACTATGTGGTCGCGCCCGCCGACGCCATTCATGCGCTGCCCGACAATGTCGATCTGCAAGCGGCCGTGTGCCTGTCGAACTACCAGGTCGCCTACGCGCTGCTGCACGAGTGCCGCCATCCGCGCGCACCGGCGAGCGTGCTGGTGATCGGGGCGGCGGGTGGTGTCGGTACCGCGCTGGTGCAGCTCGCCAAGCTCGCGCAGATGAAAGTCATCGGCACGGTCTCCACCGAAGAGAAGGCCGCATTTGCGCGGGGCAACGGCGCCGATCATGTCATCTACTACCGCCGCGAAGACGTGGTGGCGCGGACCCGCGAGCTGACCAATGGCGAGGGCGTTGGCCTCGTGCTCGATCACGTCTGTGGGCCCGAGTTCACCGGCTATCTCGGCGCGCTCGGCAAATGGGGGACGCTGCTGTCGTACAACGCCTTCGCCGGATTGCCGGAGGAAAACCTGATGGCGGCGATGCGCGACCATCTCGACATCTGCCCGGCGATACGCTGCTTCTCCTTCCACATCTACGACCACGATCGCGACGAGCGTCGCGCGCTCATGCGCAGCGTGATCGATGCGCTGAGCCGCAATGCGATCAAGCCCGCGATCTCGGCGGTCGTGAAGCTCGACGAGGTCAGGCAGGCCCACACGCTGCTCGAGCAGGGCTCGGCGCTCGGCAAGATCATCATGACGCCATGAGGGGGTGGATTGCACGATGACGACACAAGCACCCATTGCACGCTTCACCCGGCTCCGGCACGCGAGCTTTGCCTCGCCCGATCCCGAGCGGCTGCTCGACTATTACCGCGCCGTGATCGGTCTTGGCCTCGTCGGCCGCGACGGCAGCCGCATCTTCCTCGCCAACGATTCCGAGCAGCTTTCGCTGGTGATCGAACCCGGCGACGCGGCGCTGACGAGCATCGCCTTCGAGATATCGCCTGATGTCCAGATCGAGGCGCTCGGCGCCGCGCTGAAGCAGGCCGATCTGCGGCCCGAACTTCAGAGCGATCCACTGCCTGGCGTTTCGAGGCGGCTATCGTTCAGCGATCCCGAAGGCACGCGCTTCGAGTTGATCCAGGGCTGGACGCCGACGCCCGCGCAGGAGCGGATCGGTGCGCTTGCCGTCACCAAGCTCGGCCATGTCGCCCTTCGCACGCCCGATCCGCGCGCCGCCTCGGAGTTCTACGCGAACATGATGGGCCTGCGGGTCTCCGACTGGATCGAGGACCGCTTCGTCTTCATGCGCAGCGGCTATGAACATCACACGCTGAACTTCGCGCGCGCGCCCGGCCGCGGCCTGCATCATGTCGCGTTCGAGCTGCGGGGGCCGACCCACATGCAGCAGGCGTGCGACCATCTCGCCCGACATAAGCTCCCGGTGCTCTGGGGACCGGTACGTCACGGCCCCGGCCACAACACGGCGATCTATCACCGCAATCCCGACGGGCATCTGGTCGAGCTGTTCTTCGACCTCGACCGCATGACCGACGAGGCGCTCGGCTATTTCGAGCCGCGTCCCTGGCATCGCGATCGACCGCAGCGGCCAAAAGTCTGGGTCGGTCTGCCGCGCGACGTTTGGGGCATGCCGCCATCGCCTGAATGCACGGAGTTCGCCCGCTAGCAGATTCAAACTCGACTTGAAGAACGCCGCCTCGCTGCGGCCAACGATAGAACAATCAAAAGGGAGGACGCATCCATGCGAAGGATGAAGCGGCTTGCTGCGGCGATTTTTCTGTTTGGCGGTTTTTTAGCAATCACTTCGGCGTCGGCGGACAATTATCCGTCGCGCCCGATCCGGCTGCTGCATGGATTTGCCGCCGGCGGCGCGGCCGACACGCTGTCGCGCATCATCGCCGACGGGCTCTCGAAGAAGCTCGGACAACCGATCATCGTCGAGGCCAAGCCCGGTGCCGGCGGCAACATCGCCGCGGATGCCATCGCGAAAGCGGCGCCCGACGGCTACACGCTCGGGCTCGTCACCGGCGCCCACGCGATTTCCGCGGCGACCTACAAGAGCCTCGCCTACCAGCCGGCCGAGAGCTTCGAGATGATCTCGACGCTGGTCTATTACGCGCTCGTCATTGCCGTGCGTAGCGATTATCCGGCAAAATCGCTGGGCGAGCTCGTCGCCATGGCAAAGCAGAAGCCGGGCGCGCTCTCCTTCGGATCGGTCGGTTTCGGCAGCACGCATCATCTGGCAGGAGAGCTGTTGAACGCAGCCGCCGGCGTCGAGATCGTGCACGTGCCCTATCGCGGCGATTCTCAAGCGGTCACCGCGCTGCTCGGCGGAGAGGTTCCGGTGATCGTCGGCACCCCGGTCCTGCTCGCCGCGCAGATCCAGGGCGGTGCGATCCGCGGCCTGGCGGTGACCTCGCCGACGCGCACCGCATTGCTGCCCGACGTGCCGACGGTTCAGGAAGCCGGGATCAAGGGATATGACGTGCGCACCTGGGCCGGCCTGCTGGCGCCGAAGGGAACGCCGACTGCCATCATGGCCGCACTCAATGCGGCGACGTTGGACGCTCTTAGGGATCCCGACCTCAAGCAACGTCTGGAGACCGCCGTCGGCGGCGAGGTTCGCGGCAGCTCGCCGCAGGAGATGAAGACGCTGATCGAGACCGAGATCAGCAAATGGACCGGCGTGGTGGAGCGGGCGAAGATCCCGAAGATCTGACGATCGAAAGTATAGAAGTGAACATACTGCCGCGCGCGGGAACAGGATTGCCGCGCCGGCTCACATTGGTCGACGACCGGCTTGAATGTCGGGCTGCGGCGTGCGTCATTGATCGCTCGGGAGGTGAGCGTGGCCGCCAGAGCAATCAGGCATTCGATGCGGGCGTTGATCGTTGCGGCTTGCCTGGTTGCGGCTGCACAGTCCGTGGCTCAGGAAGACAAGAAAACCGACGACGACAAGCCTGCCGATCCCGACACCGGCGAGAGCACGGTCGAGGAGAAAACGCTCGGGCTGCTGCCGAATCCCTGGCAAAAGTACGGGGTGAAGTTTGCGGCCACCTATATCGGCGAGGTGCTCGGAAATCCGACCGGCGGTCTGAAGAAAGGTGCGGTCTACGAAGGCAGGCTCAGTCTCGCCGTCGATCTGGATTTCGAAAAGCTCGTCGGCATCGACAAGCTGACCTTTCACGCCAACATGTTTCAGATCCACGGCGACGGCCTCTCGCGCTCGAATCTGCAGAATTTCTTCGTCGTCAGCGGGATCGAAGCGTTGCCCTCGACGCGACTCTACGAGGCCTATTTCGAGAAGCAATGGGGCGACAAGAAACTATCGCTCAAGCTCGGACAGCTGGCGGCCGACAGCGAGTTCTTCAATACCAAGTACACGGATGTTTTCACCAACGCCTCGATGGGCTGGCCGGCGATCACGTCGCTTGCTTTGCCAAGCGGCGGGCCGTCGCCGCCTTTGGCGGCCATGGGCGCGCGCCTCCTGTGGAACGTGACAGAGCAGTTGTCCATCCTTGGCGCGATTTTCGACGGCGACCAGGCCGGTCCCGGTCCCGGCGATCCGCAGGAGCGTAACCGGTATGGCGTCAATTTCCGGGTCAACGATCCGCCGCTTCTGCTCGGCCAGGTTCAATATGCCTGGAACAACAGGAAGGGTGACCCGAACTTGACCGGCCAGTTCAAGGTCGGTGGCTGGCGTCATTTCGGATCGTTCGGGGATCAGCGCTTCGCATCCAACGGCGTCTCGCTGGCCGCGCCAACGAGCAGCGGGGAACCACGGCTCTTGTCGGGCGATATTGGAGCCTGGGCGGTCTTCGAGCAGCAGATTTATCGGGTGCCGAACAGCGACGATCGGGGCATCGGCATTTTCGCACGCGTGTCGGGCGCGCCGGCTGACCGTAATCTGGTCGATGTCTATGCAGATGGCGGCGTCGAGCTGATCGGGCTTAGCAATGCGCGCCCCGACGACAAGTTCGGCATTGCCGCCGGATATGCGCATGTCTCAAAGCGGGCCCAGACGCTCGACGCCGATTATGCCAGGTTGGTCGACCCGCGCTGGCCGGTGCGAAGCTTCGAGGGGCTGCTCACGGCCGTCTATCAATACCAGATCAAGGATGGCTGGACCGTTCAGCCGAACTTTCAATACATCGTCCATCCCGGTGGCGGCGCGACGGCTCCGGCGAGTCCGCTGCCGGGAAGGGCATTGCGAAATGCCTCGGTTTTCGGATTGCGCACGACCCTGAAATTTTAAGTCGAGGCAAACGCGAGCGAGGCCATGTCGGCAATCATCGCGCTTCGACCACCTCGCCATCCTCCTTCACGAACCGGCCGACGGGGTTGTCCAGGAGATCGATGACGGCTTCCGAGGGACGACACAGGCGTGTGCCCTTGGGCGTCACCACGATCGGACGGTTGATCAGGATGGGATGCGCGAGCATCTGGTCGATCAGCTCGTCGTCGGACCATTTGGGGTCGTCGAGGCCGAGCTCCTTGTAGGGCGTGCCTTTCTCGCGCAGCAGCGCGCGAGCGGAGATGCCCAGGGCCTTGATGAGCTCGACAAGCGTTTGGCGGGATGGTGGCGTCTTCAGATATTCGATCACGACGGGTTCGACGCCGCTCTGCCGGATCATCGCCAACGTGTTGCGCGAGGTGCCGCAGGCGGGGTTGTGATAGATCGTGACGCTCATGAGGTAGTCTCCGCGATTGGGATGGGGCCTTGCGCCTGGGGCCGTCCGAGCAACCAATTCATCAACAGCATGCCGGCAAAGGCTCCGCACAGCTCCGCGAGAATGAATCCGGGCAGGTCGGTGGGACGTATGCCCGAGAACGTGTTTGTCAGCGACCTTGCGATGGCCACTGCCGGATTGGCGAATGAGGTCGAAGCCGTGAACCAATAGGCCGCCGTGATGTACAGGCCGACCAGCCAGGGGACGGCAGTCCGCTGAAACCGGATGCCGGCCAGGATTGTGACGACCAGACCGAAAGCAGCGACGGCTTCGGCGAACCATTGCGGTCCTCCGGTTCGCATTTTCGTCGAGA
This sequence comes from Bradyrhizobium sp. MI1.10, assembly GCF_055811035.1. NCBI lineage: Bacteria > Pseudomonadati > Pseudomonadota > Alphaproteobacteria > Hyphomicrobiales > Nitrobacteraceae > Bradyrhizobium > Bradyrhizobium sp. MI1.10. Next base: position 9,344 of record NZ_JBVVPN010000036.1, read on the forward strand.
GATCGATCAGCGGCAGTCCGAACATCAGATGCGCCGCCATAGTTCCCGCAATGCCGCCGGCGATCTGCGCCGCCACATAAAGTCCAGCCTCGTTAACCGGCAGCTCGCGCCTGCCGGTGAAGACCAGCGTGACCGCCGGATTGAAGTGCGCGCCGGAGATCGGGCCCAACACCGTGATCAGGACAACCAGAATGGCTCCCGTCGGCAGCGCGTTGCAGAGAAGCGCAAGCGCGACATCCTTGGTCAAGGATTCCGCCATAATGCCGGAGCCGACCACCGTGGCGACGAGAATGCCCGTACCGAGCGCCTCGGCCGCGAGGCGGCGCGGAAGATCGAATTGATCAGGCACGGCTTCGCTCCTTGCGTCTTGGCTTGCAGCAGGCTTGCAGGGTTTCGACGACCGGCTCGCAAACTTCCGGCCGCCCGCCGCAGCAATCCCGCAGCAGGAAGACCGCGACGTCCCGGAATTCGGTGAGGTTGGCGCGGTAGACGATCGAACGGCTGTGCCGCTCCGAGGTGACGAGGCGCGCGCGCGTCAGGATCGACAAATGCGCCGAGAGCGTGTTCTGAGGGACCTCCAACAGCCGTGCGAGATCGCCCGCAGCGAGACCATCAGGCTCGTGCCTGACCAGTGCGCGGAAGGCCTCCAGACGGGTCGACTGGGCCAGGGCGGCGAGCGCGAGGCCAGCTTCTTCCGTTTCCATATATCCAGATTTATGGAAGTAATTGAAGCGCGTCAATCCGGAATTCCCCCTGGGCGACCCAGCCCGTATTTCGAACATTCCAGAAATATAGTTTGACAGTTTGGCATCCGCCGGCACATCGTGGCACGCATGAAGATCGATGACGCAGCAGCACGCCTTGAAGCCCTGGGCAACCGGACGCGACTCCAGATTTATCGTGCCCTGGTCCGGGCCGGACACTCCGGCATGCCCGTCGGTCGGTTGCAGGACAAGCTGAAGATCCCGGCATCGACGCTGTCGCATCACATCAAGACCCTGGTCTCGGTCGGGCTCGTCAGTCAGGTCCGGGAATCGACCACGCTGATCTGCCACGCAAACTTCGACGCGATGCGGGGTCTGGTCGATTTCCTGGCGGCGGAGTGCTGCGCAGACGAAGTCGGATGCAAGACGACGCAAACCGCGGCGTGATCCTTTTTGGCTGATATTGTTCGATGATTCTAGAAATATGGGAGAAGCCGAATGAACGCTAAGAGGATCGCCATCGTCGGGGCAGGGCCTGTCGGCCTCGCAGCAGCTGCGCACGTCCTGGAGCGTGGCATGTCACCCCTCGTGCTGGAGGCAGGATCCGAAGCGGGGCACGCGGTGCGCCAGTGGCAGCAGGTCCAGCTCTTCTCACCGTGGGAATATAACATCGACAAGGCCGCGGCGCGCCTGCTGGCGCCGACGGGATGGAATTCGCCGGACCCGGGCTCCTATCCGACGGGTGGCGAACTGCTCGATCGATATCTGACGCCGCTTGCGACGCGAACGCCACTGCGCGAGGTGATCCGGACGTCCAGCCGCGTCTCGGCCATCAGCCGCGTCGGCTTCGATAAGGCGAAGACGAAGGGGCGTGAGCAGGCGCCTTTCGAAATCCGCTACCAGAACGGCAAAGGTCCTGAAGTGCTGCGCGCGGATGCCGTGATCGATACATCAGGCACATGGTTCTCGCCCAATCCCGCCGGAGCTAATGGTCTGCCCGCGATCGGCGAGCGCGAATGCGCCGGCCACATCGCCTATGGCATGCCCGATGTCCGTGGTGCCGGCCGCGCCAGATATGCCGGGAAGACTGTTGCGGTGCTCGGCGCCGGCCATTCCGCGGTGGGCACGCTGATCGATCTCGTGCATCTCGCCGAGGAAGTGCCGGGGACGCAAGCGATCTGGCTGTTGCGGGGCGCCGATCCCGCCAAGTCTTTTGGCGGCGGCCGGAATGACAAGCTCGCTGCACGCGGAGAGCTCGGCTCCACCTTCGCCGCGCTCGTGGCCGCCGGGAAGATCAGGGTCGAAACCGGATTCAGCGTCACGCAACTGTCGGACTCCGAAGGCCGCCTCGAGATCGCGGCCGGCTCGGGTTGTGGTGCGCGAAGTGTGATCGTTGACGACCTGATCGTCTCGACGGGCTTTCGTCCCGACTTTTCATTCCTGTCCGAATTGCGCCTGCGGCTCGATCCCGCCATCGAGGCGCCGGTCGCGCTCGCGCCGCTCATCGATCCCAACGAGCACAGCTGCGGCACGGTGCGCCCGCACGGCGCGCGCGAGCTCGCGCACGATGAGCCGGGCTTCTACATGGCGGGCGTGAAGTCGTATGGCCGCGCGCCGACCTTTCTCATGATGACAGGATATGAGCAGGTGCGGTCGATTGCGGCCGATCTCGCCGGCGACAAGAAAGCCGCCGCGAGGTTGGAGCTCGTGCTGCCGGAGACCGGCGTCTGCACGCGTGGCGGCGTGGAGTCGGGCGCCGCAGCGGGATGCTGCGGCGGGCCGGCGAAGGAAGAGCCATCGGCCTGCTGCGCCGCCGATGAAACGGCGAAGAAGGCGGGTGGCGCGGGGTGCGGTTGTTCATGACATTAGTTCTTGCAGGAGAAGCCGGAGAGTTGCCCATTGTGGTTGGTGCGCCGTGTCGAGCTGGGGGGAGGACAGCATTCGTAAGCTGAGCGGCCGGTCCCTGATCGCGGTGATGTGCATCGGCCAGGTCGGCAATCTGCTGCCGCATGTGACGCTCTCCGCGAACTTGGCGCAGCATCTGATGCCGGCGTGGGGCCTGTCGGCGGCCGAAGGCGGCTTGATGGCGAGCGGTTACGCGTTCGGCTACATGCTCGCCGTGCCCGTGCTGACGACCTTGACCGACCGGATCGACGCACGGCTCGTCCTGCTCTGGGGCTCGATCGTCAGCGGGCTGGCGACCATCGCGTTCGGACTCTTCGCGCAAGGGTTTTGGTCCGCGACCGCGATCTGGTCCCTGGCAGGGCTTGGATTTGCCGGCGCCTACATGCCGGGCCTGAAGGCGCTGACCGACCGGCTTCCCGCCGGCGACACCTCGCGCGCCGTCACGCTATACACGTCGAGCTTCTCGGTCGGCGTCGGCCTCTCGTTCCTGGTCGCGCAAGTGATCGCCGACCGCTGGGGATGGCGGACCGCTTTCCTTGTCACCGGCTTCGGTCCGATCGCAATGATCGTCGCGTGCCTTCTGATGCAGGCGCAGCGGCCCGCGCCGAAGGCGGGACGTCTGTTGAACTTCGCGCCCGTCTTCGCCAACCGCGAGGCGCTCGGATACATCTTCGGCTACGGCGCCCATTGCTTCGAGCTCTACGGTATCCGCACCTGGCTGGTCGGGTTCTGGACCTTCGTCGTCGCGCATCAAGGTGCGCCGTCGTGGTTGAGCCCCGTCGTGCTGAGCTTCTGCTTTGCGGTGATCTCGATGCCGGCCAGCATCCTCGGCAACGAGGCCGCGCTGAAGTTCGGCCGCCATCGCGCGATCACGGTCGTGATGATCGCGTCGGCCTGCGTGGCGCTGGTTATCGGCCTCAACACGACGGCGCCGGCTTGGGTGCTCGCACTGCTGCTGCTCGTCTATGGCCTGACCGTGCCGGCGGATTCCGGCGCGTTGACCGCCGGCATGTCGGCCGCGGCCGTAACCGAACATCGCGGCGCGACCCTGGCCCTGCATTCGACGGTCGGCTTCGGCCTGTCGGCCGTCGGCGCCTGGGGCACCGGCGCCGCGCTCGACGCAGCCGGCGGCCCGCAGAGCGCCACCGGCTGGCTGCTGGCGTTCGTTGTCCTTGCGGCTGGTATCGCGTTGGGTCCATTCGCGCTGCTGTGGGCGCGGAAGGGCCAGTCTGTTCGGGCGCAATCGGCGTGAGGTCGCGCAATTCTACTCGGCAGTGAGAATTCGATCGAGGCGCAATCGATGTCGATGATCGGTGAGAAGGCGAGCGCCTCCCGTCACGGCGGCGAGAGTTCCCAATCCCGTTCCGCCGGCGATCAAGAACATAATCAAGAGCTGATACTTGACGGCGTCGATCGGTTCGACGCCTGCAAGGATTTGACCGGTCATCATCCCCGGCAAAGAGACAAGGCCGATCGCGGCCATGCTGTTCATGATTGGCGTGAAGCCGCTTCTCAATGCGTCCCGCAGGACCGGCAGCAACGCCTGATAGCGGGTACCGCCAAGAGCAAGGCAAGCTTCGACGGCGGCTCGTTCGCGCACCAGGCTATTCGTCAGCACGTCCAGGCCCAGGCTTATTCCCGTCATGGTGTTGCCCAGGATCATGCCCAACAATGGCAGCGCATAGCGCGGATGATACCACGGATCCGGGCGTAGCTCCGTCAGAAGCGCGAACATCGTGACGGTCCCGGCCGCGAGCAACATGCATCCCGCCCCTAAGCCATAGCTCCAGATACCCGGCAGGCGTCGCTTTTGCCGAGCGACGATTTCCCGTGATGCGAAGAGAACCATGATGAAGGCGGCGAGGGCGGTCCAGAGCGGCGAGACCACGGCAAACAGGAACGTCAATACGTATCCGACGAGTATCAGCTGAAGCGCCATCCGCACGGTGGCGATGGCCAGCTGCTTTTCAAGCTTGAGGCGGAGAGCAAGCGAGAGCGCGCCATCCATGACGACAAGGAGCGCGGGCAGAACCAAATCGCCGTATGCCAAATGAATGTAACTCACGGCCGATTTTCCTCGATTCCACCGTCGGCATTCATCACAAGGACCCGCGACCCGACGCGGCGGGCCTGAGCGTTGTCGTGAGTGCTCCAAACGACACTCGTTCCATTCGAAATGCGTTCCGCGATCAAGGATTCAACGGCCGCCGTCGATGCCGAATCGAGGGCCGATGTCGGCTCGTCCAGGAGAAGAACCCGCGACCTCAGCATCAGCGCTCGCACCAGCCCCAGCCGTTGTCGCTCGCCGGTCGAAAGTCTTTGGATCGGCCAGGGACCGCAACTGCGCGGCAACCCCAGTCTCGTGACCAACGGTAAGGCATCATCCCAGCCGCTGAAGTGGTCTTGCACGATGTCGGACCACCAGCCCGGTTCGGCGGCGAGATAGGTCACTCGCTTGCGCCAGGCCGGGGCAGGCATCGCCTCCCTGAGCGTTCCGTCCAGTTTGACCATTCCTTCGTTGGGATCGAGATCCGCGATCGAGCGAAGGAGTTGGGTCTTCCCTACGCCAGAGGGCCCTTGCAGGGCGACGCATTCGCCGTCCTGCAAGTCGAATGAAACGGAGATGTGCAAGCGCTTGAGCGCGCGGACCGTGAGCATGTGTCAAAGCTTGCGCCGGAGCCGATCGGCAACCCGCACTGCAATTTCCGCCGGTGCCTCGTCCGGATAAGGATGCACCGAGCTGACATTGATCTCGCCCAGGACATAGCTGTCGGTCCCGTCGGGACGGACCGGGCCAAGCATGAAGTCGGCGTCCCAAATCACAGGCAGGTCAAGTTGCGCAATATCCAGCAACGACGTCAGCTGCGGCGTCCACTCGTCCTCCATCAACCGACGCAGCCGCTGGAAGCGCGGGTCTGCGTTGGACGAATAGAGCCGTGGTCCGGCCTCGGAACGGGCGGCCGGCGAGTCCACCAGGGCCTTGACCTTGTGATAGCCGAAGCCGGCACAGCGATCGCCCGCCATGTAGCAACGCAACACGCCTTCGCTCAAGCGAGGCTGGAATGGCTGATCGACCACGCTGCCATTTTCGAAATACTCCGCGCAACGGCGGACAAAATCATCCAGCGTCAGTTCCTCGGAGCCATCCCTGGTTGCGTCCAGCACCTTTATCATTGGAGAAGCCGGCAGCTTCTCGACCTTCCAGACGCCTTGGCCGCCATTGCCCCGGTTGCGCTTGATCACGCGCGGACCGGCGGCGAGCCGCGTCGGTAACTCGGCGCGCATCGCCGCAGCGGTTTGATATAGAGTGGTGTCGCTTCCCCAGCCCATCGAGCGGGTACGATACAGAACCTCCTTGGTGCCCATCTTGAGGATGACATCGGGATGAGCGCTGACCCACACGCCGCGTGCGGCGACGTCGCGCAGCAATGCGTCGAGACCAGCGCGATCCCGACCGTCTTGAATGGGGTTGACCCAGACGAGCACGCCGTCCACCCCGAGCAATTGTTCACGGACGTCCTCGGCGAAACTTTCATCATAGATCGCCGGGCGCGCCGCGATACCGACGGCGGCGAGGGCTTCGAAAAGCTGCGCGAAGCGGCTGTTTTGTGCCGTCGCGTCGCGGCGCGCGGCAGCGTCTCCGCGTGAGAGGATGGCGACGGTGTGTTGGTGAGAAGGGTGTCGTTCGGTGTCCATGCGCAAGCTCCACGAATGGCGTGCTGCGCAGAGCTTGGACCGAGGCCTCACGGGGAGTCTGCTTTGTCCCCACGCAAAGGACACTAGCGGGGCCGTCCGCGAGTTTCAAGATGTGGCTGGCGCGGTTCCGCGGAGCAGTGAATTCTTCGTGACGTTCGCCGGTGGCTTTGGTGGGCAGCCCGAAGCTCCCGCCGGTTGACAGCTCCCGCCCGGGGGCTTTTACTTGGGGCTCGGGGATATGCGATCTCCCCGTGAGGCGACATGCCCAAGCATCGCGTCCTGATCACCAAGGGCGCAGCATGTCATCATATACCCCCGATTTCATCCGTCAGACCGGCTCGACTTTTCGGCACGGCGTCCGCGCCGGTCGCATCGCTGTGCGCATCGATGCCCGCCGCCTCTTGCGCCGTGTGGGTATCGCGTAGGGCAAGATCGCGAAACGGACTTCACCTGGGGCAGGACAAACCAGGAGAATGGTCATGCGAACACGAACAATCTTCCGCACGGTTCTGCTGCTTGCGGTCGCGGGCGGGCTGTCGAGCGTGCACGCTCTGACGCAGGAGGAACTCGTCGCCAGGATCCAGGCGGCCGGCTACGCGCAAGTCAGCGACATCAAGTCGACGGCCGAGGGTATCACCGCAAAGGCGGTGAAGAACGGCAAGGCGGTGACGCTGGTCGTCGACAGCAGCGGTCAGGTCAAAGAGCGAAACTAAGCCTAGGGAGCAGCACGATGAAAAGAATCATCTGGGCCGTGGTCGGCATTGGCATCTGTCTTCTTGCATTTCGCTTCGGTCCATTCGTCCCGGCATATGCCCAAGATGCCGACTGGCAGAAGGTGGACGAGACCCTGGGCCGCAAGCCCGCCGTCTCGGACGACGTCCGCCGTTACGGCTTTCCCCGCAGCGATCTCTCCGTGACGTTGGACGGGGTTGCGATCAAGCCGGCGCTGGCTCTTGGCGGCTGGATCGCGTTCAAGCCTGCGCATGGCGGCGCAATGATCATGGGCGACCTCGTGCTGCTCGAGACCGAGATCAATCCCGTGATGGCGAAAATGATTGCGAGCGGGCTCGAGATCACAGCCGTGCACAATCATCTGCTGCGCGCGAGCCCGGCCACGTTCTACATGCACGTCGCCGGACACGGCGATCCCGTCAAACTGGCCTCGGCGCTCCATGATGCCCTGGCCGAAAGCAAAACCCCGCTGACGGTCACGGCGCCGGCGAACCCGCCGCCCGCCATCGACCTCGACACGGCGAAACTTGACCAGATCATCGGAGTGAACGGGAAAGCGAATGGCGGCGTCTACCAGTTCAACGTGAAGCGGCGCGACCCCGTCACGGAAGACGGCATGTTGCTGACCCCCGTCGCCGCGATGGGCGTCGCGATCGCCATCAATTTCCAACCGACGGGCACGGGCAGGGCGGCCATCACCGGCGACTTCGTGCTGACCAGCGACGAGGTGAACCCGGTCATCCTGGCGCTTCGAACGCACGGAATCGAGGTAACCGCGCTGCACAGCCACATGCTGGACGAACAGCCGCGGCTCTTCTTCATGCACTTCTGGGCCAACGACGATGCCCTCAAGCTCGCAGAGGGCCTCCGTGCGGCGCTCGACAAGACGGCGAGCACGAAGGGCTGATGCATGGACACGCACATGAACAAGCTCATGGGCAAGCTTGCGCTGGCATCCATGCTGGTTTTATTCGTGGGAGGGAACGCCATGGCCGAGACCCTGAATTTCGACAACGCTGCTGCCGGAACGTCGCCCGACGGATGGACCTTGACGATGACCGGCAAAGGACAGCCGAAATGGACCGTGGAGGCCGAGGCGACGGCGCCCAGCAAGCCGAACGTTCTCAAGCAATCGGGACGGGCGACGTTTCCCCTCGCCATCAAGCGCGATACGGCCATCCGCGACGGCTTTGTCGAGGTGAAATTCAAGACCGTCGCCGGCTCCGAGGATCGCGCCGCGGGAGTTATCTGGCGTGCGAAGGATGCCGATAATTACTACGTGGTCCGGGCTAACGCGCTGGAGGACAATGTCGTGCTGTACAAGACGATCAAGGGCGTTCGAATGTCGCTTGAGATCGTGGGTCGCAAAGGCGGCTATGGCGTCAGCGCGCCGGTGTCATCCGGGCAATGGCACGTGCTGCGCTGCGACTTCGCAGGACGTCGGTTCAAGGTGAGCTATGACGGAAAGCAATTGTTCGAGGTGGAAGACGCCACCATTCCGGACGCCGGCATGATCGGCCTGTGGACCAAGGCAGATAGCGTGACCCTGTTCGATGATCTGACATATGGTGAGACCAAATAGGCGTTTGGTCACCTATGCCGGAGATTGCCATGAACGTTCGATGCCTGTCGGTCGCGACGGCCCTGCTGATTGTGTCCATCTGCCCACTGCGGGCGGAGGAAGGTCTGGTCGCCTACAAATCGCTCGGTCCGGAACTGGCGCTCGATCTTGCGCGCGCTGCGTTGGCGAACTGCCGCACCCGTGGATACCAGGTTGCAGTTGCCGTCGTCGATCGCTTCGGCGTCACGCAAGTGATGTTGCGCGACCGCTTTGCAGGTCCTCACACGCCCTCGACGGCAGCAGGCAAGGCGTGGACAGCCGCCTCGTTCAAGACCAGCACGACCGAGCTGAACGCGATCAGCCAGCCGGGCATGATGCAGGCGGGCATTCGCAACCTTCCCGGAGCGGTCGTCATCGCCGGAGGACTGATCGTCGAAGCCGGCGGCTCCCTGGTCGGCGCGATCGGCGTGTCCGGCGCTCCGGGCGGCGACGCGGACGAAGCGTGCGCGAAAGCCGGAATTGACGCCGTACGCGACAAGCTGGACTTCTGAGGCGTAAAGATCGCGGTCAAAAAGTCCTTCAGCCTTTTCGCGAGCCTGGCGGCCGTCTGATCCGCAGGGATAAGCAGACGCGCCGCCTTCGCACGCTCAGGTGTGGCCGCTCATTGACAGGATTTGACGATCACCCATCGTCGCGCCAACCTGAGAAGTAACACCGTCGAGCCTCGCCAACGATTGTTCTCGATAAGCCGATGTCCGCGAGAAGCCGGTCGTCCAGTTCGAGAAGCTCGTCGTATTGGCGGCGCCGTGTGATGCCGTCCAGCAGTGCGAGCGTGAGTTTCCAGAACCATCCAGGGTTTGGAGAAGGAACGAAGGCTGAGCTGGATGTGCCGATTGAGCCAGTGGTGCTGTCGCAAGACATGTTTCACCTCCATAATGGAGCGAAACAACGCTTGGCTCGAAAGCTGGTCGGGCGGTTGTGTTTGACCCGATGGCCTTTGCTATCATGCTCGTCCTTGCCGCACAAGCGATCCGCTGATCTGGAAGCTGAAGGTGTCGCTGAAGTGCCGGTCATGCCAAAAGCGACGATCGGCGCCGCCCGTCCACATGATTCAAGCTGACGGCGATGCAAAGCATCGCACCCTGCAAATGAGTGCATCCGATCGAGGAGCGCTGATCGGAGCGCCGCCTGATGGTAGAGATCCTCGCTCCCTCAGTGGTACAACTGAGATGGGTATGCTGCCATTTGCAAGGCAGACCCTGTTCCCGCAAGATGGTTCTATGGACGCGAAATCAGCCGCACGATTTAAATGGCACATAGAGCGGGTCATTGAGGAGTTATCCTTGGCGCTCACGCTCGCCAAAGAGGCCTCTCCAGCAGATGAGTTTCTGAGCTTGAGGATGTCGGTGGGCGATATCATCTCTCAGATAGACGCGGTGCTTCAGGACAACATTTACAAAGATCATCCCGGTCTGGATGGCATGAAAGACTGACCGTTAACGTCCGCTTCGGGGCAAATGCGAAGAACTCAACCTGATCAAACCTGGTCCGCTATGCATCGCTTAGTGGACCTGAACGAGGTGCGCCGCTACTTCGCTGATGGGCCACGGGCTGACCTGCACTAGCAGCATCCCTTTGGCTCAAAATAGACTGCGAAACTCGGCGATTGCCCTGGCTACGTCTTGCCGCCTGACGTCTTCGCGCGTTCGCTCCCCACCACGTTTGAAAGAGATCGTGACTTTGTCGGGATTCGTCCGGAGCCGACAGTCTGTCTTCCATGACAAATCGCCAAGCTTGATCTCCACCAATTCTTGATCATCATACACGCGCTCGATCGATCGGAAGATTTGCCTGGTTTCATCGATCGAGAGCATCATCGACTGTATGACCTCGGAGCCTCCGGCACCAAATGACATCAGCCACACCTCGTCCGTCGGGAGTGAAACACGAAAGTATGTCAGTCGGGACAAATCGACTAGTTTGAAGGTGCTGAAGTACGATAACCTCCGCGACACAAGCTTGGAAATTTCATTCCGCAAGTACCGTACAAGTGTTCGCAGGTGGAGTTGGTCGCTCTGAAACACCACGAATAGGCTCCCTGAAAACAAATCGGCAACTTAGAACAATTCCCGAGACCCAGCCAAGCTAACGGCATCCTGAGGCTCGGACTTCCGCTCAGGGTCAAGAAGCGAAGAACTCGGCCTGAGCAAATCACGTGCACCATGCATCGCTGAGCGGACCTCTCTGAGCTGGGCGGCGCGCCCCCACGAGCCGCCTTGCCGCTTTGGCGGATACTCTCTATGATCGACAACTCATAGTAGCGGATTGCCTCACGAGAGGGATACGCGTCGTGGCAGGAATTCACGTTAGTCGCCGCCGCTTGCTTCGCAGTGCTGCAGCAAGCGGTCTGATGGCAACAGCGGCATCCAGCGTGATTGGTGCCGCCCGCGCCCAATCGGCGCGAAAGACCTTCGTCTTTGTCAGCGGGGCTTTTTGCGGCGGCTGGATATGGCGCCGGATCATTGACCGGCTCGAACAGGGCGGCCACAAAGTGTTCGCTCCGTCGCTCACGGGTTTAGCCGAGCGCTCGCATTTGCTGAGCAAGGACGTCAATCTGGACACCCACATCGCCGACGTCGTCAACCTGATCAAATGGGAAAGTCTCGACAACGTCTGTCTTGTGGCGTGGTCCTACGCGGGCTTCGTAGGCTCGGGCGCGCTCGAAAGCATCGGCGATCGCGTCTCCTCGGTTGTATGGCTTGATGCCTACATTCCCGCAAATGGACAAAGGGTGGCGGACTTCGCAGCCGAGCCGGTTCGCAAAGGCATACAGGCGGCCATCGACAAGGGCGAGGCAGGCGTCCGTGGATCGCCGACATATCCGCCCAGTGTCGTTGCCGAACGCGATCGGGTATTCGCCGAGTCCAAGGTTACTCCGCATCCGATCGGCACCTATCTCCAGCAGGTCAAGCTTTCCGGAGCGCTCCAAAAAGTGGCGAAGAAGACATACATCCGCCTGCCGAAATTTCCTCAGCCGGCCTTCGACAGGGCACTGGCAGACTGCAAAAGCGACAAATCGTGGGCCACGTTCGAATTGCCGGACATTGGGCACATGGCCATGCTCGATGCACCAGATCGCGTCAGCGAGTTGACAGTGCAAGCCGCGTGAGATCGACCTCCCCATGAGTTAAGGTGCAGACGTCGCGCCGGAGTGCGCTATGCCCGCTTGGGTCACAGGCGTCGGTTCGGTGCTCAGCGGCAAATTTCCGCGGTGGCCCCATCAACCAACACGTAGCTGCATCGCGTCAACGGAAGCGGCCGATTGGAGGTATTGCCGGCGCAACTGATCACCTCGTCCAGGGCGAACAGCTGGGCGGGCAGATCAAAGCGGGCACGCGGGCTCATCGTTCGCGCCCTGGCTGGTTTGCTTTCGGTTGCACGTCAATGGCACCGACGTTGGGGTGACGATTGTCGGCACGCCCTCGCTGCCTCATGCCGTCGCCTCGCATCCGTCCATCAAATAGGAAAGGCTGTGTTTCATACGCGCTGGCAGCGGCCGGCTCGTGCGATCGTCCGGACGCAGTATTTTGCGCGGTAGCAGAGGTCACAGACAGTGCCGACACGAATACGATCGCTAGTCTCGACATGACGGGCTCCTTGGCGGAGAGCAGGAACGCGCAGTGGGATAACTCAGTCGAAATCGTCGAGAAGGAGCTGGGCGCCAAGATGGCGGCGCGACTATGCCGAGACCATGCAATGTCGAGAGCGGCCTGTTCAGCTACGCCATCCACCGAGGCAGCCTTAGTTCTTCGTCAAGGGCTTGGGCGGCTCTTCGGCCATGGCCTCGACATCAATGGCAGGAAGCTCGCCGGTGCGGTCTTTCAGGTCTGCCGCACGCTGTACCAAGCCAGCAGCGACCGTGGGATCCTTTGTTGTTTTTGCCATGCGCAGCAATGCCGCTGCGGCCTCACGGGCGAACTGATTTAAGCGCGACACGGTTGGACATCCGACACTTAGCTGACATGGAATGATTCAAGGGTCGAATATTCGTTCCGAATTCGGCTTAAAATGCGCACGACACAGAAAGGACTTCAGCTCGGAGCTGGGCCAGCTGAGGTCCTTCGTGTGTCGGCACCACGTCATTTGAGGCGCGGTGGCGAATGGTGCCCAACTCAACAAAGGTTCTTGGTTCCCGTTATCAGCCCAAATTTCGAGAAAAAACGGGCCCCAGCTCGCGGGGATGTTGGGGGGCATGGAGCTGGGGCCACTCGGGGTCGCCCTTGGGGAAGGGCATCGGGAAAACTTGGCAATCGCAGGAATGTTCCTGCCTTTTTCCAAAGAGTAAGTGTGTAGATCAACCGCACAAGCGGGGGACAATCTCGAACGAGCCCGCCATTCTAAGCGCGAGGTCGTCGCCTGAAGTTGTTGCCTATGTTCCGCCGATGGAACAATCAGGCCTTGTGAGGAACATCAATCTGATCTCTAGCCTGATGAACCCCTCCGGCTGAGGGTGCTCATAAATGTCGGCTCACCGACGTAAAGCGGAAGTCACCCACCTTGAGCGTGATCTGCGGCTTGTGACACCTAGCGGACATCAGCAAACGGGGCTGGTGTCGAACCGGCGAACTTCAGCGGCGAAGGCCGCGATGCTGGCAGCCCAGATGAGCGCAAATCCGAGCAGTACCCATTTGAAGTCCGAGTTGATCATAACGTTGACGGCCGCCATCCAGCCTATCGAGACCACACCTGCAACAATAGCACCAGCCAGCGCCAAAGTACTTCGTTGGCGAAAAGCCGTCATGGCTAGAGTGAGCGTAAGCACACCCGTCGCCATCACGTAGCCGCCCATTACGTTGAATACGTGTGCAAGCCACCTTGCCAACCTTGGACCGATCGATTCCAGCTCGACAGGCGTAAGGTTCATGTAGCGGATGTCCTCCGGCAGCAGCGCAGGCCGAAGGAAAAGGAAATACCCGCCGACACCGATCAGGATGATTCCGGAAAGCCCCAGAAGGATTGACGAAGCAGACCAGCCGAATTCTTTGCTGCGCATAGGGCGCTCCCAAATTCAGCCGTGGTGATGGCCCCCAGCTCCTCGATGCCTACCGTGCATGAAAAAATGCATAAGCGGACAAGCCAAAAGGGGCAGCCAAAGCAGAGCACCGAGTACATGAGCCTGATGCTGGGTGAACAGGAGCGCTCCGGAGATTGCCGCGATGACGGCAAGCCCCATAACGATGAGGGAGTTGCGCGACAAGCCCCGGCGTGCGCCGGACTGATCGTGAACATGGTCCGGCAAGGTCATCGCGGCATCCTCAAGACGGCACCATTGCCTGATTGCCCTGTTGCCAACAGGACCAAAACCAAACTCGCAGGTTTCGCATGAAAGCCCTTGATGCAAATCAAACGTCGGGTCCCGCAACGGTCGGCAACCGCAGTTGATGTGGGTCAAATCGCGATTTCAAGAAGCTGGTTTGATGGCGGTCTTTCCCGGTTTCAAGATGATTACCGTCGGCAGCTTCATGTACGGCCTTGCAGCCAGCATGATCTACGGGTGGGCAGTTGCGATCATCTACGTCTTCTTCTTCAATCTTTGGCCGCAACTCCTCCCTGCTGTTATTGGACCGCGAGCGGTGCATCGCACCTGAAGCGGGCACCAGAAACTACCGCCGTCTCCCGCGAACATTCCGCCCGCCTGCTATGGCAACGATAGCCATCCGCGGATCATGGCAATCTGCCCCGGCATGAAAAAACCCGCGCCGGATTGCTCCGCGCGGGTGAACTTTCGATGCTCCCATTCTGCCAGTGTTTTGCCCGACGAGTCAAAGCTGAACTGCGCGACGGGCAGGGATGTATCGGTCCAAACGCCTATTTGGCACAACCAAAATGGCTAACGATTTCAATGCTAGCGCTACTGTGCATGGGGTTGTTTTTCGACTTTTTGTTTTCGCGTCGCCGAAGCTGCGCGCCTCAGCGCCGTCCCCGCGGTGCTTCCGCCTTGGCGGGCGGCTCGGTCTGCGGTCCGCAGCTCGCGGCCGCGAGCGAGCCTTGCGCCTGCGGCATCAGGCCAGGCTCGGGGGCGAGCGCCTTCATCACGATCAGGCCGGTGGTGCTGGGGGAATCGATGATCAGGCGGTCGGCCGCGGTGATCTCTTCGTCCTCGGGCAGCTCGTTGTGCTGCGGCTCTGTCATCAGGTCGAGCTCGATCACCTTCTTGCCGGCCGAACGGTCGTTGATGGCGTAATAGGCGATCTCGTTGCGGGTGTAGAACGACACCGAGGTGTAGGCCTGGCTGACGGGCACCGTCAGCTTGATCGGCCCGTTCGACAGATCGTAGCGGCAGATCGCGAGTGCAAAGGCCGGGTCCATGAACGGCATCGGCGAGGTCTGCGGATCGGCGAGCGGAAGCTGCGTGACGCCGTTGAGTTTCGTCATCGGCGTCAGCCGCGAATAGGCGTCCTGGGTCGCGATCCGCGGCAACGCCAGCACGCTGACGAGATGGACCACGAGGCCCAGCACTACGCCGGCAACGATGGTGAACAACAGCCGGATCATGAGCAGCCCGCCGTCGTGATCGTGGGCATTGGTGCGTCGCGCTGGGTGCGTGTGGCAACGCCGACCGGGGTGTCGTAGAGCCGCAGCATGAGCGCGTAGCGCTCGATGCCGCCGGTCGGCAGCCAGTTGCCGGCGCGGGAGCGCGAGGCGATGCGGATCTCGAACGAGCCGTCGGACTGCCGTACGATCTCCTGGCTGGTGAAGCCGTAGCGCTGCAGCGAATTCGGGACGAGATGACCCTTGCGGTCGTAGAGCGTCAGCGTCCAGAACCGTGCCGGCGGCGTCACGCCGGAGACCACGACGTCGCAGCGGCCGTCGAGCACCTTCTTCTTGTCATCGGCGGTCGCGGTGAAGGCGACGCCGTCGCCGGTGCCGATCGGCAGCTCGCCGTTGCGCACGATGGTGGCGCGCGAATAGGGATCGACGTCGGCGGTGCCGGTGCGCGGACGCGCGGTCCACGGGCCGATGGTCAGCGCGCCGATCTCGGTGCCGCGCGTCGTCGTCATCCAAGTCGCGCCGACGCCCACCACGGTTGCGAGCAGAAGAGCCGTCAATGTGATCAGGATCAGCCGCACTTGTTTCGATCAGTTCTTGTTTCGATTAGTTCTTGCGCGGGGCGGATGCGTTCGCATTCTCTTCCGCGTAGTTCTGCGGGAAGGCGAGCGCGCTCGTGGACGATGCCGGTTTGGCTTGCTTGGGGTCGGTGGCGGCCGATTTGGTCGCGGTCCGGGCCGCGTCATCCAGCAGCTTCTCGACCCGCACCAAAACGTCAGCGCCGCGCTTGGTCAATACGGGCGGCGGACCGGGCTTGGTCTCCAGCACCTTCGGCGCCGCATTGGCCTGCGCGTTGGCGATCCGCTCGGGCGGCAGCTTCTGGCCCATGCCTATGCCGGCGATTTCCCGGACCTCGACGCCTTGATGCGCCGCGAGCATGATGTCGTGCCAGGTCTGCGCCGGCAGCGAGCCGCCGGTCATGCGGTTGGTCGGCGAATAGTCGTCATTGCCGTACCAGACCGCGCAGGTGAAATTGCCGGTGTAGCCGACGAACCAGGCGTCGCGATACGCATTGGTCGTGCCGGTCTTGCCCGCGGTCGGAATGCCGTCGAGGGCTGCGCGGCGCGCGGTGCCTTCGCTGACGACGTGGCTCATCATGCCGGCCATGTCGGCGGCCACGGAGGCGGGAATTGCCTGGCGCGGCTTCGGTCCGTCGCGGTCCCAGCGCCAGACCGGATCGCCCGCGCCGGTGCGCACTTCCAGCACGGAATGCGGCGTCACCGCCTTGCCGCGGTTGGGGAAAGTCGCGTACGCCACCGCGTGCTCGAGCACGGTAACTTCGTCCGAGCCGATCGGCAGCGACGGCGTGTCGGGCAGCGGCGCCTTGAGGCCGAAGCGGCGCGCGACCTCGACGATCTTGGCGCGGCCGATCTTGGCCGGGTTCGGCGCCTTCGGCTGCTCCTTCTGGCCGATCGCGATCGACAGCTTGACGGGTACAACGTTGATCGAGCGCGTGATCGCCTGCGTCAGCGTCACCGCGCCGGAATAGGAATGGCCATAGTTCTGCGGGCACCAATTGCCGATGCAGACCGGGCCGTCGACCACGATCGAATTCGGCGTGAAGCCGTTGAGGAGCGCGGTTGTGTAGACGTAAGGCTTGAACGACGAGCCCGGCTGGCGATAGGCGTCGGTGGCGCGGTTGAACTGGCTGGCACCGTAGTCGCGGCCGCCGACCATGGCGCGGATGCCGCCGTCGAGATCGGAGACGACGGTCGCGGCCTGCGTCGCGTGATAGTCGCGGCCGAACTGGCGCAGCTGGTTCTCGACCGCGTCTTCCGCCGCCTTCTGCACATTGGTGTCGATCGCGAGCCGGACCACGAAGACGCGCTCGGTGTAGGATTTCGGGAAGGTGTCGACCAGCTTGCGCATCTCGTCGAAGGCGTAGTCGAGATAGTAATTCGGCGACGCCTCGTAGCGGCGGTCGACCGCGAAGGCGGGATTGCGGCGGGCGCCGAACACCTGGCCCTCGGTCATGAAGCCGGCGTCGACGAGATTGTCCAGCACGACGTTGGCCCGGGCGCGGGCAGCGGGCAGGTTGATGTGAGGCGCGTATTTGGTCGGCGCCTTGAACAGGCCGGCGAGCATCGCGGCCTCGGCGAGCGTCACGTCGCGTGCCGACTTGTTGAAGTAGAAATGCGCGGCGCCGTCGACGCCGAAGGTGCCGCCGCCCATATAGGCGCGGTCGAGATACAGCTTGAGGATCTCGTTCTTGGTCAGTCGCCATTCCAGCCAGACCGCGAGGAAGGCTTCGTTGACCTTGCGCTCGATGGTGCGCTCGTTGCTCAGGAACAGGTTCTTGGCGAGCTGCTGGGTGATCGAGGAGCCGCCCTGGCGGACGCCGCCGGCCTGGGCGTTGGTGACGAGCGCGCGTGCGGTGCCGGCGATGTCGATGCCGAAATGCTCGTAGAAGCGGCGGTCCTCGGTCGCGAGCGTCGCCTTGATCAGCACGTCCGGAAAATCTTCCAGCGGGATCGAGTCGTTGTGCTTGATGCCGCGGCTGCCGATCGGGTTGCCGTAGCGGTCGAGGAAGGTCACCGCGAGGTCGGACTTCTTCAGCCAGTCCTCGTCCGCGGTCTCGCGGAAGGCCGGGATGGCGAGGGTCAGCATCACCACCAGGCCGCCGAGGCCGAGGGTCGCAGCTTCCGACAGCGGCTCGATGAACACCCAGCGCTTCCACCGCCCGACATAGAAGCGGTCCATGAAGGTCGAGTAGCGCTCGTAGAGCTCGCGGATGCCCTTGGCCGAGGAGAACAGCGAGGAGTCGATGCGCGCATCGAGATCCAGGAAGAAATTCCGGATCCAGGCCTTCCAATGCGGTGGTATGATCTGGCGCACCTAGAACCCTTGCGGCTTGGTTCGAAAGCGTTCAAGCACCCCGCTGGGGCGGCATCGAGACGTCTTGCGGGAGTGTTGCGGCAAACCCAAGGCGCCCGGCCAGCGACGGTGGGGACTTGCTGTTCCTTCTAGCCGAGCAGGGCCTATAAACCAATGGTCACGCTTGCGATTTTGAACAACAGGCCTAATTGACCCCGGTTCATTACGGGCCTCACGCGGGCGTCGCTTGCGGCCCCACGGCCGCACGCCCTAGATGGCACCAGCCGTAGCTCTTTCGAACTTTTGTTGAGGCGCATGACCGCAGCTCCCAAACGACCTTCAGGCCAGGAAGGATTCTTCTGGAAAACCAAGACGTTGGAAGAGATGTCGGGGCCAGAATGGGAAAGCCTGTGCGACGGCTGCGGCCGCTGCTGCCTGAACAAGCTCGAGGAAGATGGCACCGGCGACATCTATTTCACCCATGTCGGCTGCAAGCTGCTCGATGGAGTGACCTGCGGCTGCAAGGACTATGCGAATCGTTCCGACAAGGTTCCGGACTGCGTCCGCCTGACCCCGGCCAATGTCCGCACCCTGAACTGGCTGCCGCCGAGCTGCGGCTACAAGCTCGTGGCGGAAGGGCGCGACCTCTATTGGTGGCATCCGCTGGTGTCAGGCGATCCCAATACCGTGCATGAGGCCGGCGTCTCCGTACGCGGTCGGGTCGAAGGCAGCGAGGTGGAGATCCCGGACGATGAGCTCGAGAACCACATCGTGCAATGGCCGGCGCAGCTGCCGAAACGGGCCCGCCTGAAGCGACGTCCGAAGGACTGATCCGTCGCACCAGATAGATCACGTCTTCGGGATGGCCGTGGGGTGGGATGCTCCCATGCACCGCGGTGCCTGCCCGAGAAGAACTTTGCTGTCTACATTGGCTGCATAGAACGAATCCTTCGCGGCGTTGGGCCGCCTCATGGCTTCCGATCGAGATGAACAAGTTCGAGCGGCAGAGCAGTTCTGCCGACACCCAAACGTTGCCCGACGATATCGCCGAGGAATTGTCCCGCCTTTCGAGCGAGGTCTTGAGCGTCGACGACGCTCCCTCGCTCGCGCTGCCGGCGCCGCTGTCGCAGGACGAGGTCCGCACCATCGTCATCAGCCTGATGCTGACGATGTTTCTGGCAGCCCTCGACCAGACCATCGTCGCAACCGCGCTGCCGACCATTGGGCGCCAGTTCCACGACGTCTCCAATCTCTCCTGGGTCATCACCGCCTATCTGCTCGCCTCGACCGCAGTCGCGCCGGTATTCGGCACGCTCAGCGACATCTACGGACGCCGCGTGATGATCATCATCTCGCTCAGCCTGTTCGTCGCGGGCTCGGTGCTGTGTGCGATCGCGCCGAACCTGCCGATGCTGATTCTTGCACGCGGTCTCCAGGGGCTCGGTGGCGGCGGCATCATGCCTGTCGTGCAGACCGTGATCTCCGACGTCGTGAGCCCACGCGAGCGCGGCCAATATCAAGCCTATTTCTCCAGCGTCTGGATGGTCGGCGGCATTCTCGGCCCGGTCATCGGCGGCGTGTTCGCCGAGCATCTGCACTGGTCGATGATCTTCTGGATCAATGTGCCGCTCGCGGCCGCGGCGATCGCGCTGCTGCTGCCCAGGATGAAGAAGATTCCGGTGTTCCACCGCAAGCGCAAGGTCGACTGGCTCGGCGGCGTGCTGCTGATGGCCTCCGCCATGGTCTTCATGCTGGTGCTGACCTGGGGCGGCACGCGCTTCCCGTGGCTCTCGCCAACCGTGCTTGCGATGGTGGGCGGCGCCGTCGCGCTCGCGGCCACCTTCGTGTGGCACGCACGCCGCGCGGACGAGCCGTTCCTGCCGCTGCCGCTGCTCGGAGGATCGGTTGTGCCGTTCGGGCTGACGGCCGGCGGTTGCGCGCTCGGTGCGATCACGGGCCTCACAGTGCAGCTGCCGCTCTATTACGAGGCGGTCTATCACCTCAGCGCCAGCGAAGCGGGCCTCGCGCTGATTCCGCTCGCGGCGGTCTCGACCTGCGGCGCGGCCATCGCCGGTCGCACCATGGCGCGGGCCAAGCACTACAAGCGGGTCGCCATCGTCGGAACGTCCTGGGCTGCGCTGTGCGGCCTCGGCCTCACGTTGACGACGTTGCCGCTCTGGGCACTGCTGACGCTGATGGCTGCGTTTGCGCTTGGCCTCGGCACCACCTTTCCGGTCTGCGTGGTCTCGGTGCAGAATTCGGTCGCCCGCCCGCAGATCGGCACCATCACGGGCGCGTTGAACTTCTTCCGCTCGCTGATGTCCTCGTTCACGGTCGCGGCGTTCGCGGCCATCCTGCTCATCGCGCTCGGTGCCGACGTTCCGCTCGCCGGCGAACATCACGGCGCTGTCAATGCGATTCCCGCCGACGACATGCGGCATGCGTTCCGCTACGTCTTCGGCGCCGCGACGGCGCTGATGGCCGGCGCCGCGCTCTGCCTGATCATGATGGAGGAGCGGCCGCTGGCCGGTCCGTCCGTCACGCAGCAGGTGGAGATGGCGGAGTAGGGGTTAGCCACCGCGATCGGGATCGTCGTCGCCATTGCCCGTCTTCCGCGCTTTCGCTGCGAGCTGCTGCTTGAGCCGTGCGAGCGCTTCGGCAGACCAATCGCCGACAGCTGTGACCGCGACCCAGCCATCGACGTAGTGTTCGGGTGCGTAGACATGGCCGAAACCCATCGGCGTGTTGGTTGCGACCGCCATGTCGAGGGCGAGCTGCAGCATCGTCACGATAGGATACCATCGCAGCTCCGGTGATACGTCAGGCCCGCGCGGCGCATTCATCCAGGCCGGCGCCTGATAGGCATCGCGGTAGGCGAAGAATGTGATCGCGTCACTGGCGTATTGCAAATAGACCACGCGCATCGGGCCCCAGGGCGTATCCGGCGCCACCGTCGGCCCGTTCTGGTTCATGAAGCGCACGAAGCGGCCGTCGCGGAATTCCGGCAGCCAGGCCGGTGATCCTGGATTGCGGTTATCGGTAATCGAGCGCCAGATGCGGCTCTCGAATGGCGCTCCGCTCCATAGCGCGCCGGCGATGGGGTCGCCGATTGTCTCGAACAATTCTGCGGATTTTTCCGAGTTCATGGCACCGAGGCTGAGCCCGTGCAGATACAGCTTTGGCCGCTTGTCCTTGGGCAAGCTCGTCCAGTAGCCGTAGATTTCGGTGAACAGCGCACGCGAGGCCTCCACTCCGTATTCGGGCTGAAACAGCAGCGACAGCGGGCTATTGAGATAGGAATATTGCATCGCGACGCTCGCGACATCGCCATGATGGAGATATTCCACCGTATCCATCGCGGATGGATCGACCCAGCCGGTCCCGGTCGGTGTGACGACGATCAGGACCTTGCGTTCAAAGCCGTACTGGCGCTTGAGCTCGTCGAGCGCAAGCCTGGCGCGCGCCCGCGCCGTGTCGCGGCTGCCGAGGCCCACATAGACGCGCACGGGATTCTGCGCGGGCTGTCCCGTAACGGCCCTGATCTCCGTCGCGGTCGGGCCTGAGGCAATGAACCGGCGCCCCATGCGCCCGAGTTCCTGCCACTTCACCAGCGAGGCAGAACTTCCGGTTCGATCGTGGGCGGCCGGTTGCGGCCGCTCTGGCTCTTGCAGGGCGTCGAGTTCGCGGAAGGAGGAGTCGAGCGCGTTGAACGCGGTCCGGACCAGGACGTTGCTGGCGATCGACCAGAACAGCAGGCCTGCGATCAGCACGCCGAGCACGTTGGCGAGCTTCCGCGGAATGGCGTGCTTTATGCGCACGGCGAGGAAGCGGGCGACAAACACGAACAGCCGCCCCAGCACCAGCAGCACGGCGAACGTGATCAGGGCGATGACGCAGACCTTGAGCGGATGCGCGGTCTCGACCGGCGTCATCTTCATCACTGTGCGGATCGAATTCTGCCATTCGGCGGTTCGCCGCAGGAAGATAACGACGACCAGCAGGCAACCGGCCGTGACCAGCGCATTCGCAATCGATCTTGCCCGCGGCGAAGGTTCGGGCAATTCGAGATAATGCCACAGCTGGCGCCACAGCACGCCGGCGAAATAGCCGATCGCGAAACAGCCGCCGGCAAGCGCGCCTTGCGTGAGATAGCTCCGCGGAATCAGCGTCGGCGTCAGCGCGGCAGCAAAGAACAGAGCGCCCAGCATGAGGCCGACACCGGACAGCGAGAGCAATTGCCGTCGAACGAGCCAAGCCAGATTCGTCACGGCATCCTCCGGGCGAGTCTATCTCTTGTTCTGGTCTGAAAAGCTGCTCTGTCGCGGCAGCCGGATCGTGAATTCCGTGAACTTGCCCGGCTCCGTCGCGACGTCGATGGTGCCGCCGTGCTGTTTGACCACGATATCGTGGCTCATCGACAATCCGAGGCCGGTGCCTTCGCCGGCCGGCTTGGTGGTGAAGAACGGATCGAACATCTTTTCCTTTACCTCGTGCGGAATGCCGGTGCCGTTGTCGCTGATGCGGATCTCGATGCTGTCGCCGCGGTCGCGGGTTGCAGCGATCACCACCGGCTCGTAATCGACGGCGCCGTGATCCGATTTGCGCTTGGCCACCGCGTGGAAGCCGTTCGAGATCAGGTTCAGCAGCACCCGGGTGATCTCCTGCGGAAACACTTCCGCTTGCCCGGCCGCCGGATCGAGCTCGCGCTTCAGCGTCACGTCGAACTGCGGCTTCTCGGCGCGGGCGCCGTGATACGCCAGGTTGAGGCTCTCCTCGACCAGCGCGTTGATGTCGCTCAGCCGATGCTCGCCGCCGCCCTCGCGGGAATGCAGCAGCATGTTCTTGACGATGGAGTCGGCGCGCTTGCCATGCTGCACGATTTTCGCGAGATTGTCCTTCAACAGTCCGGTCAGCTCGTCGACCTCGCTGCGGACATTGTCAGCGAACGGGACAGGCGCGAGCGCATCGTTCAGCTCGTCCGTCAGCTCGGCGGAGAGCGATGCAAAATTGTTGACGAAGTTGAGCGGGTTCTTGATCTCGTGCGCAATGCCGGCGGTGAGCTGGCCGAGCGACGCCAGCTTCTCGGTCTGGACCAGCCGGTCCTGGGCTGCGCGCAAATCGTCGAGCGATTTGGCCAATTCCCTGGTGCGATCCTGCACCTCGTTGAACAGGCGCGTGTTCTCGATGGCGATCACGGCCTGGTCGGCAAAGGTCTTGAGCAGGGCGATCGCCTTGTCCGGGAAGGGACCGGCCTCCGGCCGCGTCACGCCGATCGTGCCGATCGCGACGCCGTCGCGCTGCATTGGGATCACGAGGATGCTGCGATAACCTCGCGTCCGCGCCAGCTCTCTCATGGCGTCCGTAAGGTCGGGCTCGTTCTGCATGTCGCTGCGGAATGCGAACTCTCCGCTTCTTGCCACCCGGCTGTGAATGCCGGATGCCGACAGCGGCGTCGGGAACGAGCTGAGCAGCTCTTCGTTGCCGGCTTCGTTGTCGGTGCTGAAGGCGGCCAGGTGCAGCAGGCCGTCGATGACGCGTGTGACGGTGGAGGAATGTCCGCCGACCAGGGACTTGGCGCTGTTGGAGATCGCCTGAAACACCGGCGTCACATCCGCGGGCGAGGCCGCAATCACCTTGAGGATGTCGGCGGTCGCGGTCTGCCGTTCCAGCGCTTCCCTCGTGGTGTTGAACAGGCTGACATTCTTGATCGCGATCACCGCCTGGTCGGCGAAGGTCTGCAACAGCCGCACATGATGCTCGCCGAACGCGCCGGTCGCGCGCCGCGTGGCGATGATGACGCCGATGGCCTCACCGTCGCTCATCAAGGGAGCGAACAGCATGCTGCGGTAGCCGCGGGCGCGCGCGATGTCCCGCGCCGCCGGTTCGACCTCGGTGTCGGGCAATTGCGCCGCCACACCACTGGCCACGAGCCGGTAGGGCGGGAACTGCGCGAATGGCACCGGGAACGAGGACTGCAGCACGCGATCGCCGGCCGGATCGGTCGGCGTGAACGCCGCAAGATGCGCGGCGCCGTCGATGTAGCGCAGAACTGCCGTGGAGAAGCCGCCGATCAGCCGGTTGGCGTTGGCGGCGATGGCGTCGAACACCGGCTGTACGTCGGAGGGTGAAGCGGCCATCACCTTCAGAATGTCGGCGGTGGCGGTCTGGCGTTCCAGCGTCTCGCGCGTCTCGTTGAACAGCCGCGCGTTCTCGATCGCAATCACCGCCTGGTCGGCAAAGGTCTGGAGCAACTGCACGAGGTCGGCTGCGAACGCGCCGGGCTCGGCACGAGTTACGCTGATCATGCCGACTGGCGTCCCCCGATTCATCAGCGGCATGAACAGCACGCTGCGAAAGCCGCGCAGCCGCGCAAGGTTCCGGTTCAGCTCCGGGACCTCCGCGGCTTCGCTATCGGGAAACTGGATCGTCTCGCCGCCGCGCACCAGCGCGAAGGTCGGAAAGTCGGCAATCTTGCGCGGGAACGACGCCTTCAGCCCTTCGTCCGCCTCGGTGCTCGTTGGTGTGAACGCCACGAGGTGGAGCTCGTCATCGATGAACTGAAGCACGGTGGCGGAGAAGCCGCCGAGCAAACGCCGGGAGCTGGACGCGATCGCCTCGAAGACCGGCCGGGCATCGGACGGAGAGGCCGCGATGGTGCGCAGAATCCCGGCGCTGGCGCTTTGACGATCGCGCGCAATCGCGAGCTCACTGCGAAGCTGCGCGTTCTCGGCTGTGGCCGCCTGTAACAGGCGCTCAAGTTCCGCGATGTCGTTGGAAGGGGCGGTCATTCGCAATCCGGCTTGATGCCGCGACAAGCGCGGCACCAGGGCGGATTATCACATCTCCTGCGGCCGGAGCCAGCGTCCGCGATAGCGAGTTTGCTGCCAGAATCCGGTCCGCTTCACGTGCCCGGCCGCGACACCTCGGTCTCCTTGCTGGTGATGAACTCCAGCAGCACGGGAATGCCTTCCTGCGTCTTCTGGATGCCGCGCCTGATCGCGGGGATGATGTCCTCAGGTCTCGTCACCTGCTCGCCATAGCCGCCGAAGGCGCGCGCCATCGCGGCGTAGTCGCCGGAAATGTCGGTCGACCGGTATTTTTCGGTCGAAACCGGCATCACCTTCAATTCGATCGCCATCGAGAAATTGTTCAGCAGGATCGACATGATCGGAATGCGCTCGCGCACCGCGGTCTCGAAATCCATGCCGGTGAAGCCGATCGCGGCATCGCCCCAGACATTGATGCAGAGCTTGTCGGGTTTTGCGAGTTTCGCGCCCATGGCTAGCCCAAGGCCGTAGCCGAGCTGCGTCGTCTTGCCCCAGCCGAGATAGGTGAGCGGCTCGACCGACTTCCAGAACGGCGAGAGCTGGTCGCGCGGGCTGCCGGCATCGTGGGTGATGATGGTATTGCCGATGTCGACGGTGTGTTGCAGGTCCCACAGCACGCGATAGGGGCTTAAGGGCGCATCATTGCTGGTGAGCTTCGGCATCCATTTCGCCAGCCACTCCTTGTGCGAGGCCGCGATCTCGGCCGCGACCGCCGAGGCGTCGCGATCTGCGGTGACGGTCTTGCCGATCTCCTCCAGCAGCGCATCGAGCACGAGCCCGGCATCGCCGACGAGGCCGATCCTGGCTTCCACGTCCTTGTTGAGATGGTTCGGATCAAGTGTGGAGTGGATGATGGTTTTGTCTTTCGGCATCGCGATGCCGAAATTGGTCTCGGTGAAGGAGCAGCCAATGCCGAAAATGACGTCGGTCTCGGCCAGGAACTTCGGCACCGCGCGCGGCACCGCAAGGCCGCCAGAGCCAAGCGAGAGCGGATGCGTCTCCGGGAAGGACGATTTGCCCCCAAGGCTGGTCGTCACGGGAATGGCGAGCCGTTCGGCCAGCCGTTTCAGTTGCGGCCAGGCCTGCGCGTAATGCACGCCCTGGCCGGCATAGATCACCGGACGCTTGGCGTTGACGAGCAGGTCGGCCGCCTCCTTCACATGAATAGGGTCCGCGCCATAGCGGGTGCGCAGCACCGGCGTATAGTTCAGCGGCTCCGGCACGTCCTCGTTCCACATATCGGCGGGAATCTCGACGATGACAGGCCCGCCGCGGCCGTTCTTCAGCTTGGTGAAGGCGCGACGAAAAATGTTGGCGACTTCCGCGGCCAGGATGATCGGCTCCGACGATTTCGAAAACGCCTTCATCGCTTCGCTCGAATTGAAGTTCGGCTCGATATGCGCGAGCCTGCGCTGATAGCCCATCGGCAGCACCAGCACGGGAACGGATTCGCCGTAGCATTGCGCGACACCGCCCATCGCATTCTCCGCACCAGGGCCGTGCTGCATGCAGAACGCGCCGATCGAGCGTCCCGATGTCACCCGCGAGATCGCATCCGCCATGTGGATGCCGACGCGCTCCTGCCGCACCATCACGGGCCGGATATCGGCCTTGGCCGCATGCTCGATCAGATGATTGACCGGATAACCGCAGAGGATCTCGATCCCCTCGCGCTTCATGATTTCCGCAATCGCGGTGCCGAGCTTCATGGCGTTTCTCTCCCTGGGCAGGCCGGTTGGTCCGGCCGATTAGGGAAGAGAGGATCAGGAATCGGGGAAAGGGTAAAGCGCGGGCGATGAGAGTCGCGGTAGGTCAGCTATGCAGCGAGCTGCCGTAGCCCGGATGGAGCGCAGCGCAATCCGGGGCCGTGCTACCCGGACATACCAATGACGAATTCGCCGCGCTCCATCCGCTACGACCGCTACTTGCAGCTTTGGCAGATCCTCAGCTTGCGTTTCAACGCCTCGTCTTCTTGATCGATCAATTGCTCAGCGGCGCCTTTAGCACCCGGATCCGCCCTGGAGCCCTTCGCCGTGCGTGACCTCACAGGCGGCACCACTTGGCTCGAGGTGTCATTGCCCTCGCCGGGGCCTACGCTGAAGCCATCGTAGTCGGCGGCCGGGTTCGGCGCCGATGGAAGCCCGCCGATCACCGGCGGCGAAGCTTCTCTGATGGATGCTGCCGGCGGAGGTCTGGAATTTTTGGCGCCCGCATGCGGCGGCGATGCATTGGGCGGAGAAAGCGAAACCGGCGGGGCGGCCGAAGTCTGTCCTCTTGCGCTGTCCTGCGACCAGACGCCGACAACGATGAGGCTGAAAGCCAGGAGCATCACGCTTCTCATCCGCATCCTTCAAGCAGCTGTGGTTGGTGGATTGACAGTGTGAAGCGTATCAGGACCCACATGGTCGTCAAAGCGCCGCAGCCTGGATTTCGCAGCCGGGAGTATAGTTCACAAAGCGTGACCGGCCCGCCGCACCAAGCCAGGCGCGGTGAAGTCAAAGAGGAATTTAACGCTTGCGCCCTAACTTGCGCTCGCCATGAGTGACCAGGTCGTCCACAGCGAGGTTCAACCGTTTTCGGCGCGTGCTGCGCTTCCCTGGCTGGTGAGCCTTGGGGTATATGCCCTGTTGCTGATTCTTGGACCGCGGCTGCTCAATGATCCCGACAGCTATTCGCACATCGAAGTCGGGCGCTGGATCATCGCGCACGGCATGCTGCCGGCGACTGACCCATTTTCCTTTTCGAGGCACGGCGCGCCCTGGATCACCTTCGAATGGCTCTCGGAGATCATCTACGCCGGTGCCTACGCGCTTGCCGGCTGGCAGGGCGTCCTCGTCGTCGCTGCCGCGGCGATAGCGCTCGCCTTTGGTTTGTTGACGTTCTTCCTGCTGCGCGAGCTTTCGCCGACCCAGACGCTGCTCATGGTGATCGCGGCCGTCATCCTGTTGGCGCCGCATATGCTGGCGCGGCCACACGTGCTGGTGCTGCCGCTGATGGTGACCTGGGCGGCTGCCCTGGTGCGCTGCATGGATCGTGGTGGGCCTCCGCCGTATTGGGCCCTTCCTCTACTGGTCGTGTGGGCCAATCTGCACGGCAGTGTGGTGCTGGCGCTTGGACTGATCGGCCCTGCGGGGCTCGAGGCGCTGCTGCGCGAGAAGCGTAGCGAATGGCCACGCGTGTTCCTGCGGTGGCTGCCGTTCACCGCGCTCGCGGTCGCGGCGTCCTGCCTGACGCCCTACGGGCCGGAACCGCTGCTGATGCCGCTGACGACGCTCGGCCTCGGCCCCGCGCTCGGTTGGATCGCGGAATGGCGGCCGCAGGATTTCAGCCACATAGGCTTCTTCGAATTACTGCTGCTGGCCGGCATCTTCGCGCTCTCGCGTGGCGTGACGCTGCCGGTCGTGCGTGCGTTGGTCGTGATCGGCTTGCTGCATTTCGCGCTGGCCCAGATCCGCAATGCGGATCTGCTGGCCATGCTGGCGCCGCTCTATCTGGCGGCTCCGCTGGGGCGGACGTTCGGCGGACCGGTGGGAGAAGATGCTCCCGGCTCGTCACGCGGCCTGAACCTGGCCACGCTGGGTGTGTTGATCGTGGTGAGCGGGGCGACGCTGGCGCGTGACATACGACCGGCTCCGGCCATTACCCCTCAGGCTGCCATCGCTGAAGCCAAGCTCGCCACGGCGGGGCACGTGCTCAACGATTATTCCTTTGGCGGCTATTTGATCTTTGCCGGCATTCCCACCTTTATCGACGGTCGCGGTGAACTGTACGGGGGAGCGTTCATCAACCGCTACAATCGTGCCCTGGCGCTGGTCGATCTCGGCGACTTTCTCAAGTTGCTCGACGAATACAACATCGGCGCAACGCTGCTCGCGCCGGGAACGCCGGCGATAGCGATGCTGGACCGGCTGCCCCAATGGCAGCGCGTCTACAGCGACGACGTGGCGGTCGTGCACAAGCGGCGAGATATGCCGCAAAAATAGATCAAGCGGTCCCGAAGGCGACGTATTGGCCGCCGAGCGGCACGCCGCTCAGGGTCGCTTCGAGGCGCCGTGCCGGCTTGGTGTCCCAGGGCAGCAGCAGGAAATGGCGCGCACCGATCTCGCGCAAGCCGCCGGCAGCCATCAATTTTCGGGTTTTACCCGCCCCGAGCAGGACGGCGTCCCGGTCGAACTCACAACGCGCGACGGCAAGGCGGGTCAGCGGGTTGTATGGATTGTGCTCGATGACGCAGACGAGTCCCCCGGGTCGCGTCACGCGCCGCATCTCGGCGATGAATTGCGCCCATTCGGCCGGCACGACGTGGTGCATCACGCAGACGGCGGTGACCAGATCGAAGCTGGCATCGTCGAAAGGAAAGGTGCGGCCGTCAAACTCACGGTAGTCGACCTTGCCGTTGTCAGCGCGTGCCTGCGCCAGGCTGGCCGAAGAAACGTCGATCCCGCTCAAGCGGCCGACCATGCCGTGCAGCAGGGGATGAAGGCTGCCCACGCCGCAGCCGACGTCCAGCATGTCGGGCCTCTCCTTGTCGAGCCGCTGCGCGATCAGATTGCCCAGGAGATCGGCCTTGGCGCGCATGAAGAAGTGATGCGGCAAGCCGGAGAAGTCGATCGAGGATTGGACCACGTCACGGTAGTTGTCGTGATAACCGTCAAAGAGTTCGGTCATGCGCCGGCTCACTCGTTGACGGCGTGGATCGCGGGTGCGGCCGCCGTCTCGTTGCGGTCGAAGCCAGCGCGTGTCTGCACCACATAGAGCGGGCGACGTTTCACCTCGGCATGGATGCGGCCGACGTAGAGCCCCACGATACCCGTCATCAGCATGTTCATTCCACACAGCAGGGACACGACGACCATCGTCGAGGACCAGCCGGTGACGAGGTGACTGTCGTTGCTGAGCCACAACAGGATCACCCAGCCGCCGTAGAGCAGTGCCAGACCCGAGACCGTCAATCCGCACCAGATTGCGAGCCGCAAGGGCAGATCGGAAAAGCCGAGCGCGGCGTTCATCGCGAGCCGCACCATCTTGAACAGCGGATATTTGGTCTCGCCCGCTGCACGTTCGAGGCGGTGGAAGGCGATCTCGGCCTGCCGGAAGCCGAGCCAGGCGATCATGCCGCGCACGAAGCGGTCTTGCTCCGGCATCTGCCGAAGCGCGTCGAGCACCTTGCGATCGATCAGGCGGAAGTCGCCGACATCGGCGGGGATGCCGACCGAGGACATCCTGCCGAGAAGCCGATAGAACAGATGCGCGGTCGCGCGCTTGAATCGGCTTTCGCCGTCGCGCGACAGGCGGCGGGCGTGGACGATGTCGTTGCCTTCCTGCCATTTTGCGATCAATTGCTCGATCACTTCAGGCGGATCCTGCAAATCGGCATCCATGACGATGATTGCTTCACCTTGCGCGGCGTCCATGCCGGCGGTGATGGCGATCTGATGCCCGAAATTTCGCGACAGGCCGATATAGCGAAAGCGCGGGTCGCGCGTGGCGAGCGCCTGTAGCACGATCGAGCTGGAATCGCTGCTGCCGTCGTCGACGAAGATCGCTTCAGCCGGCCCATCGAGCCGCGACAGGACCAGGTCGAGCCTGCGCAGCAGCACCGGCAACACGGATTCCTCGTTGAACACGGGGATGACGAGGCTGTAGCGGATCGACTGGAAATTGGCCGCCATGCGAGAGAGTCCAACTCGTTGCAGGAGCGGAAGTCTATGCCGGCGGTGGTTAAGGTCGCCTTGCCACAACCATTAAGGATGTGGCGCGCCGGGGCGGCTTCCATTGAATCGGCGCGGATGGTGATGCCCGATTAACCACGCCGAGCAGCCGCGGCTTTGGCCCAGGACTTGCGGCCTAGGACTTGCGGCGGATCTTGTAGAGAACAAATCGCTTCGAGGTATCCAGCGCTTCCAGCAGATCCGGCAACGGGTTCGCGACCCGCGGCCCGAGGACGTAGAGATAGTCGAAGTCCTGGGGCCAGGTGCTGACGAACGGCGGAACGCCATCCGGCGGCCGGCTTGCCGCAATCGCGGTCAGCACGCCCAGCGGCATCGGCCCCCCGTAGGGAATGGCAAGGCGGCGCACGTCCTCGCGTGGCCGCACGGGCTGCTTGCCCGCTTCCGTAAATAGATTGGGCACGAACGCGTTGGCATAGTGCACGGCGAGCGTAGGCGCATAATACATCGGATATGAGGTGAGGTCGGCGAAGGGCGGGTCTCCATTGTCGTCCGTGCTGGCGACCAGGATGCGCGAGCCGCGATCGATCTTGTGGAACGACTCGACGATGGCCGCATAGTCGGTGCGGTAAGGCAACCACACCGCGAGCACGACGGCGAGATTGACCAGGATGATGCCACTGATCGCGGCGAGCGCTGCCATTCTCCATGTCCGGCTGGGCAGCGTAATAGAGCAGAAGGCCGGCAGGATCAGAGCCGCAGCGGGAATCACGCGAAGGTCGACGAACGAAGTTCCGAACAGCTTCGAGGGAATGACGACGTAGAGCAGCGCGAAGCCGGTCGCGAGCCAGATCCCGGCTGCTTCGAGCTTGAGGACGCCGCGTCTTGCGGCGAAAAACAGCGAGATCATCAGCGCAAGCCCGGTCGCAGCCGCGATCGTCAAATTGTAACCGTTCATGATGCGCAACGGCCAGATCGGCTTGAATCCGAAGAACCAGTTCGTTCCTTCGCTTCCGATCGATCCCGCGGTCATGCGCATGATCCCAAACAGGGCAAGCGCCGGTACGGCCAGCGCGGCGAGCCGCGCGGCGGCGACACCGTACGATATTCGCCCATGGCGGATGCGCGAGAGCTCGTAAAGGCCGAGCGTCGCGCCGTAGATGCCGAGGGAGAAGAAATGCGCCGCAAATAGCGCAGCGACGAAGACCATGTTGACGACGAAACGCAATGGCCATGGGCGTTCCGCGAGCATCAGATAGACGGCGATGCCGCAGAGAGCGAGGCCCAGTCCGAACTCGAAATTCACGAAGCCCCAGCTGAACGGTAGGCAGTAAAGGAACGCGAGCGCCGCAAAGCCGGCGAGATGGACCCGTCCCTTCCGCGCCCATTCGAGCAAGAGCGCGCCCCCAACGATCAGCAATTGACTCAGGAGCAGAAACAGCCGCGTGGCGTTCTCGACACTGATCAGCCGCGCCATCTGCGGGACCAGCAGATCCATGCCAAGGTTGGGATAGAATGCCCAAGCCACTTCGTAATGCGGATTGGCGTTGGGGGTGCCGTTCTGGCTCAGAATATACATCCGGGCGAGGTGATTGGGATAGTCGACCATCGCGGGGATAGGGGTCAGCCGCACCGGAAGAAACGACACAGCCGCCAGGACAGCAAGAACGGTGATCGCCACCGATCGGTCCGAGCCAAGACCAGCCCGGATTGTCGAGGTCGGCTTGTCAGAAGAAATCATGTCATCGGGCCGCTGCAGTTTGAGCTTACGCTCTACGATGGCGCAACCGCCCGACACAACGCCATATTGCGAATTCGCGAAAATCAAGCTGGGTCGTCGCCGCATCGGAAGGAGGAGCCCGTCATCCGACGCGCTGCACGCGGACTTGTGCTGATGAGATTGCGGCGCGCCGGCAATGCCGGCTACTTGACCGCCGCGCCGACCGAGTTGAATTTGCCGCTCAGGAGTGCGCTGCCGGTGTTGTTCACGGCCGCGATGATCGCAAACGCGATGCCGGTGGCGATCAGACAATACTCGATGGCAGTGGCACCATTTTCATCGGCAAGAAATGACTTGAGCAAAGTCATCGTCAACTCCTGTTCATCCGTCCAACCTAGGCTGGTGCCGTTTTCGGAATGGTAAATTGATTCAGCAATTTTTCGCGGGCGCGTCAAAACCCAGGTGGATGGTCCTCACCTGCCGTTTGGTATGGTGTCACCGATTGACTTAAGGTTTCGTCACCCAATTCGGACGCATTTGGCGATATCGTCATCCCGTCTCAGGACGAGATCTGGCGTTCCGGCGCGGCCTTGCCGGGGCGTTTCAGCACCGTTGCCAGGCGTCCGACCAGATAGCTCACCGCGCATGGCTGCGCCCGCGCGGAGCTGCCGGCGAGGCTTTCTTCCTCGGCCGCGTCGTTGACGATGCCGATGTAGTTCTTTCTGGCGTCCTGCTGCTGCACGAGCCTGCAAATCCCGGGTTCAATCGAGGCGCAACAATGCTGCGCGGAGCGGGAAGCGTCGGTTAATTTTGCCTTCCGTAGGACTACGTGTCGTCCCCGCGACCGCGGGCAGACGCTGAAAGCGCGGGCTTGGCTTAACGGATTGTTGAGCCTGTTCTTGAGCGGGGCGCCGGCTCAGTCGCGCCGACCGTCCGCATTCATCGCCCGCAATACCGCGATGCGGGCGAACATCATCCAGCCGCCGCCGGTCTCGGCCGCGTTGATCAGGGTTTCGATCGCGGTCTGCCAGTGGCTCGCATGCTGCGTGTCCTCGGGCAGTCGCATGATGTGATCGGCAGCTTCTTGCAGCGTCCGCAGCTTGCGCCCGCCACGTAACGAAATGGGATCGTCGAATGCGGTCGACCAGGGCATGTCAGGTCGGCCGATCGACGAGGGGAGGCATCACGGCGTCGTCGCTGTGCGATGCTGCTAGCCGGCCTTCTTCGCCCGAGCCGGCGCGCGCACCGGCTTGTCGGCTTTTTTGGGAGCGGCTTTCGCAGCAGCGTCCTTGCCGCCCTTGCCGGCGATTGGCAGCAGCATCTCGCGCTGGCCTTCGACGCGCTTTTTCGGCTTCTTGCCCTTGAGGGCGTCCTTGGTCACATCCTTGGCCACTTTCGCCGCGGGGCCTGCGTCCTTCTCGTTCGCGATGCTCTTCTTCAGCGCGTCCATGAGGTTGATGACGTTGCCACCGGTCTTGGGCGCGGTCTTTGCTGCGATGGGCGCGCCGCTGCGCTTCTTGTTGATGAGGTCGATCAGCGCGGTCTCGTAGTGGTCCTCGAACAGCTCGGGCTCGAACGCGCCGGACTTCTTCTCGACGATGTGCTTTGCAAGGTCGAGCATGTCTTTGGTCAGCTTAACGTCCTGGATGTCGTCGAAATAGTCGTTCTCGCCGCGCACCTCGTAGGGGTAGCGCAGCAGCGTCCCCATCAGGCCGCTCCCGAGCGGCTCCAGCGCGATGATGTGCTCGCGGTTGGTCAGCACCACGCGGCCGATCGCGACCTTGTCCATGCTCCGGATCGTCTCGCGGATCACCGCAAAGGCGTCGTGACCGACCTTGCCATCGGGCACGAGATAATAGGGACGGATCAGATAGCGGCTGTCGATGTCGGTCTTCGGTACGAACTCGTCGATCTCGATCGTGTGGGTGGAGTCCAGCGCGATGTCGTCGAGCTCGTCCTTGGTGACCTCGATATAGGTGTCGGTGTCGACCTTGTAGCCCTTGACGATGTCCTCCGAAGTCACCTCGTCACCGGTCTCGGCGTCGACCTTGAGGTACTTGATCCGGTGGCCGGTCTTGCGGTTGATCTGGTTGAACGAGACCTTCTCGGTATCCGAAGTGGCCGGATAGAGAGCGACCGGGCAGGTCACGAGCGACAAACGCAGAAAACCCTTCCAATTGGCGCGGGGGGCCATGGGCTACTCCAAACGCAACGGGGACAGAAGACGAAGATACCATCGGGGAACACCGAATCATAGCAAGGCGGATCGCTGAATCTTGCATCTGCGTTAACCGGCCGCCCGGCGCGCGGTTGCAGCCTGATCCGGCTGCAAAGGCCGGAACATCATATCCGATCATGCGTTGCCACGGGACATTCCGCCGCGAGGAGTCGCAGCCATCCGACGCGACGGCCAGAAATTGAGGTCACCATGGCAACCACGCGAGACCAACGTCAGATCGTGGAAACTCCGACCGAGGCGCGCCAGGGCGAGCCCGGGCCGTCGGTGGCGGCGCTGCTCGCCATATCCACCG
This sequence comes from Bradyrhizobium sp. MI1.10, assembly GCF_055811035.1. Classification (NCBI taxonomy): domain Bacteria; kingdom Pseudomonadati; phylum Pseudomonadota; class Alphaproteobacteria; order Hyphomicrobiales; family Nitrobacteraceae; genus Bradyrhizobium; species Bradyrhizobium sp. MI1.10. The sequence continues at coordinate 44,112 of NZ_JBVVPN010000036.1, forward strand.
GGCTCGCGATCCTGATCCTCGCGGTCATCTGGTTCGTTTTCTTCCGGACCTGATCGGCAGATCGACCGGACGGTTCGCACCTTCCGACTCGCCGCGTAACGCGGCACATTGCGCCCCCCCCCCCCCCCCGGGGGGGCGGGGGGGGGGGGGGGGGGGCGCAGTGCGTTGATCGCGAACAGGTCGGATATGACCAAAAAGTAACGCGGCCGGTTCCCCGTGTTCATATTCAGTTCACGCCGGAATTGCTCATCTGTGCGGGTGTTCATGCGGCCTAATTCTGGAGAGAAGCGTGCGCCTGCTCGTCGTTGAGGACGACCCCGATCTCAATCGCCAGCTTACCAAGGCGCTGACCGACGCCGGCTATGTCGTCGATCGCGCCTTCGACGGGGAGGAGGGGCATTATCTCGGTGACAACGAGCCCTACGACGCCGTGGTGCTCGACATCGGCCTGCCGAAGAAGGACGGCATCTCGGTGCTGGAAGCCTGGCGGCGCAACGGCCGTACCATGCCGGTCCTGATCCTCACCGCGCGTGACCGCTGGAGCGACAAGGTCCAGGGCTTCGATGCCGGTGCCGACGACTATGTCGCAAAGCCGTTCCACCTGGAGGAGGTGCTGGCGCGTATCCGCGCGCTGCTGCGCCGCTCCACCGGTCATGCCCAGAGCGAGCTGAGCTGCGGCCCCGTCACGCTCGACACCAGGACCGGCCGGGTCAGCGTATCCGGCAATCCCATCAAGATGACGTCGCACGAATATCGGCTTCTGGCCTATCTGATGCATCATTCGGGGCGCGTCGTGTCCCGCACCGAGCTGGTCGAGCATCTCTACGACCAGGACTTCGACCGCGACTCCAACACCATCGAGGTCTTCGTCGGCCGCATCCGCAAGAAGCTCGACGTGGACATCATCCAGACTGTCCGTGGCCTCGGCTATCTCCTGACCCCGCCGACCCCCGGCGCTTGAAGCGTGGTGTCTCGGACTATCTTGTCTAGACGTATCTTGGCTTGACGGGCGGCCCGGCAGAGGCCTTGTTCGGGTCATGAGTTCCGACCCCATGCCACCCCGCGCCTCCGGGATCATTCCGATGCCCGCCAGCTCGCTCGCGAACCGCCTGTTTCTGTCGGCGACCGCGTGGCTCGTGGTGATCCTGGCCATCACCGGCGTGGTGCTGTCGTCGGTCTACAAGAATGCCACCGAGCGCGCCTTCGACCGCCGGCTCAATCTCTATCTCCGCACGCTGATCGCCGAGGTCGCCACCCCCGACGAGCCCCCGGACCGCCAGTTCCAATCGCTCGGCGAGCCTCTGTTCGAGCTGCCGTTGTCCGGCTGGTACTGGCAGATCACGCGGACCGACACCGAAAAGCCGGAGGTGCGCTCCTCGCGCTCGCTCTGGGACAAGAAGCTGCCGAAGCTGGAAGAGCAGGGCACCGAGCTTACCGCCGCCGGCATCCGGATCGCTTATGTCGACGGTCCCGAGGGACAGAATCTGCGTATGGTGGAGCGGCCGGTCGATCTCGGCGCGGACGGCAAATTTCTCGTCAGTGTCGCCGGCGACGACACCGAGATTTTCGACGAGACGCGCAGTTTCGATTACTACCTCGGCGGCACCTTCACCGCGCTCGGCATCGTGTTGCTGCTGACCACCGTGTTTCAGGTCCGCTTCGGTCTCGCGCCGCTCAAGCGCATCTCCGAATCCATCGCCGACATCCGGTCCGGGCGGGCGGAGCGGCTCGAGGGCGAGTTCCCGGTCGAGATCGCACCGCTGGCGCGCGAGACCAACGCGCTGATCGACGCCAATCGCGAGATCGTCGAGCGCGCACGCACCCATGTCGGCAATCTCGCCCACGCCATCAAGACGCCGCTCTCGGTCATCGTGAACGAGGCCGGCGCGCATGCCACCGACCCGTTCGCGGCCAAGGTGATGGAGCAGGCCGACGTGATGCGCGACCAGGTCGCCCATCATCTCGAGCGCGCGCGCATCGCGGCGCGGGTCTCGGTCGTCGCGACGGTGACGGAGGTTGCACCGGCCATCGAGGCATTGCGGCGGACCATGGAGAAGATCCACCGCGGCCGCGGCATCGTGGTCGAGGCCGAGGCCGATCCGTTGGCGAAATTTCGTGGCGAGCGGCAGGATCTGGAGGAGATGGTCGGCAATCTCGTCGACAACGCGTGCAAATGGGCGGCCTCGCGGGTCTTCATCGAAGTTCTGGTGGAAGCGCCGCATCAGGCGAGCAGCGGTCCGCGGCTGCATATCATCGTCGACGACGACGGCCGCGGCCTGTCGGAGGCCGAGCGCACCCAGGTCTCACGGCGCGGCCAGCGGCTCGACGAATCCAAGCCCGGGTCGGGGCTGGGGCTGTCGATCGTGACCGAGCTCGCTGCGCTCTATGGCGGCAGCCTCTCCCTCGGCCGCGCACCGACGGGGGGCCTGCGGGCGGAGCTGGTCCTCCCCGGAATATAATCCCTTGTTCCGACGCGACTATTCGGCCTGCGGCACACCGATCCGGACGAAACCAGGGGTATTCGGAGCGACTTCCTAAACGGCTTCTTAAGTGGCCCCACCTATGATCGAGCAGGACGGACCCCACGTCCGCCATTTTACCGTTCATTACCCGGGCGCATGAGCCAGACATCGATCGAGCGGCTGAGGGACTATCTCGCGCAGCTCCCGCCGCAGGCGCAGGCGCTGTTGATGCGGGAGTTCGAGCGTGCGCTCGAGCGCGGCCAGGACACGGCCGTGGCAACCCTCGTGCTCGACCAGCTGCGCAAGATTGTCCGCAAGACGGAAGCCGACGAGGCCCCACCGCCGCGTACGGACGATCTGTCGCGGCTGCTGTTCCAGGTGCTGGAACCATTCCTGGTCGAAGCAGGCGCCCCGATCCGGGCCGGGCAGATCCGCCGCTCTTCGCTGGCTCCGATCTGGCAATGGCTCGGCCGCGACGGTGCTCCGGCCAAGCTGAATGAATTCGAGGCGGCGCTGGCGCGCATGCCGGCCGACAGCGCAGGGCAAGTCGAAGCGCTGGCCTCGAAGCTCCAGGCGGTCGCTGCGGATGCCATCTTCGAGCTGACGGGACCGGGCGGGGGTGACAAATCGCGTGCGCTCGCCCGCGTCGGTCCGCCCAACGTGATCGAGGATCTCTATTCGACCGGGGCGGTGCTCGCGGTCCGCGACGCCATCGCCACCTTGAACGAGAAGCTGCCGCGCTCTTTGCGCGCCTTCGGCGATGCCCAGATCGCCTCGGTGACTGCAGCGCTCAACATTCCCGTCCTCCAGACGCCGCAGATGCTGCCCTTCGCGCTCTCGATCGTCGTGCAGCGGATGACCGCGCCGTGGCAGATCATCCGCCTTGCCATCAAGATTGCCGCGTCCGACGACGAGATCCGTGTCGCGGCAACGCCCTATGGCGTCGCGGTCACGATGGCGCTGCATGACCTGTCCTGCGTGGCCGCCATCCTGCGCATGGACATTAAGCGCGGCCATTTCGATAATGTCGCCGGCAATCTCAAGACGCTGCACGACGGCGTCAGGGGCCTGCGTACCGAGCTCGACCTGCGCAATGATTCCGCCTGGGGCAAGCAGTTGACCTCGATCCGGGCCGACATCTCCAACGCGCTGCAATCCGAGATCGACAGTGTTCCCGGCCGGGTCCGCCGCATCCTGCGCCAGCGCGCCGAGAAGGACATTCCGCCGGGCGCGCGGATCGACAGCACCGAGGTCGAGGAAACCGTGGCGCTGATCGATTTCGTCGCGACCTGTCGCAATTATGCGAGCGAGCTTGCAATCAACGAGGTGACACTGCGCACCTATTCCGACCTGCAGCAATATGTCGAGCGTTCGACCGAGCAGCTGGTGCAGTCGCTGCGCGGCGCCGATCACAAGGTCCGCACCTATCGGCAGCAGCAGGTGCAGGCCGCGATCCGCTTCTGCCAGGTGCTGTTCGGGGATGATTATGCCTCGCTGATGAGCCGCGCCGCGGAGAACGCGGCCACGGGCGAGCGCAAATCGTCGCGCGCGAGCTGATCCAGGCGCATATTTCAGCAGTCACAATTTCAGGTTGACGGTGTCGGTGGCTGGCCCTACGGTCGCCGTGCAACTTTCTGATATTTCTATCTGTGGGCGCATGAAATCCGTTATCAGTTCCATCGAAATCGAAAATCGCGTCGTCGTTGCCAAATATCAAAGGCTGATGGTAGGCGCGAAGGTGGTGCTGGTCGAGAAGGCAAGCGGTCGGCAGCTTCCTGAGACCGTCACCAGGGTTGCATCGCCCGTTCCCGTCGGGGCGTTGCGCATCAGATTGCCCGACGCTATCGAGCCGGGAACATACTTCCTGAAGGCCTTTAACGGGCATGGCGAGGACGCCGCTCAAAGCGCGGACTTCGAGATCGGCTAAGCCGTTGGATTTTCACCGTTTCGGGACTGTGCGCGGTCGCGCCGAATTGACAATTGTCAATTGCCGCATCGTCCGGCCGTGGTGTAAAGCGACCTGTGGGCGCGGCTTGCGCGCTGCCGGAAGCTTGCCAGATGACGCTATGGTTCGTGTTCGCGCTGATGACGGTCGCGGCGATCTTCGCCGTGCTTTTGCCGCTCGGCCGTAGCGGACGCGCGCAAAATCAGGGCAGCGAAGTCGCGGTCTACAAGGACCAACTCGCCGAGATCGAGCGTGATCTTGCCGCAGGGCTGATCGCAGCGCCCGAAGCCGACGCCGCGCGCGTCGAGGTCAGCCGCAGGCTGCTCGCCGCGGCCGGAAGCGAGCCCGCAACGGCACCGAAATCCAGCCTCAAATGGCGCCGCGCGGCGGCCGTGTTGGCGCTTGCCGGCCTGCCGCTGGTTGCGATTGGTGTCTATGTGCCGCTCGGCTCGCCCAGGCTTCAGGACTTTCCGCTGGCGCAGCGGGAGCGCGGATCCGGGTCCGGCATGGCGCAGTCGCTCGAGAATCTGGTCGTACAGGTCGAGCAACATCTGGAAAAGAATCCAACCGACGGGCGCGGCTGGAACGTAATCGCGCCCGTGCTGGAGCGGCTCGGCCGCTTCGACGACGCCGTGCGCGCCTATCGCAACTCGCTCACCTACAATGGCGAGAGTGCGGAGCGCCGGTCCGACCTCGGCGAAGCGATCTCGGCCGCCGCCGGTGGCGTCGTGACCGCCGAAGCCAAGACCGAGTTCGAGCGCGCGCGCGCGCTCAGCGCGGATGATCCGAAAGCGAACTACTTCCTCGGTCTCGCCGCCGAGCAGGACGGCCGCAAGGACGACGCCGCCAATATCTGGCGAGCGCTGCTGGCGAAAGCGCCGGCGGATGCGCCGTGGCGCCCTCTGGTGCAGAGCTCGCTCGCGCGAGTCGGCGGCGGTGGCGCTACGATGCCGGCGCTGTCGGATGAGACCCTCGCGGCTTCCAAGGACATGAAAGAGGGCGATCGCAACGCCATGGTTCGCGGCATGGTCGAACGGCTCGCCACGCGCCTCAAGCAGAATGGCGACGACGTCGAGGGTTGGCTGCGCCTGGTGCGCGCCTATCTCGTCATGGGTGATCGCGACAAGGCGGTGGGGGCATCGACCGATGCCCGCCAGGCGGTTGCCAACGATGCAGCGCGGTTGCGCCAGCTCGATGAAGGCCTCAAGACACTCGGGCTCGACGGATGACGATGTCAGGACGAGACGGGCAGGGAATGGATACGCCATGACGCGCAAGCAGCGACGTATGACCATCATCGGCGGCTCGCTTGCCGTGCTCGCGCTCGCGGCCGCGCTGGTGCTCAACGCACTGCGCGACTCCATCGTGTTCTTCTCGACGCCGACCATGGTCGCCGAGAAGCACGTCGCGCCCGGCAAGCGGTTTCGCCTCGGCGGCCTGGTGCAGCCCGGCTCGCTCCAGCGCGGCGACAATCTCGCGGTGACCTTCGAGGTCGCCGACGGTGGCGCAAAGCTTCCGGTCGCCTTCAAGGGCATTTTGCCTGATCTGTTCCGCGAAGGGCAGGGCGTCGTCGCCGAAGGCGCGCTCGACGCCGATGGCGTGTTCAAGGCCGACACCGTGCTCGCCAAGCACGACGAAACCTACATGCCAAAGGACGTCGCCGATGCCCTGAAGAAGCAGGGGCATTGGAAGGATGATTACGGCGCCAAAGCTTCCGATGGCGTCAAGCCCGCGGCCACAACCGCGCAGGGCAATTCGCAGGGAGCAGTGCGGTGATCGCGGAGTCAGGACATTATGCGCTGGTGCTGGCGCTCGGACTGGCACTGATCCAGTCCATCGTGCCCCTGATCGGCGCGCGACTGCGTGATGACGCGCTGATGAATGTGGCGCGGTCCACCGCGCTGGCGCAGCTCCTGTTCGTCGGTGCGTCGTTCGTCGCACTGGTGATGCTGCACGTAGAGTCGGATTTCTCGGTCGTCAACGTCTACGAGAATTCCCACTCCATGAAGCCGCTGCTCTACAAGATCACCGGCGTGTGGGGAAACCATGAAGGCTCGATGCTCTTGTGGGTGTCGATCCTTGCGCTGTTCGGCGGATTGGTGGCCGCCTTCGGCAACAATCTGCCGCTGTCGCTGCGCGCGCATGTGCTGGCCGTACAGGCGTGGATCGCCAGCGCATTCTATCTCTTCATCCTGGTGACCTCCAACCCATTCCTGCGCATCGCCAACCCGCCGATCGAGGGACGCGATCTCAATCCGGTGCTTCAGGACATCGGTCTCGCCGTGCATCCGCCAATGCTCTATCTCGGCTATGTCGGCTTCTCGATCTCGTTCTCCTTCGCGATCGCGGCGCTGCTGGAGGGTCGGATCGACGCAGCCTGGGCGCGCTGGGTGCGGCCGTGGACGCTGGTCGCCTGGATCTTCCTGACGCTCGGTATCGCCATGGGTTCGTACTGGGCCTATTACGAACTGGGTTGGGGCGGCTGGTGGTTCTGGGACCCGGTCGAGAACGCCTCGCTAATGCCGTGGCTTGCCGGCACCGCGCTGCTGCATTCGGCGCTGGTGATGGAGAAGCGCAACGCGCTGAAGGTCTGGACCATCCTCTTGTCAATCCTGACCTTCTCGCTATCGCTGCTCGGGACCTTCCTGGTGCGCTCGGGGGTCATCACCTCGGTGCATGCCTTCGCGACCGATCCAACCCGCGGGGTGTTCATTCTCCTGATTCTCTGCCTGTTCATCGGGGGCAGCCTGTCGCTGTTCGCCGGGCGCGCGACGTCGTTGAAGCAGGGCGGCCTGTTTGCGCCGATCTCGCGCGAGGGCGCGCTGGTGCTGAACAATTTGCTGCTCACGGTCGCCTGCGCGGTGGTGCTGTTCGGCACACTCTATCCGTTGGCGATGGAGATGCTCGCCGATTTCAAGATGTCGGTCGGCGCGCCGTTCTACAATCTCACCTTCGCGCCACTGTTCGCGCTGTTGCTGCTCGCCGTGCCGTTCGGGCCGATGCTGGCATGGAAACGCGGCGATCTGCTCGGCGTCACCCAGCGTCTGCTCGCGGCAGGCGTAGCCGGGCTCGTCGCCGTCGCCATGGTCTGGGGCTGGGCGCGCGGCGGCAGCGCGCTCGCGCCATTGGCAATCGGACTTGGCGTCTTCGTCATTGCCGGCGCAGCGACGGATCTGGCCGAACGAACTGGTTTGTTTCGCCTGCCGTTCGCGACGACGCTGCATCGTGCCCGCGGTCTGCCGCGCTCGGCCTGGGGCTCGGTATTTGCGCATGCCGGCCTCGGCGTCGCGTTGATCGGGATCGTTTGTGAGACCACCTGGAATAGCGAATATATCGCGACCATGAAACAAAACGACGTCGCCCATGTCGCCGGCTATGACGTCAAGCTGGATGGCCTGTTTCAGCGTCAAGGGCCGAACTTCCACGAGATGATCGCCGAGTTCAACGTCAGCAGTGACGGCGAGAAGCTCAGCGTGATGACGCCGTCCAAGCGCAGCTTCACCACCCGCGGCTCCTCGACCACCGAGGCCGCGCTGCTGACGCGCGGCGCCAGCCAGCTCTACATCTCGCTCGGCGACGCCACTGCCGAGGGCGCCATTGCCGTGCGCATCTATCACAAGCCGCTGGTGCTGCTGATCTGGTGGGGGCCAGTGCTGATGGCATTCGGCGGCGTGCTGTCGCTGTCGGACCGGCGCCTGCGGGTGGGTGCGCCAAAACCGGCGCGGGCCAAGCAGCGCCTGCAGCCGGCGGAGTGATCCGATGCGCCGAATGATGGTCGCGTTCGTCGCGCTGCTGCTGCTGGCCTTACCTGCGGCGCATGCCGTGCAGCCCGACGAGATCATGTCGGACCCTGCGAAGGAGTCGCGTGCACGCGACTTGTCGCGCGAGCTGCGCTGCATGGTCTGCCAGAACCAGTCGATCGACGATTCCGATGCGCCGCTCGCGCGCGATTTGCGGCTCCTGGTGCGCGAGCGCATCGCGGCTGGCGACAGCAATTCGCAAGTGCTCGATTTCCTGGTTGCGCGCTACGGCGAGTTCGTGCTGCTCAAGCCGCGCTTCGAGCGCCAAAACATACTGCTGTGGCTGCTCGCGCCGCTGCTGCTGATTGGCGGCGGCCTGGCGTTATGGCTGCAAATCCGCCGGCGCTCGCGAAATGGTGCAGACGTCCCGGCTCCGCCGCTCTCGCCGGAGGAAGAGGCGCGTCTCGCCGCATTGATGGCGGATGAAGCCAAGTCTCACTAGCTGCGTTGCTGCGCGCATGAAGTCGGCACTGCGCGGGCGTTTATGGAACTTCGTTAAGTTCCTACAGGCTCGCTACTTTCGGCCGCGATAAACTGCCGCATCCACATTCTCCGTTCATTACAAAAGTTTAACCCCGCCGCCAGCGCACGGTAAGGCGGCAGCCCCCATCTTCAGGTTCGTAAGGTGCCGCCGTCAGGTACCAAATGGATTTCAAGGCCTTGGAGATCTCTGCATGACCGACCGTTCCGACCTCTCGAACCTTCCGTCCTACCGGCAGCCCCGCCCGTCGATTTTCTCGGCCCGCAAGTTCGCGCTGATGGCCTCGGTCGTCGCCGGCCTCGGTGCCGCCGTCTATGGCTTTGGCCCGTCGACCTCGCCAGCTGATCTGTTCTCGACCCCGGCGCATGCGCAGGTCAACAACGAGGTCCGCAAGGTCGAGCGTCCGATCGGCTTCGCCGACATCGTCGAGCGCGTGAAGCCGTCAGTGATCTCGGTGAAGGTCAACATCAAGGAAAAGACCGCGAGCAATGATGACGGCGATGACGCGCAGTCGCCGTTCCAGCCGGGCTCGCCGATGGAGCGATTCTTCCGCCGCTTTGGCGGTCCGGACGGCATGCCGGGCCTGAAGGGTGGTGGCGGTCGTGGCCGCGTCGTGCAGGGCCAGGGCTCCGGTTTCTTCATCTCGGCTGATGGCTTTGCCGTGACCAACAACCACGTGGTCGACGGCGCCGACAAGGTCGAAGTCACCACCGACGACGGCAAGACCTACACCGCCAAGGTGATCGGCACCGACCAACGCACCGACCTCGCCCTGATCAAGGTCGAGGGTAGCTCGAACTTCCCGTTCGCGAAGCTTGCCGACGGCAAGCCGCGGATCGGCGATTGGGTGCTCGCGGTCGGCAACCCGTTTGGGCTGGGCGGCACCGTGACTGCGGGCATCGTCTCAGCCAGCGGCCGCGACATCGGCAACGGCCCCTACGACGATTTCATTCAGATCGACGCGCCCGTGAACAAGGGCAATTCCGGCGGTCCGGCTTTCGACACCAACGGTGAGGTGATGGGCGTCAACACCGCGATCTACTCGCCCTCCGGCGGCAGCGTCGGCATCGCGTTCTCGATTCCCGCGAGCACCGTGAAGAGCGTGGTGGCGCAGCTCAAGGACAAGGGCTCGGTCAGCCGCGGCTGGATCGGCGTGCAGATTCAGCCTGTCACCTCCGACATCGCCGACAGCCTCGGCATGAAGAAGGCCGAAGGTGCGCTGGTTGCCGAGCCGCAGGCGAATGGTCCGGCGGCCAAGGCCGGCATCGAGTCCGGCGACGTGATCACGTCGGTCAACGGTGAAACCGTCAAGGACGCCCGCGAGCTCGCCCGTACAATTGGCGGCCTGGCGCCCGGCGCGACCGTGAAGCTCAACGTGCTGCACAAGGGCCAGGACAAGGTCGTGAACCTCACCCTCGGCCAGCTGCCGAACACGATCGAGGCCAAGGCCGACATCGACAAGGACAGCGGCAAGGGCGCGAGCCGTGGCACCGATGTGCCCAAGCTCGGCATGACCGTCGCGCCCGCCGATTCCGTGGCCGGCGCCGGCAAGGAAGGCGTCGTGATCACCGAAGTCGATCCGAAGAGCGCGGCTGCCGAACGCGGCTTCAAGGAAGGCGACGTGATTCTCGAAGTCGGCGGCAAGAGCGTGAGCACCGCCGGCGAAGTCCGCGACGCCATCAACACGGCGCGGACCGACAACAAGAACAGCGTCCTGATGCGGGTGAAGAGCGGCGGCCAGTCGCGCTTCGTCGCCGTGCCCATCGCCAAGGGGTAACCAAGGGCCAGGCCTCAGGAGGCCTCCGAGATGAAGGGTGTCGCCGGCATCAGTCGCCCCCGCCGACGGCGCCCTTCGGGGGAGCAGCGCAACGTTTGCTTCCCCTGTCTACCTTCCGGTGGAATACGCCCCCCTCCGTCGGAAGGCCTAGGGCGGTGAAGTCCCCCCAGCTTCACCGCCCGCCTTTTTCTCGATGCCAGAGTCGCTCACTCGGCTTGCATGCGATTGCCGCTCGCGCCATGTTTAGAGAAGGTTCACTCCCTTGACCGTTGCCGAACGCACGATGCGCCTCCTCATCATCGAAGACGACCGCGAATCCGCCGACTACCTCGTGAAGGCGTTTCGCGAGGTCGGGCACATTGCCGACCACGCCGCCGACGGCGAGGAAGGCCTCGCCATGGCCGAGAACGGCGATTACGACGTGCTGGTGGTCGACCGCATGCTGCCCAAGCGCGACGGCCTGTCGGTGATCGGTGCGCTCCGCGACAAGGACGATTCGACGCCGGTGCTGATTCTCTCCGCGCTCGGCCAGGTCGACGACCGCATCAAGGGCTTGCGCGCTGGCGGCGACGACTACCTGCCGAAACCCTATTCCTTCGCCGAGCTGTTGGCCCGGGTCGAGGTGCTGTCACGCCGCCGCGGTGGTCCGGCCGAGGACACGCTGTACCGCGTCGGCGATCTCGAGCTCGACCGGCTCTCCCATCGCGTCGCGCGCGGCAAGGACGAACTGACGCTCCAGCCGCGCGAATTCCGCCTGCTCGAATATCTCATGAAGCATGCGGGCCAGGTGGTGACCCGCACCATGCTGCTGGAGAACGTCTGGGACTATCATTTCGATCCGCAGACCAACGTGATCGACGTACACATTTCGCGGCTGCGCTCCAAGATCGACAAGGGTTTTGAGCGGCCGCTGCTGCACACGATCCGCGGCGCGGGATACATGATCCGTGACGGCATTCGGTAAACTCGTCCGCACCACGGCATTCCGGCTGACGCTGGTCTATTTGCTGCTGTTCGCGATGTTCGCGGCCTCGCTGCTCGCCTATTTCGCCTGGAATACGCGGCGGCTGATCACCGAGGAAATCACGCAGACGGTCAATGCCGAGACCTCGGAGATCAATGAGATCTACGGCCGGCGCGGCTTGCGCGGTCTCGTGCTTGCGATTGAGTACCGCGCGCTGCGCCCGGGCGCCAATCTCTACCTCGTGACCACGCCGACCGGGCAGGCGATCGCCGGCAATGTCGGCTCGCTGGCGCCCGGCGTGATGGCGACGCGCGGCTGGTCGGAGACGGCATATCGGCGCATTGAGGATGCGGACGAGCGCGACCATCGCGCCCTGGTGCGCGTCACCGAGCTCGAGAATGGCTTCCGGCTTCTGATCGGCCGCGACCTCGCCGAGCGGCGGCGCCTGTTCGGCATCGTCGCCAAGGCCGCGCAATGGTCGGTGCTGATCGTGGTGGTGCTTGGCCTGGGCGGCGGGATCTTCGTCGCGCGCAGGGTGCTCAGGCGCATCGACGCCATGTCCGGGACGGCCCATCGCATCATGACCGGCGATCTCAGCGAGCGCCTGCCGGTAGGACGCAGCGGTGACGAGCTCGACCGCCTCGCCGAAAACCTCAATGCCATGCTGGAGCGCATCGAGGCGCTGATGGCGGGGCTGAAGGAGGTCTCCGACAACATCGCCCACGATCTCAAGACGCCGCTGACACGCTTGCGCAACCGCGCCGAGGAGGCGCTGGCGAAATCAGGCAGCGAGGCCGATTACCGCGCCGCGTTGGAGCGGACCATCGAGGAATCCGACGGCCTGATCCGTACCTTCAACGCGCTGCTGATGATCGCGCGCGCCGAGTCCGGTCAGGCGCGCGGCAACATGGACGATTTCGACGCTGCCGATGTCGCACACGGCATCCACGAGCTCTACGAGCCGCTGGCTGAAGACGACGGCATGACGCTGAAGGTCGAGGCCGATCCGACGCCGGTGCACGCCAACCGCGAACTGATCAGCCAGGCGCTCGCCAATCTGGTCGAGAATGCGATCAAATACGGCAAGCCGGTCGCGCCAACAGGTGGAACCGTGGTCAGCCTGGATTCAAGGCAGATCGCGATCGAGGCGAAACGCGAGGGCGACCAAGTGCTGCTCAGCGTCACCGATCGCGGCCCCGGTATCCCCGAGGCCGACCGCAAGCATGCCGTCGAGCGATTCGTGCGGCTTGAAGCCAGCCGCACGCTGCCGGGCTCCGGCCTCGGCCTCAGTCTCGCCTCCGCGGTCGCGACGCTGCATGGCGGCGAATTGCGGCTGGGCGATGCCCATCCGGGCCTCGTCGCCACGCTGGTGCTGCCGGCGCTCGCGGGCGACAGGGTTGCTCCTCCAATACCGGATGTGCCACAGAAGGTGGCATGAACCACTCCGCGCCGGGAAACGCGGACAAGCATGGTGAGAGACTTGCCGCACGCTTCGCGGAGGCTCCCCATATTGCCGCTTCCGTCACCGACCAAGGACGTTTTGAAAGCTGGCTGGCCGAGCTCGAGCCCGCGCAATCCGCCCGTCTTGAAGCGCTGCTGACTCATCCCTTCGCGCGGAACGCCCTGGCCGGCATCGCGGAATTCTCGCCTTATCTGTTCGAACTGGTGCGCGCTGATCCGCAACGTCTGATCCGGCTGCTGGAATGCGATCCGGATGCGCATCTCGCCACGCTGGTCGCGGAGGCGAACGGCGCCGTGCTCGCGGCATCCGATGAAGCCGAGGTGATGCGGCTGCTTCGCCGCATGAAGGCGGAGGCCGCGCTCCTGATCGCACTGTGCGACATCGGCGGGGTCTGGCCGGTGACGCGGGTGACCGCAGCGCTCACCGATGTCGCGGTGTCCTCGGTGCGGGCGGCGCTTCAATACCTGCTGCGGCAGGAAGCCGCACGCGGCAAGCTCTCGCCGCCCAATCTCGAGGCGCCGGAGGAGGGCTGCGGGCTGATCGTGCTTGCGATGGGCAAGATGGGCGCAGGCGAGCTGAACTATTCCAGCGACATCGATCTCATCGTGTTTTTCGATCCCGACAATACGACGCTCGCCGCCGATATCGAACCCCAGCCATTCTTCGTGAGGGTGACGCAGGGGATGGCACGCATTCTCCAGCAGCGCACCTATGACGGCTACGTCTTCCGCGTCGATCTGCGCCTGCGTCCCGATCCATCCTCGACGCAGGTGGCGATTTCGCGCGACGCCGCGCTGAACTATTACGAGCGTGAAGGGCGCACCTGGGAGCGCGCCGCGATGATCAAGGCGCGAGCCTGCGCCGGCGATCCCAGGGCGGGCGAGGCGCTGCTCGCGGAGATCGCGCCCTTCGTCTGGCGCAAGCATCTCGACTTCGCCGCGCTTGCCGACGTTCACGACATGAAGCGGCAGATGCAGACCTATCGCGGCCAGAGCGAGGTTGCGGTCGAAGGGCATAACGTGAAGGTCGGGCGCGGCGGAATCCGCGAGATCGAGTTCTTCGCCCAGACCCAGCAATTGATCGCCGGGGGGCGACATCCCGAACTGCGCGTACGGCCGACGCTCGCCGCGCTCGGCGTGCTCGCTTCCAGCAACTGGATCACGGTTGCGGCGCGCGACGAGCTGACCACGGCGTACCAATTCCTGCGTCGGGTCGAGCATCGCCTCCAGATGATCGCAGACGAGCAGACCCATACGCTGCCCGAGGACAAGGAGGTGGTCGAGCGTTTCGCCTGGTTCTTCGGCTATCCGGATCGCGAGGCCTTTGCCCGCGACCTCTTGGGCCAGCTCGAGATCGTCCAGGGCCACTACGAAAAACTGTTCGAGCGCGACGATCCGACCGGCACGGCCAAGCTGCCGGCGCTGGACTACAGTGCGGGTCCCGACGATCCGCGGCTGCTTCAGTATCTGGCCACGCTCGGCTTCAAGAAGCCTGCCGCCGTCGCGCAGACCGTGCGTGACTGGATCACCGGCGAGTACCGCGTGTTCCGCGTCGAGGCGACGCGAAACGCATTCGTCGAATTCGTGCCGGCCCTGATCGACGGTCTCGCTCATGCCGAGGAGCCGGATCGGGCCGTCGTGGCGTTCGACCATTTCCTTGGAGCGCTTCAGCGCGGCGGCCGGCTGATCACGCTGCTCGGGCAGAACCGCGATCTCGTCGCGCTCGTGGCCCTGGTGCTGGGCGCGGCGCCTCGGCTCGGCGAGATGCTTGCGCGGCAGCCGCAACTGATGGACGGCCTGATTGATCCGCGCTTCTTCGGCGCCATGCCCGACAGGCAGGAATTGTCGGGGCGACTTGCGACGACGGTGCAGGATGCGGGCTCTTACGAAGAGTTCCTCGACCGCCTGCGTCTGTTCGGGCAGGAGAGCCTGTTCCTGATCGGCACGCGCATTCTCTCAGGCACGGTCTCGGCACAGCAGGCGAGCACGGCCTTTGCCGACGTCGCCGAGGGCATCGTCCATACCGTGCATGGCCTCGTCGCCGACCGTTTCGCCGCCCAGCATGGCCGGATCAAGGGGCAGGAGACCGCCATCATCGCGATGGGCCGGCTCGGCAGTCGCGAGATGACCGCGTCGTCCGATCTCGACCTGATCCTGCTTTACGATTTCGACGGCGACAATCCGGACTCCGACGGCGCGAAGTCATTGCAAGGTGCGCATTATTTCGCCCGCTTCACCCAGCGCCTGATCAGCGCGTTCACGACGCGCACCAATTACGGGGTGCTTTACGAGATCGACATGCGGTTGCGCCCCTCGGGGCGCGCCGGCCCCGTGGCTTCGAGCCTCGTTTCGTTCGCGGACTACCAGGCCAACGAGGCCTGGACCTGGGAACACATGGCGCTGACCCGTGCGCGCGTCGTGTCGGCTTCGCCCGAATTCCGGGAACGGATTGAACGCGTCATCCGCGATGTCCTGACCCGTCGCCGCGATCCCGCAATCACCGCCAACGATGTTGCCGATATGCGGCGTGCGATCGCCCAGGAGAAAGGCGAGGCCGATTGCTGGGATCTGAAATATGCCGCCGGCGGCATGGTCGACATCGACTTCATCGCGCAATATCTCCAGCTCGTACATGCTCACGAGAAGCCGGAGATTCTCGACGTCGCCAGCATGCAGGTGCTGGAAAATGCATGCAGGCTCGGCGTGCTCGCGCAATCGGAGACCGAGATATTGCGGGCCGCGGCGCGGCTCTATCACGACCTGACGCAAATCCTGCGGCTCTGCGTCAGCGACCGGTTCAAGCCGGAAACCGCCGGCACCGACCTTCTGCGCGTGATGGCACGCGCGGGCGATGCGCCGCATTTCTCCTCGCTGGAGGCGCGCGTGAAGGAGACGCAGAGCGAGGTGCGCCGTGTCTTCAAGGCGCTGCTGGAAGGGACGTCGTCGGCTTCAGCGAGGTGAGCGCCTCGCGCACGTTCGGCTCCAGGCCCACGCCGCCGGCATCGAGATGGGCGAAGATCGCGCGCTTCATCCGCGGGTCCCAGAACTTCTTGATGTGGTCGGCGATCCCCGGCACGGCCTTGTCGTGGCCCTGGCTTCGGAAGAACGTGCCGATCTGGTTGGCCATGTAGATCAGGCGGTCAGGCGACATCGGCAACCTCCGTGGCATGACGGGCGACAACCCGGCCGCCATGCGAAAACACTTCGAACCCGTCCTGGCGGGCAATGGCAATCAGCGTGATGCCGGCGGCCTCCGCGGTGCGCACCGCAAGGGCAGTCGGCGCAGAGACGGCGACCATCACCGGCGCGCCGATGGCGGCGGTCTTCTGCACCATCTCGACCGAGACGCGGCTCGTCAGCAGCACGATGCCGCCGCTTGCAGGCGTGCGGCTGCGCGCCAGCGAACCGGCGAGCTTGTCGAGCGCGTTGTGGCGGCCGACATCCTCGCGCAGCGCGACGATACCACCGGCAGGCGACCAGAACGCGGCGGCGTGAACGGCGCGGGTTTGCAGATTGATCGATTGCAGCGGTGCGATGGTCTGCATCGCCGCCATCACCTGTTCGGGCGCAAACGTCTGTCCCTGCGACACGACGGCCGCAGGCCGCACAGCTTCGGCAATCGAGTCGATGCCGCAGATGCCGCAGCCGGTCGGGCCGGCGATGTGGCGGCGGCGCTCGCTGATGCGCGCGACGTCTTCAGACGCCAGCCACATGCGGAGCTCGATGCCGTCGTCGAGGCGGACGATTTCGAGCGACTTGATGTCATCGACGGATTTGATCATGCCTTCGTCCAGGCTGAACCCGACCGCAAAATCTTCGAGGTTCTGCGGCGTTCCCATCATGACGGCGTAGGTGCCGCCATTGTAGGTCAGCGCCAGCGGCGTCTCCTCCGGGATCAGCCGCGCTCCTTCGGTCGCGACACCGTCGCGCCAGATCTCGCGGTCGATGGCCTGGACCGGCACGTGCATGCCGCTACTCCGCAGCCTCGGCCGGCGCGATGCGGCGGGAATGCCGCGCCTGCGCGTCGTAGGCCTTCTGCCAGTCGGACGGGCCGTTCGAGGGCGAAATCTGCACCGCCGTGACCTTATATTCGGGGCAGTTGGTCGCCCAGTCCGAATAGTCGGTCGTGATGACGTTGGCCTGCGTGTCCGGATGGTGGAACGTGGTGTAGACGACGCCCGGCGCGACGCGATCGGTGATCTCCGCACGCAGCGTAGTCTCGCCGGCGCGGCTCTTCAGCCGCACCCAGTCCCCGTCGCGCACGCCGCGCTGTTCGGCATCGTGCGGATGGATCTCCAGCCGATCCTCGGCATGCCAGACCACGTTCTCGGTGCGCCGGGTCTGCGCGCCGACATTGTACTGGCTGAGGATGCGGCCCGTCGTGAGCAGCAGCGGATAGCGCGGGCCGGTACGTTCGTCGGTCGCGACATATTCGGTGACGACGAACTTGCCCTTGCCGCGGACGAAGCCGTCGATATGCATCACCGGCGTGCCCTCGGGCGCCTTGTCGTTGCAGGGCCATTGCACTGAGCCGAGCTCGTCGAGCTTGGCATAGGAGACGCCGGCGAAGGTCGGGGTGAGCGCCGCGATCTCGTCCATGATCTCGGAAGGATGGCTGTAGCTCATCTCGAAGCCCATGGCCTTGGCGAGGCCGATGGTGACCTCCCAGTCGGCGAGGCCGTTCTTCGGCGTCATCACCTTGCGCACGCGCTGGATGCGGCGCTCGGCGTTAGTGAAAGTGCCGTCCTTCTCGAGGAAGCTGGAGCCAGGCAGGAACACATGGGCGTAGTTCGCGGTCTCGTTCAGGAAGAGGTCGTGGACGATGACGCATTCCATCGCCGATAGTGCCGCCACCACATGCTTGGTGTTGGGATCGGATTGCAGGATGTCTTCGCCCTGCACGTAGATCCCCATGAACGTGCCTTCGACCGCGGCGTCGAACATGTTGGGAATGCGCAGGCCCGGCTCGGGGTTGAGCTTGACGTTCCACAGCGCCTCGAACTGGTCCCGCACGGCGTCGCCCGAGATGTGGCGGTAGCCGGGAAGCTCGTGCGGGAACGAGCCCATGTCACAGGAGCCCTGCACGTTGTTCTGGCCGCGCAGCGGGTTCACGCCGACACCGGGACGACCGATATTGCCCGTGGCCATCGCGAGGTTGGCGATCGCGATCACGGTGGTCGAGCCCTGGCTGTGCTCGGTGACGCCGAGACCATAGTAGATCGCGCCGTTGCCGCCGGTGGCGTAGAGGCGCGCTGCTTCGCGCAGATCCTTCGGATCGACGCCGGTGAGGATGGCGGTGGCTTCCGGGCTGTTGTTCGCCTGGGCGACGAACGCCGCCCATTCCTCGAACTCGTTCCAGTCGCAGCGCTCGCGCACGAAGGCTTCGTTGGCGAGGCCTTCGGTGACGATCACATGCGCCAGTGCCGTCATCACCGCGACATTGGTGCCGGGCATCAGCGGCAGGTGCAGCGCCTTCACATGCGGCGATTCAACCATCTCGGTGCGGCGCGGATCGATCACGATCAGCTTGGCGCCCTGGCGCAGCCGCTTCTTCAGGCGGGAGGCGAACACCGGGTGGGCCGAAGCGGGATTGGCACCGATGACGACGACGACGTCGGTGTCCTCGACCGAATCGAAATCCTGCGTGCCGGCGGAGGTACCGAACGTGGTCGAGAGGCCATAGCCGGTCGGGGAGTGGCAGACCCGGGCGCAGGTGTCGACATTGTTGTTGCCGAAGCCGGCGCGGATCAGCTTCTGCACTAGATAGGTTTCTTCATTGGTGCAGCGGGACGACGTGATGCCGCCGATAGCGTCGCGGCCGTATTTCTTCTGGATGCCGCGCATCCTGTCGGCTGCAAACGAGAATGCCTCGTCCCACGACACTTCGCGCCAGGGATCCTCGATCCGCTCGCGGATCATCGGGTTGAGGATGCGTTCCCGGTGGTTGGTGTAACCCCAGGCGAAGCGGCCCTTGACGCAGGAATGACCGCGATTGGCCTTGCCGTCCTTGTACGGCACCATGCGGACGACTTCCTCGCCGCGCATCTCGGCCTTGAAGGCGCAGCCGACGCCGCAATAGGCGCAGGTGGTGACGACCGAGTGTTCGGGCTGGCCGATCTCGATCACGGATTTCTCGGTCAGCGTCGCGGTCGGGCAGGCCTGCACGCAGGCACCGCAGGAGACGCATTCGGAGCCGAGGAAGCTCTCGCTCATGCCCGGCGAGACGCGGCTGTCGAAGCCGCGGCCGGAGATCGTCAGCGCGAAGGTGCCTTGCACCTCCTCGCAGGCGCGGACGCAGCGCGAGCAGACAATGCACTTGGAGGGATCGTAGGTGAAGTACGGGTTGGACTCGTCCTTCGGCATCCAAGCGGCGTTGATCTCGCCACTGGACTTGCCAGGCGTCTTGGCGAAAACATGATTCTCGCCTTCATAGCCGTAACGGACGTTGCGCAGGCCCACGGCGCCGGCCATGTCCTGCAACTCGCAATCACCGTTAGCACCGCAGGTGAGGCAGTCGAGCGGATGGTCAGAGATGTAGAGCTCCATCACGCCTTTGCGCAGCTTCTTCAGCCGTTCGCTCTGGGTATGCACGACGAGGCCGGGCATCACTGGCGTGGTGCACGAGGCCGGCGTTCCGGTGCGGCCCTCGATTTCGACGACGCAAAGGCGACACGAGCCGAACGCATCGACCATGTCGGTCGCGCAGAGTTTCGGGATCTGATGGCCGGCGTCCATCGCCGCTCGCATGATCGAGGTGCCCTCCGGCACCGTAACCTGGTTGCCGTCGATGGTCAGTGTCACCATCGTTTCCGATTTCGAGCGCGGCGTACCGAAGTCGATTTCTTCGATCAGAGACATTGTCGTTCTCCTATTCCGCGGCCTGAAGAGTAGTCGGGGTCGGGATGAAATCCTCCCGGAAGTGCTTCAATGCGCTGAGCACGGGGTAGGGCGTGAAGCCGCCGAGGGCGCAGAGTGAGCCGAATTTCATGGTGTTGCAGAGGTCTTCGACGAGTGCGAGGTTTTCGCTCACGCGCTCGCCGTTGATGATCTTCTCGATCGTCTCGACGCCGCGGGTCGAGCCGATCCGGCACGGCGTGCACTTGCCGCAGGATTCGATGGCGCAGAATTCCATGGCGAAACGCGCCTGCTTGCGCATGTCGACGCTATCGTCGAACACGACGATTCCGCCATGGCCGATCAGGCCATCGCGCGCGGCGAAGGCCTCGTAGTCGAACGGGGTGTCGAACAGCGCGCGCGGGAAGTAGGCGCCCAAGGGACCGCCGACCTGCACAGCGCGGATTGGGCGGCCCGTGAACGTGCCGCCGCCGATGTCGTCGACGAGTTCGCCGAGCGTCACGCCAAACGCTGTCTCGAACAGCCCGCCGTGGCGGATGTTGCCGGCGAGCTGGATCGGCATCGTACCGCGCGAGCGACCCATGCCGAAATCGGCATAGGGCTTGGCGCCCTCGGCCAGGATGAAGGGAATGGCGGCGAACGACAGCACGTTATTGATGACGGTCGGCTTGCCGAACAGGCCGCGATGTGCGGGCAGTGGCGGCTTCGCGCGCACGAGGCCACGGCGGCCTTCGAGGCTTTCCAGCAGCGAGGTCTCTTCGCCGCAAACGTAAGCGCCGGCGCCGACGCGGACCTCGAGATCGAAGCTGTATGCGGAGCCGCCGATGTTCGCGCCGAGATAGCCGTCGCGCTTCGCAGCCTGGATGGCTGCGTTCATCGCCTCGATCGCGTGCGGATATTCGCTGCGGATGTAGATGTAACCCTTGGTCGCGCCGACGGTGATGCCGGCGGTCGTCATGCCCTCGATGACGAGGAAGGGATCGCCTTCCATGATCATGCGGTCAGCGAAGGTGCCGCTGTCGCCTTCGTCGGCGTTGCAGACGATGAACTTGCGATCCGCTTTCGCCTGCGCGACCGTCTTCCATTTGATGCCGGTCGGGAAGCCTGCGCCGCCACGGCCGCGCAGGCCCGATGCAGTGACCTCAGTGAGGATCGCATCCGAGCCGAGCGAGAGCGCGCGCTCCAGGCCCTTGTAGCCGCCATGGGCACGGTAGTCGTCGAGCGAGCGCGGGTCGATCACGCCGCAGCGCGCGAAGGTCAGGCGGGTCTGGCGCTTGAGCCAGGGGATCTGGTCGGTGGCCCCGAGCCGCAGCAGATGCGGCGTGTTGCTCGCGAGCGCGTCGAGCAGGGAGGGCACATCGGTCTCGGTCACGGGGCCGAACGCGATCCGGCCCTGCGGCGTCGCGACCTCGACCAGTGGCTCGAGCCAGTACAGGCCGCGCGAGCCGGTCCTGACGATCTCGACGGCAATGCCACGCTTGGCTGCAGCCTGCTCCAGCGCCAGCGCGACCTCGTCGGCGCCGACCGCAAGCGCACCGGCATCGCGAGAGACATATAGACGGATGCTCATCGCTGCGCCTCTGCAACGAGAGCATCGATACGCTTCTCGTCGAGCCGGCCAATCAGCCGACCGTCAAGCATCGCGGACGGCGCGGTTGCACACAGTCCGAGGCAGTAGATCGGCTCCAGCGTGACGCGATCATCGGCCGTGGTGTGGCCGAGCGACACGCCGAGCTTTGCCTCCGCACGCGCAGCCAGCGCGTCGCCGCCCGCCGCCTGACAGGCCTCCGCGCGGCAGAGTTTCAGCACATGGCGGCCGGCCGGCTTGTGGCGAAAATCATGGTAGAACGTGAACACGCCATGCACTTCGGCGCGCGACAGATTGAGCGCGTGCGCCACCATAGGAATGGCTGCCGCCGGCACGTAGCCGAACGCATCCTGGAGCGCGTGCAGCATCACGAGCGTCGCGCCTTCCTGCTTGCTGTGTTCGGCGATGATCTCGGCGCCGCGCGTTTCGTCCCAAGGCTCGTAAACCGCTGTCATTCTTCGTTCTCGACCGGAGCGTCTGCTGATCGCAAACTATTTGGAATCGTTCGAAGATCAATAAAGCTGTCTCATGCTGCGATTGCGGATTCCGATCGATTTGCGATGGCAATCACTCGATTTGAAATTGCGATTGGAGCCGTCCGCCGGGCGGTTTTTGCGTGTTGGAAGGGGGAGGGCATGCTAGCTTGCATGCCGCCACACGATCGGAGGGGATGACGGTTGCTCGACAAGCTTGAACTGCTGCTGGCGCTGGCGAAGGAACGGCATTTCGGCCGGGCCGCCGAAATGTGCGGCGTGACGCAACCGACGATGTCGACCGGGCTGAAGCAGCTCGAGGAGATCCTCGGCGTGATGCTGGTCCAGCGCGGCTCCCGCTTCCAGGGTTTTACGCCGGAAGGCGAGCGGGCGCTGGATTGGGCGCGGCGCATCGTCGGCGATGCCCGCGCGATGCGTGACGAGATCAACGGGCTGAAGCATCAGCTCTCGGGCGAGATCCGTATTGCCGCAATCCCGACCGTGCTCGGTATGGTCGCTGCGCTGACGACGCCGTTCCGCGCCAGGCATCCCGAGGTGCGCTTCAGTATCCGCTCCACGACCTCGTCCGAGGTGCTGGGGTTGCTCGAGAATCTCGAGGTGGATGCGGGGCTGACCTATATCGAGAACGAGCCGATCGGCAAGGTGCGCACCATTCCGCTCTATAACGAGAGCTATCGCCTGCTCACCGCGCCGGATGGAATGTTCGGCGATCGCGAGACAGTGACGTGGAAGGAGGTCGGGCAGGTGCCGCTGTGCCTGCTGACACCCGACATGCAGAACCGCCGCATCATCGACCGCGCGTTGCGCTCCGTCGGCGCGGAGGCGACGCCGACCTTGACCTCGAATTCGCTGCTCGTGCTGTTTACCCATGTGAAGACGGGGCGCTGGGCCAGTGTGATGCCGGCCAAGCTGGCCGAGACGCTCGGCCTGTCCGACACCGTGCGCTCGATCCCGATCACCGATCCCGATGTCAATTACAGCATCGGCATGGTGATCCCGCAGCGTGATCCGATGACGCCGCTGATCGCTGCGCTGGTCAATGTCGCGCGGGAAGTTGCGCCGTCGCTGCAATCGTAGCCATCAGGCCGCAGCCGATATTCCTGACGCCGACTTCATCGCGTCGCGGGGCAGGGTGACGCGCACGACGGTGCCGACCTCCAGCTTTGAGCGCAGCCGCATCGAGCCGCCATGAAGCTGCGCCAGCGAGCGGGCGATCGCCAGCCCCAGTCCCGAGCCGTGATAGGTCTTGGTGAGCTGGCTCTCGACCTGCTCGAAGGGGCGGCCGAGCCGCGCCAGCGAATGCGGCGCGATGCCGATACCGGTGTCGGCGATCATCAGCACGATCCTGTCGTCGAGCTGCCGGCTGCGCACCACGATACGTCCGCCGTCGGGCGTGAACTTCACGGCGTTGGAGAGCAAATTGACGATGATCTGCTTGGTGGCGCGGCGGTCGGCGACGACGGAGATGGATTTCGCGATGTCGGCGTCGAGCGTCAGGTGCTTGTCCTGTGCCCGGCCGGTGACGACCCGCAGGGATTCCGCCAGCGTCTGCGCCAGGTCGAGCTCTTCCATGTCGAGCTTCATGCGGCCGGCCTCGATCTTGGACATGTCGAGGATGTCGTTGATGACTTCGAGCAGGTAATGCCCGCTGGTTAGGATGTCGTGGCAGTATTCCTGGTACTTCTCCGAGCCGAGCTCGCCGAACATGCCCGAGCCCATGATCTCGGAGAAGCCGATGATCGCGTTCAGCGGCGTGCGCAGCTCGTGGCTCATATTGGCGAGGAATTTCGACTTGGTCTGGTTGGCTTCCTCGGCGCGGGTCTTCTCGCGCTGATATTTCTCGGCGAGATCGGCGAGTTCGCCCGCCTGGCGCTCCAGGGCTGCCTGCGAGCGCTTGAGGTCGATGACGGTGGCGCGCAGGCGTAGATCGTTGTCGACCAGCTTCTGCTCGTGCTCCTTGATGCGGGTGATGTCGGTGCCGACCGAGACGTAGCCGCCGTCCTTGGTGCGGCGCTCGCTGATGTGCAGCCAGCTGCCGTCGTCGAGCTGCGCCTCGAAGGTACGCGCGCCCGGGCCCTGGCTCGCAGTCTCGTTGTGCCGGGTGCGGACTTCGGGCATGCGGCCGACCTCGAGCACCGTCTCGTAGGAGGTGCCGGGGATGACGGCGGAGTCGGGCAGCTTGTGCAGGCGCTGGAAGTGCGAATTGCAGAGCACCAGGCGGTCGCTCGCATCCCACAGCACGAAGGCTTCGGGAATGGTCTCGATCGCGTCGCGCAGGCGCAAATCGGCTTCCACGGTCCGCTCGGCGAGGCTCTTCTGCTCGGTGATGTCGACGGCGATCCCGATCAGGTGAACGCTGGAGTCGGTCGCGCCGCTGGTCTTTTCGCAGCGGACGCGCAGCCAGATCCAGTGGCCGTCGACATGCTGCATGCGGAAGGTCTGGTCGATGTGGTCGATCTTCTCGGAGATGAGCTGGTCGGCGATCTCGAACAGATCGATGTCGTCGGACTTCACCAGCGCGTTGACCTCGCCGAAGGTGAGGAGCTCGTTGCGGCCGTCGAGGCCGAGCATCGAAAACATTGACTGCGACCAGAAGATGCGGCCGCGCGACAGGTCCCAGTCCCACAGCCCGCAGCGGCCGCGGTTGAGCGCGGTGTCGATGCGGCCGCGCACGGCGTCGTTGATCAGGTCGCCCTCGCGCGCACGGGTGGACTGCCAGTGGAAGGCGAAGCCGAGGATCAGGACCACGAAGCCGGTGGTGGCCGACAGCGTCACCGACAGCGCGGCGTCCGAGCCCCAGATCGGCTCGTTGCGCTCCTGGATCACGGTGACGAAGCCGGGCAGCGACTTGATCTGCCGCGAGGTCGCCATTGCAGCGTTGCCGTTCGGCAGCGTCATGTCGGAGATGCTGCCGTCGCGCGGGGGCGCCGCCAGCAGTTGCGCCGTCGTGATTGCGTCGAGCAGGCGGTCGTTGCCCGAGGGATCGCTGTCGACCGGGATGCGGGCGAGGATGCGGCGGTCGAGTCCGGCCGAGGTGACGATGACGTGGCGGCCCGAGGCGGTGCCCCAGGATGGAATGAGATCGGGCAGCAGCGCCGGCAGGCTCTCGATGTTCTTCAGCCGCTCCTGTCGCGCGGAGGTCAGGCGGTCGATACGCTCGGCGAGCAGGTCGGCGAGCGCCGAGATGTCGTGGCGGATCACCAGCCGCTTCTGGCGTGTCTGGTCGACGACCTGCACGAATGCGCCGAGACAGATCGTGATCAGGAACGCGATGATGAGCGTCGGCACGGCGCGGCGCAGCGCAGGCTCCGCGATCAGGAGCCGATGATAGGCAGGTTTCGCGATCGATTGCGCCAATCCTTTGATCGAATCGGATTGGACGCACGCGTTCGCGGCGTCTGCACGCGACATGCCTAAAGCCCCCTGGAAACCTGCTTGCAACTTGAGTTCGGAAGCAGCCCCACATCGCTTCCGAATCATGGTCGATTTGAATCCAGATTTGGCGGGCTGTCGAGAGTCAACGAATCGTTAACGCGAATTTATTCTTATCCAACGCGCAGTTTGTGCGTCGCGCGTCCGCAAACTTACGTGCGCGGCGAGTCCGAAACGGGAACGTGTGACTCCTCGCACATTCTCTGTCACGCGCGCGGCGGTTCGGCGTGACTGATGACGCGCTTCACGCTCGGGAACGCGCGCCGCAACGCGCGCTCGATCGCATCGACATGCTCGTGCACCCGGATCACGCTCATCGACGGCTCGGCGCGGCAGTGAAAGTTGACGATCTCGCCGGCGTCGGTGTTGCGGACGCGGACATTGTGGATGTCGTGGATCTCGCCGCCGGCGGCATATTCCGTTAGGGCGGCGGCAATGGCCCGCACCCGTTCCGGTGCGGCGTCGACCCCGAACGGCAGTTCCGGTTCCAGCGGCTCGATGTGGACGTCCACCTCGACGTCTGCGCCGAATTCTTCCTGGATGTTGCGTTCCAGCGTGTTGGCGACGTCATGGGCGGCGTCGAGCTGCATCCCGGCGTCGACCTCGAGGTCGATGCTGACGATCAGCTTGGCGCCGAGATCGTGCACGGTGACGTGGTGGATGGCGAGGCCCGAATTGTGGGCGATGACCATGATGCGGTCGCGCACGGTCTCGTTGTCGCGCGCCACGGGGACTGCGGTGAAGGTGAGGTCGGTATCGCCGAAGGCCTTCTCGACCGCTGCTTGCGCGCTGCGCTTGATGTCCTCGACCCGGTCGATGGGGTAAGTCCGCGGCACCTTTGCGATCGTGTCGATAAACGTCGTTGCCCCGACCATGCGCACGCGGAGCCGCTCGACGCCAATCACACCCGGCACGCTGCGGATCGCAGCCGTCGCCGTCTCATGCGCGCCTTCGGGGGCACGGTCGACCAGCGTCTGCACGGTCGTGCCGGCCATGCGCAGGCCGAGCAGGGCGATCATGACGGCCACCGCGGCGGCGGCCGCCGCGTCGCCCCACCAGAAGCCGAGGCCGGCGAGGATCAGGCCCACGATCACGGCGAACGAGCCCATCACGTCGGAGGCGAAATGCAGCGCATCGGCGGCGAGCGCCTGGCTCCTGGTCTCCCGCGCGGCACGGTGCAGGGCGCGGGCGCGCCAGAGATTGACGGCGATGTCGATCACCAGCACCACGAACGGCACGGCCGAAATGGTCGGCGGCGCGGTTCCCTCGCGCAGCCGACTGTAGGACTCGACCAGGATACCGCCGGCGAGCACATAGAGCAGGGCGGTGACGCCCAGCGCCGAGACGCTTTCGAGCTTGCCGTGGCCGTAATGATGCTCCTCATCCGCCGGCTTGTCGGATACCCGCACCACCGCCCAGGTGATGATGGTCGCGACCAGGTCGATCGACGAATGCAGCGCCTCCGAGATCAGCGCCAGCGAGCCGATCGCGATCCCGACCGCGAACTTGGCCGCCGCCATGCCGCCACTGGCGAAGATCGAGATCGCTGCGACCGAGGTCTTGTTATGTTGGGAGCTCATGGCGGGGGATTTAGCAGCCTGTGACTGAACATCAAGCGACGATCCACAGGCGTAGACGCTAGTGAGTTGCAGGAGCGATGACCCCCCTGGTTTTGTAGGGTGGGCAAAGGCGCGGAGCGCCGTGCCCACCATCTTTCGGGGACGCTGACACATTGTGGGCACGCTTCGCTTTGCCCACCCTACGAGACCGAGGTCTTTGGCCCCTCGAATGTTAAGGCAGCGTCACGACGATCTTGCCGAGATGCTTGTTGGCCTCCATGTGCTCGAACGCCTTGTCGATGTCGTCGAAAGCGAACACCTTGTCGATCGGCAGCTGCAGTTTTCGTGACTCGACCGCGCCCCAGATGTCCTTCTTGACCTCGTCGAAGATCTCACGGATCTCCGCGATGGTGCGGCTGCGGAAGGTGACGCCGACATAGTCGATGCGGCGCGCCGCGTGCAGGTCGAAGTTGAAATCGGCATGGGTGCCGCCGAGCCGGCCGACATTGACAATGCGGCCTTTTACCTTCGTCGCGGCGAGGTTCTGGCTCGCGACCTTGCCCGAGACCTGGTCCACGATGAGGTCGACACCTTCGCCGTTCGTCGCCTTCAGCACCTCGTCGACCCATGTGGGGTCGGAGGAATCGACCGCGAGGTCGGCGCCATACTCCTTCAGTCGGCCGCGGCGAGCCGCATCGGTCGAGGAGCCGATCACCAGCCTGGCGCCCTTGAGTTTCGCGATCTGCATCGCCATCAGGCCGACGCCGGAGCTTGCGCCCTGGATCAGGACGGCTTGCCCGGGCTGCACGCCGCCGATGGTGACGACGGCGTTGTGCATGGTCGCGAGTGCGACGGGCAGGGTGGCGGCTTCCTCGAAGTTCATGTTCGAGGGCGCGCGGAACAGCCGGCCGTGATCGGCCAGCGTGTATTCGGCAAACGCCGCGCCGCCCGAACCCATGATGCGGTCGCCGACCTTGACGCCTTTGGCATCCGGTCCAAGCGCGGCGACCTCGCCGGCCCATTCCATGCCGAGCACGGTCCCAGCACCGCCGGCCGCGCCATGGGCGTGGCCCTTGCGCATGCCGGTGTCGGCGCGATTGAGGCCACAGGCGCGGACCCGGACCAGCACCTGCGTGCCTTCGGGCTTTGGTTGAACGACGTCGGAAATCGTAGCGCCACCAGGGCCGTAGACATAAGCCTTCATGAATTGCTCTCGCTTCTTGCAGTGATTATTCCGCGGCCTGCGCTGTCGGATGAACGATCATGCCTTCGAGCCGGCTGCGGATGATCGCCTCCGCTTCGCGCACGATGCGGGAGATCAGTTCGGCGCAGGTCGGGATGTCCTGGATCAGGCCCTGGACCTGGCCCGCCGACCAGATGCCTTCGTCCGAGTTGCCGGTCGCGTAGACCATCTTGCCGCGGGCGCCCGCGACGAGTTCGCGGATGTCCTCGAACTTGGCGCCTTCCTTCTCCATCGCGACGACCTTGGTCGAGATCTCGTTCCTGGCGACGCGGGAAGTGTTGCGCATGGTGCGGAAGATCAGCTCGGTCTCGCGCTCGTCATTGGCGACGATCTTCTCCTTGATGAGCTGATGAATGGGGCTCTCTTTCGTCGCCATGAAGCGGGTGCCCATGTTGATGCCTTCGGCGCCGAGCGCCAGTGCGGCGACGAGGCCGCGGGCGTCGGCAAAGCCGCCGGAGGCGATCATCGGGATCTTGATCTTGTTGGCGGCGGCCGGGATCAGGATCAGGCCGGGGGTGTCGTCCTCGCCGGGATGGCCCGCGCATTCGAACCCGTCGATCGAGATGGCGTCGACGCCCATGCGCTCGGCCGAGAGCCCGTGACGGACGCTGGTGCATTTGTGCACGACCTTGACGCCGTGCTTCCTGAACTCGTCGACATGCTCCTGCGGCTTGTTGCCGGCGGTCTCGACCACCTTGATGCCGCTCTCGATGATGGCGGCGCGATATTCGGCATAAGGCGGCGGCTTGATCGCGGGCAGGATGGTGAGGTTGACGCCAAACGGCTTGTCGGTGAGATCGCGACAGCGGGCGATCTCCTTCCTGAGGTCCTCCGGCGTCGGCTGGGTCAGCGCCGTGATGAAGCCGAGCGCGCCGGCAT
The DNA here is from genome assembly GCF_055811035.1 of Bradyrhizobium sp. MI1.10. Classification (NCBI taxonomy): domain Bacteria; kingdom Pseudomonadati; phylum Pseudomonadota; class Alphaproteobacteria; order Hyphomicrobiales; family Nitrobacteraceae; genus Bradyrhizobium; species Bradyrhizobium sp. MI1.10. Next base: position 73,052 of record NZ_JBVVPN010000036.1, read on the forward strand.
TGGCGACGGCGGCGACCAGCTCGGCACGCCCGACCCATTGCATGCCGCCCTGGACAATCGGGTGCTCGACACCGACGAGTTTGGTGAACCGTGTCTGCAGCATGATCTGTTTCCTCCGCCTGTGTGGCGCTCTGTTATCGTTTGATGGCGGCAGGATGCCGCCCAGGTCGGGAAAAGTCTATTGGAAGGGCGTGCGGTGGAGGCGGGGCGATCATGCGGGGAGTGCGGGGATTCCGCAGGGCGGATAATTGAGGTGGTAGCACCGGGCGCACGAGGGTTTTTGTGCGCCGCTGCTTCAACACCGACGGAGGATGAGGAGCTTTCGGAGACCATCAACTTGCATTTTCTCGCAAGGCACGCCTTCGCCCTCTCGCGGCGTATTCCGCCCGAGCTTTGCTTGGTCGCATCACCCTTGCGGTAACAAGGGCGCAGGGAAGGCCGGGCGCCGGCTGGCACCCGCAAGTCCGTGCGCCAAAGGAATGCACACGGGGTGGACCACAGGTCAGCCAATCGCCCGGCCTTCCCTGCGCGGTGGTTTACGGCTTACTTCGTGCTCTCCCCGGGGAGCGATGCACTATTGCCCCCGTCGCCCCGCAGATGGCTGACGCGTCCGCCCGGTCGGGCAGCACGCATCACTACAGGACTTGACGCACAGACCCCGGGCGTCAGGACCACACGACTTCGCCGTCCGCGCACGTCCTCGCTGGGCCTTCGAGAGCTGGCGTGTGCTCGCACCCGAAGCCATGCGAAGACGCTGTCGGCGCCGTGTCGCAGGCGCGAAAGCCTGTGCTCACGGTTTCCCGCCCTGCAAGGCTCCCCGCGCTCGACGCCGTCGCGTCCATCGCTGCCTAACCCGCGGTTCGTGACGATCGCGATCCGCCCCTTGTCCCGGGTCAGGGTGTGTCGTAGATACGACAAATCCGAATTTCGGTAAAGTGGAATATTTTGGACGATGGGGATTGACAGGCGGGGTGGGAAATTTGTGCGGGTGTTTTGCCCGACGGGCACTCCGCCAATCCATCGTGCCCCAATTGCTTCGGCATCGTCATTACGAGCGCAGCGAAGAAATCCAGACTCTACCCGTGGAGGGACTCTGGATTGCTTCGCTGCGCTCGCAATGACGGCGTCGCGTGGTGCGCCCTGGGGGGCTACTCCGTCGACAGCCGCACCATCTGGCGGTCGCCGTTCATTTCCTTGAGGCTGTTGACGAAGTTTTCGGGGCGCTGCCAGCGGTAGGGGACCTTCAATCCCATATACTCGGCGATGTCGCCGATGAAGCCGGTGCAATTGGTGGTCTCCGCGTTCCAGACCGGCGAGCTCGCCTGCAATTTCTTGATATAGGCAAACACGCGCTTCGCGTCGGCTTCGTTCAGATAGACGCGGTAGTTCGCGGTCAGATAGTCCGGGTCGAGATCGCCGTAGCTCGCGCCGGTCTCCGCCGGCACCCAGGTGAGGTGACCGAGCACATAGGCCCAGGTGTCGCCGGCGGGCGTGAGCCCTGCCACCTCGACGGCGCGCTCGCTGGTCTTGCCGTACCAGACGAACGCGTGGCCCCAGCTCGCGGCCGTGCGGGCGCGGAAATCGACGTAGTACGGACCTTTCTCCGCGCGCGCGACTGCGCGCCGCGTCGTTTGCGGCGCCGGCCGTGATGCGGTCTCGGTCGTGGCAAGCGCGTTTGCCTCAGCAACGCGCTTGTTCGCTTCGTGGGCGGAGGCCGAGGGTGTCGTGCACGCGAGCATGGCCGCGAGCGCGAATCCCGCAAGGATGCAGGGTCCCGATCGATCAGGTTTGTTCGTCACGCTATGCCCCTCGACTGTCGGCCACTCACGCAGAGTCAACGCTTGCTTCTGCGCGTATTTCTCTGCGCGTCAGTAGCGCGCCGCGACGGGGCCGGGCGCCTTGCCGATCGGGGCCTTTCCAACCGGGCTCTTGCCAATCGGCATCTTGCCGATCGGCGCCTGCTCGGAATAGACGGGAACGGGCTGGCGGCGCGGCAGATCCGCAGCATTCGCAACCGTCACCAGAGCAAGCGTAGCACCCACGACAAATACAATCTTCTTCACAGTCATACCCCTAGAAGGTTTGGTCCAAACACGGCACCGCCGTGCCCCCAGACACGCCTCACAGAAGGGCGGCCGAATGCGACCACAGTGCGGCATCGGCGCGACATGTTGGCGGCATCTGCCGGGCGCGCCGAAATGTGATGTGTCTGAATGTTTCGCCCTCGCGCCGCTCGTTCGCTCAGTGATCGGCGCTGAGGCGGAAATGCATCTCGATCTTCGCCGGTGAGGGGTCGCCCGCCACGCGCCAGGGTGAAAAGCCAGGGGTGGGATCAGGATCGGAGGGGAGATCGATCGGCCAGCTCTGCGTCGGCGAACCCGGAAGCGTCAGGCTAACGGCGCGATGACGCGTTTTGTACGACAACGACGTGGAGGCAATGATCGCTTTGCGCTCGCCTTCATGCGCGCGCCAGTTCGGAGGCAAATCGGCATTGGCATACCCGGTCGCTTCCTCGACCTCGATGTGCACATCCTCCGCCTTGTCCGGCAGCGTCATGCCAGCGGGAAGGCGAAACTCGATGTGGAGCGTCATGTAGCCGTGACTGAGATAGGGCGAGCGGATGAGTTCGTACCAGCCCCAATAGCCAAGGATTGCCGCGATGAGTAGAACAGTGAGAGCAAAGGGTGCGGAGAGCCGCGTGGTGCGGTGAGGCGTGGTGTCGGAGGTTTCCGCGGGCGGCTGTGGCGTTGCATTCCGGACCAGGCCGAAGCGCACGAACAGCCAGATGCCGGCGATCAGGCCAACCACGCCGCCGATCGGACCGATGTCGAAGAAGGCGCCCATGGCGATGCCGCCATCGCGGTCTGGCCCGGCCAGCGCGATCACCAGTGCTGCAAGGGCGAACCAGCCGGCGAGCGCGCCGAGCAGGGCGGAGAGGAGGCCGAGGATCAAGCGCATGTCCGGATTGGTCGGGCGGATGGGGATCGCGGTTCGAACCATCCCGCGGGATTGATGGCCTTCACCCGATCCGGTTGAGGCTGTTCCGGATCGTCGAGAAGATGCCGCCGATGTCTTTTCGCAAGCCGTCGAGCGCGTTGAAATTGTCGAAGATGCGGGCGATGCGGTCTTCGACCTCGCGCTTGCTCTTGGTCAGCGCGTCGACGCGCGAGGCGAGGGTGACGTCGCCGCTCGCCTCAATCTCGCCGACGGTTTTGGCGAGGAGATCGCGCGTGGTACCGACGTCCGCGATCATGGCTTCGATTCCGAATACGGGCGCCTTCAGCGGGACGAGGTCAGCCTGCGACTTCGACAGCTCCGCCTTGAAGGCGTTCAGCGTCGCCAGCGTTTCCTGTAACGCGCCGAGGCGCTGGCGCGACTGGAGCACAAAATCGTTCAGCGCATTCTGGCGGTCGACAAGCGTCTTGCCGTCGGCGTCGGTCTCGACACCGGCGAGCGAGCGCTCGAGCTGGGCCTGGCGCTGGCCGAGCTCTTCGAAATCGAGCCCGATGCCTTTTAGGATGTGGAAGCTGTCGTCGATGCGGGCCAGGCGCTGCTCGATCTCGATCTTGTTCTTCGACAGCGTCTCGACGCGGGCGCCGAGAGGGGCTTCGCCGCCGGTTTCGAGCTCGTCGACGCTCTTGGCGAGGCGCTCGTGACCGAGGCTCAGCTCGCCGATCAAGGCATTGAGGCCGGCGTCCGACGCGCGCAACGGCACCAGCTCGGCGTGGGACTTCGCCAGATCTTCCTTGTACTGGTTCAGGGTCGCAAAGGTGTTCTGGACCGTGCCGACCCGGGACAGCAGCGTCGATACGTCGCGCGCGATGTCCTTCAGCCGGTCGGCGAGGTTGTTCTTGCGGTCGTCGGTCTCAAGGTTGTGCAGCGAGCGTTCGAGCTGGTTCTGGCGGTCGCGGATCTCGGTGAAAACCGGCTCGACGGCGCGGCGCTGCTCGGCGACCTTGCCGACCATGTCGCGCAGTTCCTGCTGGCGCCGGCGGATTTCGGCGAGCTGGTCGTGCATGTCGGTGGATTCGTTGCGGCCCCGCTGCAGCAGGGCCCGCTGCTCGGTCTCGCCCAGCTTGTCGTGCAGGGCGGAGACGGCCTCCCGCGGATCGCTCTCGATCAGGTGCCGGACGGTGGCGTCGAGGTGGTTTTGCAGGGCGTGGGCGACGACGACGTCCTCGCGGGTCTTCTTGAGGCGGTCGCGCAACGTGTCGAGGCGCCGGTCCTGGCGCGAGAGCCGCCAGGCGGAGGCGCCGATCAGTGCCAGCGCCAGGGCCAGGATCGCGCCGGTCGCAAACCGCTGCGGGACAGGCAGGCCTCCGAACCAGACAGGCAGGTGGCCGATATCGTAACCGAGCGCCTGCTGGGCGAAGATCGCGATGACAGTGAGCAGAACAAACCAGGCAACCAGGAAAAACAGCCACATCGTGACTTCCTCACGCCGGCACACATTATCGCCATAATTGCTATTGGAGAGCGGAACCGAGATCAAGGGTGGCGGAGGCTTGCCGGACAGGTCCGGTCGCGTGATCCACGGCTGAATGCGTCAGCCGATCGGTCGAGGGGAAGTGGGTTGCCGGGGTTTCCTCCGCGGCGGGGCGCTGGCTCCCTCCGCCGTCATTGCGGGGGGGGGGGGGGGGGGGGGGGGGGGGGGGGGGGGGGGGGGGGGGGGGGGGGGGGGGGGGGGGGGGGGGGGGGG
>NZ_JBVVPN010000037.1:0-4409 GCF_055811035.1 Bradyrhizobium sp. MI1.10
AACGCGTTCACGCAAGTACGAACCTCGTTTCAGTATCTCGTCAACTCCTGGAGCACGATTGTCGAACTGATCTCGATTTATCAGCGCCTGCGGAGCTTTGAGGCAAAGATCCACGGTGGGCTACTGCCGTCGATCGAGATAAGGAAGCAAGCCACATGATTCCTATAGCTGTAGGGTGTTGACGGACACCTGACCTTCCGTTCCGCGTCAATCGGTCGCAACGCTGCTGAATTGCTTAAGTTGTGAGAAGGGGCACTCGAGAGAATGGCGCTCGGCGTGGAGGAACTTAGCAGCTGCATATCGGAACCCCCGTGACGTGTTGTTGTGGATGACGGCTAGCGCGCTGTTGCAGCGCGCGGACTGAGGCAAAGGGGCGGCGGATGGCTGTAGGGGCCATTACAGCCGCCGCGGGTAAGCTACAAAGCAGCCGCGTCGCGTTCGACCTCCGGTCGACCCAGCGGGTTCATGACACCGAAGACTTGCTCCGAGAAAACAGCCATGAATCTGATTTTCTCCTGGAAATGGGTTCTCAGAGTCCACACCGCCTAGTTCTACAAATAAGTACCACCGTGTCGTAAGTTCGACAGTGTGAGTCAGACACGCCTCAACGGTGTTGTCCCGCGAGCAATCATAATTGTGTCACACATGGCACCGGACAGTGACTGACTAGCCAGAACGACCATGCGGGATGCTTCAAACTTGATCCGCTCCATGGAATACGGTGCTAAACAGGGGGGTAGGCATTATGTGGGGCGGCGAGCCCTGGTGACCGCCGGATGTGTTGGTGTCCATTCTGGTTCTGGCGGAACGGTAATCGAGCCCAGTGGCACCCAAGCACGTTCTAGCGTCACTGGATCGCGCAGCTGGGCGAAAGTTTCGGTGCGAATATCGAGCCACTCGAACCAGCGATCCTGGACGGCGACAAGCTGGGCTGGCCGGAGCACGCCGAAATTATCTCGAAGAGAAATTCTTATCACCGTAAGCTCAACTGTGAACCGTGCCAGAAGAGTTCAAGATGATGTTGCGTCGTGTTTCAACTACCAGAACCGGGATTTGACAACTCTGAGCCTGCGGACCAATCCGTTTCCGCCGAGCCGGAGCTCTGGCCGTGAACATGACCGCCAGATTGAGCAGCGTGGATTCACAAGCGTGGCTCGCCGACTATAGCAACCGCGCCGCACATCCGGCTCAAAAGGCGCGACGAGCTCCTAAGCTGGAATTGGCGCGATCGGAACAAGCAATCCACTAAGGCTGCCCAATTCACGGCTCGGCGATCCTCACCAAATGCTTTACGAACTTTTGTTGATAGCGTCAGCAAGCGTCGACTTGAAAACCAAAGGACCTATCCGCAGGATGCTTTCTTAAGCCGTCATGCATCCAGAATGAGCGGAGCACGAACTGTCACATTACCGAAACCTAGCTCTTGTACTAAGGCTCGGCCGTCTCCCTTATTCCTCCCGCTCCCTGGAGCGAAGAAGGTTTATTCCGCACGGCTTTCCGGGGGCCACCGGCCAGGCGGGCCGGAGCCGAGGTCGGCCAGATCTCCGTTGTTTTTGGATTAGCGCCATGACACCGAAAACCAAACTATGCGCTTTGTTGCGAGGTGTTCTGGACGATGCGATCGGGATGGTGCCCGAAGCAAACCGGACGTCTTCGTTGAAGGCGTGCCTCGCCGAAAAGGTATTAGCTCTGGCCGCAAAAGGTCACTTGGATCCAACTGTCTTGACGCGTCTCGCGCTACGGAGTCTGCAGGAATCCTGTTGTGGTTGCTACGGGTGCGAACTGCAGAACCCCTTCGAGGTGTGAAGGACCGAGAATGAACTCCAAACCTATTCCCCGCGCTCTGGCGTGGCTGACCGCCTGGGTTTCGGCGGGTTGCAAGGCGACGCGAGATTAGAGGTCTGCCCGGCCATGGAGCTTGCGCCCGGCAGCGATGCCATCTGAGCGCGAGGGTTATGGCGTCCTGGCCGGAGAAACTCGGGTCAGTCCTGCTGTGGATGCCGCCTTGCTTCATCATGAGGTCGCCCGTGTCCGCGGCTTTCACTGACGTCATTGCGCCCCGCCCGCGGCACAGATGGATTTCTCCTCTGTCCGCATCGGCGCTTGGCGCGCGATATCGGCGATGTCGGAGGGCAGGCTGCTCGCCTGCTCGGTTGCCGCTAGTAGCCGAAGCGGGCGAGGCCGAGTGATCCGAAAGATCGGACGGGCCGGTGAGATGTTGGAAAGCCGAGCTGCCTATCGTCCGGGTTCGCGAAGACGCGGATGAGTCGATCTATTATGTCCTCAACGCTTGCAGGCGGACTCTTGCCGTGGCCGCCTCAGCGGAGGCAGCTGTGTTCGACGATCTCGTCTGCCTCGATTGCGACGGCGATGCGCCGCTTACCCTGGCAAGGCGGCAGCCGCAAGCCAAGCAGTATCATTCCCGCGGCATCGACGCAGGTTCCGAGCTCGTCGCCCTTGCGACTACCCCTCTCCACGATTACGGCTGACTTTCGGTGTCGAGTGTGCTCAGCGCTGAGCCGGCGGTTCCCCGCGAAGTGCTGAGCTTGCCGTCCGGAGAAGGAGGGGTCGCAGGCCAGCGAAAGGGGCCGGGATCGCGCAGGCGGCGCTTGAATCTCACGTCGGAATTGCCTGAATGGCCGGGCTCTGAGCGGGCCATGCTTCCCTTCAAATGGCCCCGGCTAGGCCGGGGCCATCGACGCAACTAGGGATCAATATTTCAGGAGAATCGGACCGCCAAACTTATAGTTGACCCGTACCGTGATAAGGTCGAGATCCTCGCGGATGCGATCGGCCCCACCAATGTTCCCGCTGAATTTCACCGTGCGGGGCTGGAAGAACAGGTGGTCGTACTCGAAGCCCACCGTCCAGTTCGGTGCGATGCCGTGCTCGAATCCGACCCCCAACACACCGCCCCAAAGAACGTCACTTTTCCTAGCGGCTCCTGCCACGGTCGAGCTGATCTGATGGATGTTGCTCGTGACTGCGGCGCCGCCTTTGCCGTAAAGTACGTTATTCCCAAAGGCATAACCAATCTGCCCCGTCATGAGACCGAACGCGTCAATCTTAGTCTGGTTGGTAGTATCGGAAAACGCGATGCTTTGATTGGACCCGGTCAAATCAGCCCAGTTGCCCTGGCCCTCAACACCCAGCACGATCTGGCCCATCTGCCATCGATAGCCGATCTGGAGGCCCACGCTACCGCCTGTCGGATGATGACAGCCCTCGGGCGTGCTGCCAAGGTACTCCCAACAACTCTCGCCTGAGCTCAGACCACCGTTCACGCCGAAATAGTAAGCACTCCAATCGTAGATTGCAGCCGCGACAGGTCCTGGAGCGGTGGTGTAGAGAGGCCTGATGGGTTGCGCAGGCAGATCAGCACTGAATGCGGGGGCCACCGCAGCAAGCGCCACCGTACTGACTGTCATAAGCAACAAGTTCTTCATTTCTATTCCCATGTCTTGAGTGCCCCCGAGCCGGCTGCGTCTTAACAACGTGCACGCAAATTGCTGTAACTGCATCGCAACATTGGCGCTGGAAGAAATGCGTGAATCAAACGCCGCGTCAGGTTGCGGCGTTGCACATATCTCCAACTCCTTGACATGCCCCTTCGCTTGCGAGCGTAGATCAGCGCGGTGTCCTGCCTCTTGCGCACCCGACAGCTTGACGGCATCGCTCCACGTCGCGACGTAGTAGCGTGGTAGGTCGACGGGGCGCCCGGTAAGTGCGTGTTCCAGCCGTTCGTGATCACGGAGTCCAAGCCATCGTGATCGCCCATTCCAGAGCATCGTGATCACCGTTTCCAGCCGATCGTGATCGCTATTTCAGCGATTGCGATCGGGGGGAACCAGGAGGCGCGCACCGCTGACAGTCTGCAACCCAGCTACCTTGGTCTTTTGCCTAACTCCGACTGCTTCAGCTATGCGAACGCTACAAGCAATGGGCCGGCCCCCTCAAGCCCATCCTGTCCCCAGGTCCATGTCGCCGGCGAGAAGCTGTTCGTCGACTATTCCGGCCAGGCCATGGAGCTGGGTTGACGGAGTACGATACACTCCAGTCCTGCTCCGGCTCCGCGGACGAAACCGTCAAAGCAGGAGCGATCGGTTGGGCTTTCGGTCAGGGGCGGCGCCGACGGAGCAACGAACCCGGAAACTCTCACGCAAATAACCGCACACGTTCTTAATGTGGGTCAGTGGTGTGAGGTCCGCGATAGGATCTCCCGAAATCAGGCTCATAAGTGCCGCGGTTTCGCCCATGGCACAAGTACGGGTCTAATTAGGTTGTGGGCGCGGGGCGCGCCCCGGCCGGGGGGGGTTTGCCCCCATTACCCGCCCCCGGGGGGCGGGCCCCGGGGCACCCCAGCCCAGCCGCGCCCCCAAAATTGAACACGCCCCCGGGGCCGCGGCGAA
>NZ_JBVVPN010000037.1:4419-42558 GCF_055811035.1 Bradyrhizobium sp. MI1.10
GCCGTGGTGGGTGGTCCGCGATCGGAGCGCCCGAACTCCGGCTCATAAGTGCGGCGGTTGCGCCCAGGGCACAAGTCGGGGTCTAATTCGGTGGGGGGCGCGGCCGCGCCGCGCCCGGGGCTCTATGAGCCAGCTTGCCGAGCCATGCTGTCTCGGCCCTTCGGATCACGATGCCTCGCGCAAGCCATAAAGTGCTCCTCGCCGGGGGCACTCGGAAAACGGGCTCGCCTGTGGCGAGCGTTATCACGGCCCCGTTCCCGCGTACCGCTCAAACACCGGTGTTGTCGCTGCACTCGTCCCGCATGCCCCTTCGGGCCGCTATGCTCGCGGCCGGGCTGACATTTCTCTCGAGGCGAGCTAGGTGAACACTGAAGCTGATCCCGAAGGCGCTGCGGCTCGCCATGAAAGGGACGTAGAAAAATCTGCGCTTGTTCACGCTATCGCCCTCCAGCGCCCCAACGAAATCAAGAACTTGGCATTCTGTTGCGATATCGTCAAACCAGAGTTTTCCGGCATCGTCTATCACGCCAACTATTTGCGCTTCATGGAGCGCGGACGGACCAATCATCTGCGGCTGATGGGCGCCGAGCAGCAGGCATTGTTCGAGCAGGCCGAGGCGGAAGACACAAGCTTCGCCTTCGTGGTGCGCTCGATGCATCTGGATTTCCTCAAGCCTGCCCGGATGGACGACGTGCTCGATGTCGTGACTTGGCCGGTCGCGGTAAAGGGCGCCTCGATCATGCTGGCGCAGGAGGTGCGGCGCGGGGAAAACGTGCTGGTCAAAGCCGAGGTACGCGTCGCCTTCATCAGCGGCGGCCGCGCCCAGCCGATCCCGAAATCGATCCGCGCCTTGATGAAGGCTGATCTGATTTCGTGATCGGGCGATAGCGGGCGGCCCCTCGACTCCCCCGCGCGCGGCGATAGATTGCACTCCCGCCAACCGATGAGGTCCTCATGTCGCGCCCGCCGCTTCCGCCCTTTACCCGTGAGACCGCAGCGCAAAAGGCCCGCATGGCCGAGGATGCCTGGAATTCGCGCGACCCGGTGCGCGTCTCGCTCGCCTATACCGAGGACAGCCGCTGGCGCAATCGCTCCGAAATGTTTCAGGGGCGTGAAGCCATCGTCGCATTCCTCACCCGCAAATGGGAGAAGGAGCACGACTACCGCCTGATCAAGGACCTCTGGGCGTTCGACGAAAACCGCATCGCCGTGCGCTTCCAGTACGAATGGCACGATGCGAGCGGCCAGTGGTATCGCTCCTACGGCAACGAGCAGTGGGAGTTCGACGAGCACGGCCTGATGCGGCGGCGCGAAGCGTCGATCAACGACGTGGTGATTACGGAGAAGGACCGGCGGTTTCACTGGCCGGCACCGGGGCCGAGGCCGGCGGATGTGGCGGGGTTGGGAACCGATCCGTTCTGAGATTTCAAGCCTCATGGTGAGGAGCCGCGAAGCGGCGTCTCGAAACATGCGGGCCCCCGTTGCTGTAGCGGGGCCTCGATCCTTCGAGACGCGCGCAAATGGCGCGCTCCTCAGGATGAGGAGATGGGCCTGCGCGCCAGAAATCTCGTAATCGCCCCACCAAGCTTGGCGTGGTCCATCGGCTCCGCCAGCGACTCCTTCGCCGTGGCAACGACGGCGTCCGGCGCCTTGCCGTCGCGCAGCTCGCAGCACACTTGCGCAAACTCCACGTCGAACTCCGGATGCGGCTGCACGGTGAGCGTCGCGCCGTTGGCGTAGAGCAGGCCGGCGTGCGGGGTGAATTCGGAGGAGAGGATCGTCAGCGCATCGTTGGGCGGCTCGATCACCTGGTCCTGATGCGAGCAGGCGATGGCGACCGCTTCGCCGTCGACGATGCCGTTGTCCGGCAGCACCTGATAGACGTGCCGGCCGATGCCCCAGCCCTTCTCCGACTTGCGTACGGTGCCGCCGAGCGCCTGCGCGATCAGCTGATGACCGAAGCAGATGCCGACCATCGGTGTCCTGCTGGCGTAGGCCGTGCGCACGAAATCTTCCAGCGGCGCGATCCAGTCGAGCCCGTCATAGACGCCGGCGGCGGCGCCGGTGATCAGCACCGCCTCCAAATTGCGCGGATCGGGCAGCGCATCGCCGCTCGGGATGCTAACGATGTCGATCGTGGCTGTCGGATCCTCAGCGCGGACCATGCGCTTGAACATGTCGGGGAACGAACCGTGGCGCTCGCGATATTTCTGTGGGACCTGCCCGGTCTCGATGATAGTGATGCGTGCCATGCGCCCTCTGGTAAAGCTCAAGCTTGGTCGCTTTCTGACCCATGTTGCTGGTGTGGCGCTGTGCGCTCCAGCAGCGCACTCTCTTTCCGGACCTCGTTGAGAAACGCCTTGGCGAGGCGCGACAGCGGCTCTGCTTCCGACCATAGCATATAGGCCACCGCGTGCGTCGTCGGCGCGAACGGCCGCACGACGAGGCCGGTCCCGCCGTTCTGCCGCGGCGAGAAGGGATCGACCACCGCGGCGCCGACGCCGGCGGCGGCGAGCACGCAGGCCGTGTTGCAGTAGCGCACCTCGACAGTCGGCCGGAACGGCGCGCCGGCGCGGGCAAAACTGTCGCGCACGGCCTCACCAAGCCGCGTGCCGCGCTCGAGCCCGATGAAGGGCAGGCCGGACAGGTCGGCTGCCGAGATCACCGGCCGGTCGGCGAGCGGGTGCTGCGGCGGCAGCACGCACACCATCTCGCCGGTGTGCACCACCTCATGGGCGATGCCCGGATGATGTGTCAGCCCGAGCGCAAAGCCGAGCTCGGCGACGCGGTTGAGCACGCCTTCGATGATCCCCTCGTAGCGCCGCACGTCGAAGAACACCCGTGTCTCCGGGCGGCGGCGCAGGAAACCTGACAGCGCCGAGGGGATGATGCTGTAGGCGAGCGGCGGCGTCGCGACCAGCGCGAGATGCCCGGAGCGGTTCTCGCGCAGATCGCGCACGCGGTTCTCGAGCTTTGCGTGCAGCGCGAAGATCGCCTCGCTCTCTTTGTAGAGCGCCATCGCTTCCGTGGTCGGAAACAGCCGGTTGTTGACGCGTTCGAACAGCGCAAAACCCGCCTGCGCCTCCATCGTCTTCAGCGCATTGCTGACGGCGGGCTGCGACAACGCCAGTTCGTCGGCGGCCGCAACCGTGGTGCGGTGGCGGATGACGGCGCGGAGGATCTCGAGCTGGCGCAGGTTCATATCACTGCCGATTATACTCAGGGCCAAAACATCATAGCAGAACGAATTGATTTTGCAGCCCCGCTTCCGCGTAATGGCAGCGGATTTGCACGTCGCATCAAAGGGTTCATTCGCCCATTGAGGCGCCACTGCGCACAGATTGGAGGCAATCTTGGTTCGTGTCCTTCGCGCCGCCGCCGCACAGATGGGGCCAACGCAAAAAGCCGATACGCGCGAGCATACGCTGTCGCGGATGCTTGCGCTGCTGGAGGAGGCGGCCGGCCGCGGCGCCAGCCTCGTGGTGTTTCCCGAGCTCGCCTTCACCACGTTCTTTCCGCGTTGGCTGCTCGAAGGCGAGGCGCTCGACCATTATTTCGAACGCGGCATGCCGAACCCGAACGTCGCTGCCTTGTTCGACCGTGCGCGTGCGCTGCGCGTCGGCTTCTATGTCGGCTATGCCGAGCTGACGCCGGATGGACGCCGCTACAATTGCGCCGTCCTGGTCGATCGCGACGGCGAGCTGCTCGGCCGTTATCGCAAGGTGCACCTGCCGGGCTCGGTCGAGCCGCGACAAGGTGCGCGCTACCAGCAGCTCGAGAAGCGCTATTTCGGCTATGGTGACCTCGGCTTTCCCGCCTTCCGCGCCGGCTCGGCCTGGGCCCACGCCATCATGGGCATGATGATCTGCAACGATCGCCGCTGGCCGGAATCCTGGCGCGTACTTGGCCTGCAGGGCGTCGAGCTTGTCTGCATCGGCTACAATTCGGCGGCCTATGATCCCAATGGCGGCAGCACGGAAGATGCCTCCTTGCGGACCTTCCACTCTACGCTGGTAACGCAGGCCAACGCCTACATGAACGCAACCTGGGCGATCTCGGTGGCGAAGGCGGGCGAGGAGGACGGCTCCGGGCTGATCGGCGGCTCCTGCATCGTCGATCCCAATGGCCGCATCGTGGCGCAGGCCGCAACGCTGACTGACGAGGTGATCGTCGCCGACATCGATCTCGACCTCTGCCGCCAGGGCAAGGACAAGATGTTCAACTTCGCCGCGCACCGGCGGCCGGAACAATACAGGGTAATCACCGAACGCGCCGGCGTCATCGAACCCGCGGTTCTCGACGCGGACTGACAGGATGTTCCAACAACGTTGGCAAAGGAGCCGATATGACGCGCCTCTGGTATTTCCTCGGCATCGCAGCGCTGGCGGCCGCGACGTCCGCGCAGGCGGCGGAGCTTCCGGCCGAGATCAAGCAGGCGGGCGCGTTGAAGCTCACGGTCAACTCCACTTACGCGCCGATGGAATATCGCGATCCCGCGACCAATGAGCTCGTCGGGCTCGACGTCGATCTGGCGAACGAGCTCGCAAAGCGCCTCGGCGTGAAGATCGTCTGGAGCGAGACGCCGTTCGCCGAATTGATCCCGTCGCTTCAGACCAAGCGCGCCGATTTCATCATCTCCGGCATCTCCGATCGCGCCTCGCGGCGCGAGACCGCAGATTTCGTCGATTATCTCGGGACCGGCCCGCAGTTCTTCGTGATGGCGGAGAACGAAGCCAAAGCTGCGACCGATCTCTGCGGCAAGAAGGTCGGGACCACCCGCAGCACCAGCTTCCCGGTCGAGATCGAGAAGTGGAGCAAGCAGAATTGCGAGCCGGCCGGCAAGCCGGCGATCCAGTACGTGCCGGGCGAGAACTCGATCGACGTCCGCAACCAGCTCAAGCAGGGCCGCATCGACGCCGCCGTACAAGGCAGCGAGACGCTGCCTTATGCGCAGACGCAGGAGCCCGGCAAATACCGCGTGATCGGCGAGCCCTTTGCCAAAGGATATCAAGGCATCATGTTCCGCAAGGACGATGCGGCCCTGCGTGAGGTGGTGACCGAGAAGCTCACCGCGATGATCGCCGACGGCTCCTACAAGGCTGTCCTCGACAAATGGGGTCTCGGCGCCAACGCGGTCGCCCAGCCCATGCTGAACGCGGCGGCGCAATGATGCCGGCACCGGCACTCGCGGAGGGTTTTCCCGATCTGTCGGGGATGCGGATCGCGCGCAAGCCGCATTGGTTTCGCTGGCTCAGCGCAGCGCTGATCGTTGCTGTGCTCGCATTGATCGTTCGCGCCTTCGCGGGCGGCCAGATCGAATGGTCGTATGTTAGCCGCTTCCTGACCGTCAAGGTCATTCTGGAAGGCATCGTCAACACCATGGTGATGGCGGTTCTGGCAATGGCGCTCGGCATCTTCCTCGGCGTGGTCGTCGCGATCATGCGGCTGTCGCCCAATCCGGTGCTGAAGACCGTCGCCGCCGGCTACACCTGGTTATTCCGCGGTACGCCGCTGATCCTGCAACTGCTGCTGTGGTTCAATCTCGCGCTGGTGTTTCCGACCATCGGCATTCCCGGCCTGTGGAGCGCGCGCGCCGTCGACGTCATGACGCCGTTCCTTGCCGCGCTGCTCGGGCTTGGCATCAACCAGGGTGCCTATACCTCCGAAGTGATGCGCGCCGGCATGCTGTCGGTCGATATCGGGCAATATGAGGCGGCGCAGGCGATCGGCATGGGACGCTTGCGTGCGCTGCGCCGGATCGTGCTGCCGCAGGCGATGCGAGTGGTGATCCCGCCGCTCGGCAATGAGTTCATCGGCATGGTGAAGGCGACCTCGCTCGCCAGCGTCATCCAGTATCCGGAGTTGCTGCACAACGCCGAAAACATCTACTACGCCAATTCGCGCGTGATCGAACTCCTGATCGTGGCCGGGCTCTGGTACCTGCTCGTCGTCTCGGTCCTGACGCCGCTCCAGATGCTGCTCGAACGCCGTTTTGCGCGCGGCACGTTGCGGCTCGCGCGATGACAAAACCCCTCGTCGCGATCCGCTCCGTCAGCAAGAGTTTTGGCGAGTTTCAGGCTCTCAAAAATGTCTCGCTCGACATCCGGCCCGGCGAGGTGATGTGTCTGATCGGCGCCTCCGGCTCGGGCAAGACCACGCTGCTCCGCTGCATCAACCAGCTCGCCGCGATCGACAGTGGCGGCATCTGGCTCGACGGCGAGCTCTTGGGCGTGCGGGAGCAGGGCGGCCGGCTGCATCGGCTCAGCGAACGCGAGATCGGGCGGCAGCGGCTGAAGACCGGCATGGTGTTCCAGCGCTTCAACCTGTTTCCACACAAGACCGCGCTCGAAAACATCACCGAAGGTCCGCTCCAAGTCCAGAGCCGAAAATCCGACGAGGTGCGTGCGGAGGCGATCGAGCTGCTGCGGCGCGTCGGATTGTCGGCCAAAGCGGACTCGTATCCCGCCCAGCTCTCCGGCGGCCAGCAGCAGCGCGTCGCGATTGCCCGCGCGCTTGCCATGAAGCCGATGCTGATGCTGTTCGACGAGCCGACCAGCGCGCTCGATCCCGAGCTCGTCGGCGAGGTCTTGGCGGTCATGAAGGAGCTGGCGCGAAGCGGCATGACCATGATGGTCGTGACGCACGAACTCGGCTTCGCACGCGAGGTCGCCGACTGCGTCGTCTACATGGACCAGGGCGCGATCATCGAGCAGGGGCGCGCATCCGATGTCTTGGGCGCGCCGCGCGAGGAGCGCACCAGGGCATTTCTTTCGGCAGTGATCTGAAATGGGGACGTGTTGATGAAGAGACTTTTGGTAGCTGTGGCGCTGTTCGGTGCCATGAGTGTCTCGGCGATGGCCATCGAGCTGCCGGCGGAGATCGCCAAGCGCGGCAGCATCAAGGTGGCGGTGGTGCCGAACTATCCGCCGATGGAGTTCCGCGATCCCGCCACCAACGCGCTGTCGGGCTTCGATATCGACCTCGGCGAGGCGCTCGGGCGCAAGCTTGGCGTCAAGATCGAATGGACCGAGACCAGCTTTGCCGAGTTCATGCCGTCGATTTCGACGGGCCGGGTGGATGCCATTCTGTCCGGCTTCACGGACTATGCCAGCCGGCACGAAATCGCGTCCTTCGTCGATTATCTTCGCAGCGGTCCGCAGTTCTTCGTGCAGCAGTCGCGCAAAGCGGAGTTCAAGGACGCAGCCGCGCTCTGCGGCAAGAAGGTCGGCGCCAGCCGCCGTACCAAATTTCCGGCCGAGATCGCGGCCTGGAGCGAGAAGAACTGCGGCAGCGCTCCGATCGACTTCGTCGGCACCGACGGCTCGGCCGATGCCCGCACCCAGCTCAAGCAGGGCCGCATCGACGCCGCCGTGCAGGGAAACGAAACGCTGCCTTACATCATGGGTCTCGAGCCCGGCGCGTATGCACCGGTCGGCACGCCCATCTCGCAGCAATTCACCGGCATTGCCCTCCCAGTGAAGGAAAAGGCTCTTCAGCAGGCCATGCTGGAGGCAGTCGACGCGCTGATTGCCGACGGCACCTACAAGACCCTGCTCGCCAAGTGGAAACTGACCGACAACGCACTCGAAAAGGCGACCATCAATGCTGGACAGTAAGGCACTCCAGAGCATTCCGCTCACCCCGGCCAACACGGCGGATCCCGCGCCGGAATACCCCTGGCCGAAGCCGTACAACTCGGCGATGTTCCTGTCGTTCGACGTGGACGCGGAGAGCGCCTGGACCAGCAAGGACGCGGTACATGCGCAGCGGCTCATCACCATGAGCTATGGCGGCTATGAGGCGCGCGTCGGCACGCCGAAACTCCTGGAGCTGCTCGACCAGCTCGATCTCAAGGCGACCTTCTTCGTTACGGGATGGTCGGTCGACGCGCATCCGGCAATGGCGGAATCCATCCTCAAGGCCGGTCACGAGATCGGCCATCACGGCTATCATCACTTGCTGCCTGATCCCGGCGATCCCTGGATCGAGGAGGAGTTGGAACGCGGCTTCGAGGCGCTGAAGCGCCGGCTCGGTGTCAGGCCGACCGGCTATCGCGCGCCTTACGGCGAGTTCACCGAGGAGCTGCGCGTCGCGCTGGTGCGTCATGGCATCGTCTACACGTCCTCCTTCCGTGATGACGTTCGGCCCTATCGCCATCGCCTTGCCGACGGCAAGCCCGGCACGATCGAGCTGCCGGTCACGGCGAGCTATGACGACTGGATGCACGGGCTCTCCGCGCGCTTCAGCCCGCGCTCGATCTTCCCCAAGGAACATGTGCTCTCGATCTGGAAGGACGAGCTCGACGAAACCAGAGACTGGGGCGCGATGGTGACGACGGTGCTGCATCCGCAATGCAGCGGCCGTCCGATGCGGCTGCGCCTGCTGCGTGAGTTTCTGACTTACGCAAAGTCGTGCCCCGATGTCTGGATCACAACCGGCGAGAAGATCGCGGAAAACTTCCTGCGCCACGAGGCCGGAAAAAGCTGAGCCACGCCATGACCCGCATCCTTGTCATCAACCCCAACTCCTCCGCGTCGGTGACGGCGGCGATCGACGACGCGGTCGCGCCGCTGCGCATCGCCGGTGGGCCCGACATCGAGGTGGTTGGCCTTGCCGAGGGGCCACCGGGCATCAGCTCGCAGCGCGATGCCGACAGCGTCGTGATGCCGCTGGTCAACCGCGTGTCGCGCGACAATGCGGATGCGTTCGTGCTCGCCTGCTTCAGCGATCCCGGCCTGCATGCGGTGCGTGAAGCCGCCGGCGGTCGCCCGGTGATGGGCATCGCCGAGTGCGGCATCTTTCGCGCGCTGATGCTGGGCGAACGTTTCGGAATCATCGCGCTGTCGCCATCGAGCATTCGCCGCCAGCAGCGGATGGTGCGGGTGATGGGCGTCGATAGCCGTTATGCCGGAAGCTGGTCGGTCGGCGCGAGCGCGGCGGAGACGGCAGGCGCGGACATCCGGGGACGGTTGATCGAAGCCGGCCGCGCGCTGGTCACCCAATGCCGCGCCGATGTCGTGGTGATGGGCTGCGCCGGCATGGCCTCGCATCGCGCAGCGATTGCGGATGCCATCGGCGTTCCCGTGGTCGAGCCGGCGCAGCAGGCGGTCGCGGCCGCGATCGGTGCCGTCTTGCTCAACGGATGAGACGCGAGTGATGAGGTCTTGCTTTTCTGACACCGTTCTGGCCGCGCACTGGCTGCAACCTCTCCCGCTTGCGGGAGAGGTTGCGCCGAAGGCGCGGGTGAGGGCTCTCTCCTCTTGGGGGTCCTCGCCTGCGGAGGCACCCTTTCCCCAGCCCTCCCCCGCAAGCGGGGGAGGGGGCGCACCGACGCTGCGGCTGGACATCGCGTCACACAGGAGCCACCCGTAATGCCTATCTCTCGCCGCTCGCTCCTTAGGGCCGCAGCCGCTGTGCCGGCCCTGTCATTCCCGGGCATCGTTCGCGCCGAATCCCAGACCACGCTGCGCTTCATTCCCGTGATCGACCTCGCCTTCGTCGACCCCATCTATTCCACGGCACAAGTGTCGCGAAACCACGGCTTCATGGTCTACGACACGCTCTATGGCATGAGCTCCTCCCTGCAAGTCTCGCCGCAGATGCTGTCGGGCCACGCGATCTCCGGTGACCAACTCCAGTGGGATCTGACGTTGCGCGACGGCCTGTTCTGGCACGACGGCGAGCGCGTGCTTGCGCGGGACTGCGTTGCCAGCATTCGCCGCTGGGCCGCGCGCGACGGCTTTGGCGGTGAGCTGATAGAGGCGACCGACAAGTTGTCGGCCGCTGACGACCGCACCATCCGCTTCCGCCTCAAGCGTCCATTCCCGCTGCTGCCGCAGGCGCTCGGCAAGGCCGCGATCAACGCGTGCTTCATGATGCCGGAGCGGCTCGCGAGTCAGGACCCGTTCAAGCCGCTGACCGAAGTGATCGGCAGCGGCCCGTTCCGCTATCTCGCCGACGAGCGCGTGCAGGGTGCGCGCAACGCCTATGCCAGGTTCGAGCGCTATCAGCCGCGCACGGATGGCAAGCCGGATTGGACCGCGGGCCCGAAGATCGTGCATTACGATCGGGTGGTCTGGACCACCACGCCCGATGCCGGCACCGGCGTCGCCGCGCTTCAGACCGGCGAGCAGGACTGGCAGGAGACCACGCCGCACGATCTGTTGCCGATCATCAAGGCCGCCGGTGATATCGAAACGCGCATCCTCGATCCCCGGGGTTATGCCTGTATGCTGCGCCTCAATCATCTTCAGCCGCCGTTCGACAACCCTGCCGTTCGCCGCGCGCTCCTGGGGGCGATCGATCAATCCGCCTTCATGACCGCGGTGGCCGGTACCGACCCGAACTTTCAGGTCTCCCCGATCGGCTATTTCGCGCCGAATACGCCGATGGCGAGCGAGGTTGGCCTCGACGTGTTCCGCGGCCCGCGTGACTACGCCAAGGTGAAGGCCGACCTCAAGGCCGCGGGGTATAATGGCGAGAAGATCGTGGTGCTCGTCCCCACCAACTCACTGGCGCAGAAGCCGCTCGGCGAGATCGCCGTCGATTCCTTGCGCAAGGCCGGCATGAACGTGGAATATGCCGGACTTGATTTCGCCGTGGTGTTGCAGCGCCAGCTCAAGAAGGACCCGATCGGGCAGGGCGGCTGGAGCGCCGCGGTCGGCAACTGGCAGGGCATCGACTGGCTCAATCCGGCCGGCAACACCAACATCCGCGGCGAGGGCAAGGTCGCCGGCTGGTATGCGAGTGAGAAGATGGCCGGCCTGCGCAGCCAATGGCTCGCGGCCTCGGAGCTCGCCGAGCAGCAGCGCATCTGCCGCGAGATCCAGGCGGTGGCTTTCCAGGAAATCCCCTATATTCCGATCGGCCTGTACAAGCAGCCGACTGCCTATCGCAAAACTATCACCGGCATTCTCGACGGCACCGCCGTGTTCTGGAACGTACGCCCCGCATGAGCACCTCAGCAATTTTCGGCAGCTATGTGCTGTCACGCAAGGATGGCGCGCAGGACGTGTTGCGCGACCACTGGGTCCTGATCGAAGGCAAGACCATCGCCGCGGTCACGCGCGACAAGCCGCAGGCTGACGAGGTGCATGACCGCCCCGGCCGCTTCGTGCTGCCGGGCCTGTTGAACTTGCACAATCACTGCTTCTCGGAAGCGGTGGCGCGCAGCCACACCGAGGACGGCAATGGCCGCAAGAACAACCAGAGCATCGTCTACACGGTGCTGCTGCCGCTGACCAAGCGCGGCGCCGATATCTTGTCGGCGGAAGAGCGTATGGCGGTGGCGCGGCTCGGTATTCTTCAACTCCTGAAGGGCGGCGCCACCACGGTGATGGAGCCGTTCCGCAATTCGATCCCGGAGATGTTCGACGCTGCAGAGGAGATGGGCATCCGCTTCTACGGTGCGCCCTATCTTTTTTCGACCTCGGACGCCAAGGCCGGCCCCGACGGCGTCGTGCACTATTCCGGTGATGACGGCACCGCCGACATGGCGACCTGGGATGCGCTCTACCAGTGCTGGAACAATCGCGGCGACGGTCGCATCGGCCTTGCGATGAGCCCGCATGCGACGGACACTTGCGGGCCTGATCTGTTGAAGGCATGCGCCGCGCGGGCGCGCGAGCTTGGGGTGCCCATCACGACCCATATGGCTCAGAGTCGCGCCGAGGTTGAAACGATCGGCAAACGCTATGGCGGCCGCACGCCGGCGCAATATCTCGACTGGCTGGGCCTGCTGGCGCCCGATCTGATGGCGGCGCACTGCATGTTCAGCACCGACGACGATCTCAAGCTGATGGCCGCGCGCGGTATGACGGTGCTCAACTGCCCGCGCGTGTTCGCGCGCGCCGGCGTCACCGCCGCGTTCAGCCGGTTTGCGGAACACGGCGTTCGCACCGTGGTCGGAACCGATGGCTACAACATGGACCTGCTCGGCGAACTCAATGCCGCGTCGTTGATCTCCAAGATCACCTCAGCGCGGGCCGATGTCGCGAACTCACCCGAATTGATCGAGGCGAACACGGCAATCGCCGCCGATGTCATCAATCGGCCTGACCTCGGCCGCATCGAGCCCGGCGCGACCGCCGACCTCACGATCGTCGATCTCACCCATCCGCATCTTCAACCGCTGTTTGACCCGCGCCGCGCGCTGATCGCGCTCGCCAATCGCGCCAATATCGATCAGGTCATGGTCGACGGCCGCATGCTGATCGACGCCGGCCGCTATCTTGGCGCCGACGAGGCGGCGATCACAGCTGCCGGCACCGCTGCGATCGGCAAGATCTGGAACCTGCCGGAGGCACAGGCCGCGTTCAACGGCTGAGCGTTCTCCTGGGAGCCACGAAGAAGGTGCGCTCCCTCTCCCGCTTGCTTGCGGGAGAGGGCAGGGGAGAGGGCTCTCTCCATACTGGGACACTCCCGATGAGGAGAGAGCCCCCACCCGGCGCTTCGCGCCGACCTCCCCCGCAAGCGGGAGAGGTTGCAGCGAGCCCGTGGCGAAATCGCTTCAACCCAAACGCGTTCTAATCCTCGAATTCGGCGAGCGCCTTGCGCATGGTCTCGACCAGATCCAGCGCCACCGGCGAGGGGCTGCGCTGCGCCGGAAAGACCGCCGAGAATTCGAAGTCGATACGAGGCAGGAAGCGGCGCACGACGACGCCGCGGGTGGAAAATTCCTGCGCGGTGAAAGGATCGCAGATGGCGACGCCAAGCCCCGATGACACCATGCCGCACATGATCTCGGACAGCGTGGTCTCGACCCTGAGCACGCGGCGGACATCGTGGCGATGGAAGACCTGGTCGACGAGATGTCGGCTCGACGAGCCCGCCGACAACGAGATGAAGGTCTCGCCCTCGAAGTCGCGCGGCTCCAGCACTTCCTTTTCCGCGAGGCGGTGACCGGTCGGCAGCACCGCGACGCGGGCCGGCGCGGGCAGCTTCTGGCTCGGCAGACCGGAATGCGCGATCGGCACCTCGGCAAAGCCGACGTCGCACTGGTTGTTCAGCACCCAATCGACCACGATCGGCGAAATCACGCCGAAGAAGGCGAGGTTGAGGTTCGGCCGCTCCTTTAAAAAATGTCCGGTTAGTCGTGGCAAATAGCCGTTCGACAGCGCCGGCAGCGCCGCGATCCGCAGTGAGCCGGTGCGGCGGCCCCGGATTTCCTCGGCTGCCGCGGTGATGCGTTCGAGGCCGACGAAGGAGCGCTCGACTTCGGTGTAGAGCGCCATGGCCGCAGCGGTCGGCACGAGGCCGGTGCCGCGCCGTTCGAACAGCTCCATCTTCAACAGCGCCTGGAGGTCGCGCAGCAACCGGGAGACCGCCGGCTGCGTCACGGTCATCAGCGCCGCCGCCTCAGTCACGCTGCCGGTCAGCATCGTCGCGCGGAAGGCCTCCACCTGCCGCGAATTGATCCGCGCCATCCTGATTTCCATTCATAACATTTGGGCATGCAGAGGCTGCCATTATTCATTGGACGATGGAAGCCAGAGTTTGCGATCTTTTTCATCAGAGCTGGAGACGGCCCGCTTTTTCGGCAGATTGGAGGGGTTCAAACCTCCGGATCGCGCCAAAACCCGTCGAACAGGGGCCGGAGCCCTGGTCGGATGCGGGATTCGCGCGGAAGGAAATGCGGAAGGTTCAGCCAACGAGACACGTCGGCACGTCACCTCATCCCGGTATGGAGATCGGACCACATGAAGACTTTTCGCCTTCTGACAGCGGTCAGCATCGCGGCTCTCATCGCCGCCCCGTCGGTCGCCACGGCCCAGCAAAAGACGCTCTACGTCGCCGGCTATGGCGGCTCGTTCGAGAAGACCATCCGCGACGAGGTGATCCCGGCCTTCGAGAAGGAGAACGGCGTCAAGGTCGAGTACGTGGCCGGCAATTCCACCGACACGCTGGCCAAGCTCCAGGCGCAGAAGGGCAACCAGCAGATCGATGTCGCCATCGTTGACGACGGCCCGATGTACCAGGCGATCCAGCTCGGCTTCTGCGGCAAGCTCGAGGGACTGCCGGCCGATCTCTACGACACGGCGCGCTTCAAGGACGATCGCGCGGTCGCGATCGGCATCGTCGCCACCGGCCTGATGTACAACACCAAGGTGTTTGCCGAAAAAGGTTGGTCGCCACCGATCTCCTGGAACGATCTGAAGGACACGAAATACGCCAAGCAGCTCGTGATCCCGCCGATCAACAACACCTATGGCCTCGAAGCGCTGGTGATGTTGTCGAAGATGAATGGCGGCGGCGAGTCCAATGTCGATTCCGGCTTCAAGATCTTCAAGGAACAGATCAATCCGAACGTGCTGGCCTACGAGCCGTCGCCGGGCAAGATGACCGAGCTGTTTCAGTCCGGCCAGGCCGTGATCGCGGTGTGGGGCACGGGCCGCGTGCAGAGCTTTGCCAATACCGGCTTCCCCGTCGACTTCGTCTATCCGAAGGAAGGCGCCGCAACGCTGCTGACCACCGCCTGTCCGATCACCAAGCCGAACGCCTCACCGCTTGCGTCCAGCTTCGTCAAGATGCTGCTCGAACCCAAGATCCAGCTCGTGATGCTGAAGGACTACGGCTACGGCCCGGTGCTGAAATCGCTGATCATCCCGCCCGAGCTCGGCAAGATGGCGCCGATCGGCGAGCGCGCCGCAAAGCTGTACAATCCGGATTGGACCGTCATCAACGAGAAGCGCGAGGAATGGACCAAGCGCTGGAATCGCGAGGTCGAACGCTGATCGGTCGCAGCGGAGACAGCGTCATGGCCTATCTCGAACTCGATCGGGTCGCAAAACAGTTCGGCGCGCAGACTGTCGTCGACGACTTCAGCCTGTCGGTGAGGAAGGGCGAGTTCATCTCCTTCCTCGGCCCGTCCGGCTGCGGCAAGACCACGACCCTGCAGATGATCGCGGGCTTTCTTGATCCGACGCGCGGCGCGATCCGCCTCGAGGGCAAGGACCTGACCGCGATCCATCCGGCCAAACGCGGGCTCGGCATCGTGTTCCAGAGCTACGCGCTGTTTCCGCACATGACCGCGGCCGAGAATGTCGCCTTCGGCCTCGAGATGCGCAACGTACCGCGGGGCGAACGGACCGAGCGCGTCCGCGCCGCGCTCGCGATGGTCGGGCTTGCCGGCTACGAGGATCGCCATCCGCGCCGCATGTCCGGCGGCCAGCAGCAGCGGGTGGCGCTGGCGCGCGCGCTGGTGATCAAGCCGAGCGTATTGCTGCTCGACGAGCCGCTATCCAATCTCGATGCCAAGCTGCGCGAGGAGATGCAGATCGAGCTGCGCCAGATCCAGCGCACCATCGGCACCACCACGATCCTCGTCACCCACGACCAGAACGAGGCGATGTCGCTGTCCGACCGTATCGTGGTGATGAGCCAGGGCCGGATCGAGCAGATCGGCACGCCGCAGGAGACCTATGAGAAGCCGGCCTCGGCCTTCGTCTCGCAGTTTTTGGGCAAGACCAACGACTTTGCCGCGACGATAGATCGGGCGAGTGCGCCCGCGCGATTGATCGCCGGCTCGTGGAGTGCGCCTGCGCCTGCCGGGCGCAATGGTCCCGTCACCATCAGCATTCGCCCCGAGCGGATCGACTTTGGCGACGCAGGCCTCAGTGCAAAGATCGTCACGCGCATCTTCCAGGGCAATCACTGGCTGTTCCAGTGCGACAGTGAATGTGGCCGGGCGACCGTGATCCGCCAGAATGACGGCCGGTCGCAGCCGGTCGAAGGCGAGGCCGTTCACCTCACCTGGCGGCCGGAGGACATGGGCGTGAGGGGCGTCGCATGAGCGCTTCCGCCGAGGAACGAAACGCACGCACGCCCTGGGCGCTGACCGCGCCTGCTTTGATGCTGTTCGTCGGCGTGCTCCTGATCCCGCTGGCAATGACCGTGATGCTGTCGTTCCACGATTGGGGCCAGTACAAGGGCATCGAGCCCGTCTTCATCCTCAAGAACTGGCACGAGATCGCAACCGATCCCTATTACGCCGAGATGTTCGGGCGGACGTTTCGCATCGCGATCCTGACCACGCTGCTCACCGCGCTGCTCGGTGCACCCGAAGCCTACATCCTCAATCGCATGGGCGGACGCTGGAAGAGCGTTTTCCTGCTGGTCATCCTGGGGCCGCTGTTGATCTCGGTGGTGGCGCGCACGCTCGGCTGGGCGTTGCTGTTCGGCGGCAACAACGGGCTGGTCAACAAGCTGTTGATGTCGGCCGGGCTGATCCGCGCGCCCATCCCCTTCATGTTCACCGAAACCGGGATGGTGGTCGCGCTTGCGCACGTGATGATGCCGTTCATGGTGCTGTCGGTGTGGGCGGCGCTGCAGCGGCTCGATCCGCAGATCGAGAATGCCGCGATGTCGCTCGGCGCGGGCCCTGTGACCATCATCCGCCGCATCATCATGCCGCAGATCATGCCGGGCGTACTGTCAGGGGCGATCATCGTGTTCTCGCTCTCGGCCAGTGCGTTTGCGACGCCCGCCATCATTGGCGGCCGCCGGCTCAAGGTCGCGGCGACGCTCGCCTATGACGAGTTCCTCAACACGCTGAACTGGCCGCTGGGTGCGGCGGTCGCCACGCTGCTGCTGGCCGCGCTGGTCTTAATCGTCGTCGGCAGCAACGCACTGATCGAGCGTCGTTACGCGGAGGTGTTCCGATGAGCCGGAACGGCCCGCTTGCGGTGATCTTCCACACCGTCTTCGTCATCGTCATGGTGGCACCGATCCTCGTCGTCTGCCTCGTCGCGTTCACGCCAGAAGGCTTCCTGTCGCTGCCGACCAACGGCTTTTCGTTGCGCTGGTTCAGGGCGATCGCCAACTATCCCGAATTCGTCCATGCTTTCTGGGTCAGCCTTGGCCTTGGCGCATTATCGTCGTTCGTCGCGCTATTATTCGCGGTACCGGCGGCGCTCGCGATCGCGCGCTATCGATTCCGCGGTCGAGATGCGCTCGCGGCCCTCTTTCTCTCGCCGCTGATGATCCCGCATATCGTGCTCGGCATCGCCTTCCTGCGCTTCTTCACGTCGGCGGGCCTCGGCGGCAGCTTTGCCGCGCTGATCATCGCGCATGTCATCATCGTGTTTCCGTTCGCGCTGCGGCTGACGCTTGCGGCGGCGACCGGCATGGATTTGTCGGTCGAGATGGCGGCGGTCTCGCTCGGTGCCGGCGGCTGGACGCTGTTCCGCCGCGTGACGCTGCCGTTGATCCTGCCCGGCGTCATCAGCGGCTGGGCACTCGCCTTCATCCAGTCCTTCGACGATCTCACCATGACCGTCTTCCTCGCGGCACCCGGCACCGAAACATTGCCGGTGCGCATGTTTCTGTACATCCAGGACAACATCGATCCGCTGGTGACGTCGGTCTCGGCCTGCGTGATCGCGATCACCATGACCGCCCTTATTCTGCTCGACCGCTTCTACGGGCTCGACCGCGTGCTCGCCGGCAAGGGCGATACAGGGCGATAGGAGAATCCATGCGAACAGATTACGACGTCGCCGTCGTCGGCGGCGGATTGCTCGGCTCCGCCATCGCCTGGGGCCTCGGCCGGCTCGGAAAGACGGTGGCCGTGCTCGACGAAGGCGACATCACCAAGCGTGCCTCGCGTGCCAACTTTGCGCTGGTCTGGGTCCAGAGCAAGGGCTTGGGCATGCCGGCCTATACCGTCTGGACGGTGCAGGCGTCACAAGCATGGGGGAGGCTTGCCTCCGAGCTGAAGCAGCAGACCGGCCTGGATGTCTCTCTTCAGCAGAATGGCGGCTTTCATCTCACGCTCGGCGAAGACGAGTTCGGCCACCGCACTGAGCTGGTCAAGCGCATGCACAACCAGACGGGCGCCGCCGACTACAAGATGGAGATGCTGCCGGCGTCCGAGGTCAAGAAGGTGCTGCCGCTGATCGGGCCTGAAGTCTCCGGCGGCAGTTATTGTCCGCTCGACGGGCACGTCAATTCGCTGCGCACGTTTCGTGCGTTCCACACCGGCTTTAGGGCATTCGGCATCGACTATCTTCCGGAGCGTCCAGTCTCGGCGATCAGCAAGAGTGGCGACGAATTCCGCCTGACGACGCCGCAGGGCGAACTCCGTGCCGCCAAGATCGTGCTCGCCGCCGGCAATGCCAACCAGACGCTGGCGCCGATGGTCGGTCTCTACGCCCCGATGGGCCCGACCCGTGGCCAGATCGTAGTGACCGAACGCACCATGCCGTTCCTGCCGCATCCGCTGACCACGATCCGTCAGACCGACGAGGGCACGGTGATGATCGGCGACAGCAAGGAAGACGAGCTCGACGATCGCACGCTGAAGCACTCGATCAGCGCCGTGATGACCGATCGTGCCCAGCGCATGTTCCCGCATCTCGCGCGGCTCAACGTGGTCAGGAGCTGGGCCGGCATTCGCGTCATGCCGCAGGACGGCTTTCCGATCTACGACCAGTCGGAGACGCATCCCGGCGCTTTCGTCGCCTGCTGCCATTCCGGCGTGACGCTCGCCTCCAACCACGCCTTCGAGATCGCACGCATGGTTGCGCAGGGCGCGCTCGAGCCCGAGCTGGTCGGCGCGTTTTCAGCCAGTCGGTTTAGCGCCGCCGGTGCTGCGAACAACAGCGGCTACTAGCGACATTGAAGGAACCAAGATGTTCAAACGATCCGAACAGGACAAGCGGCCGCCAGTGCAGATCTTCGTCGACGGCGTTGCCGTCGCGGCGCGGCAGGGCGATACCGTCTCCGCAGCGCTACTGGCTTCGAACTGCGATGCCCGCCGTTCGACCGCGGTGAGCGGTGCGCCGCGTCTGCCCTATTGCATGATGGGCGTGTGCTTCGACTGCCTCGTCACCATCGACGGCGTCGGCAACCGCCAGGGCTGCCTTGTGCCCGTCGCCGAGGGCATGCAGGTCGAGATCCAGAAGGGCAAGCGGGAGATCGGAAAATGACTGTGGCTCCCAAGCGCGAAGACTACGATGTGGTGGTGGTCGGCGCCGGGCCTGCCGGCCTCGCCGCCGCCGCGACATCCGCCGAAGCCGGCCTGTCGACGTTGCTGCTCGACGAGAATATCGGCCCCGGCGGCCAGGTGTTTCGTGCCATCGCCTCGACGCCCGTGACCGACCGCAAACAGCTCGGTGAGGACTATTGGGTCGGTTCCGATCTCGTGCAGGCGCTGCGCGCAGGCAACGCCGAGGTCATTCACCGCGCCACGGTCTGGAGCCTCGACCGCAACCTCGAGATCGCGGTCTCGATCGGCGGCGCCTCGGCCTTCGTCAAGGCGAAACGCGTGATCCTCGCGACCGGCGCGCTGGAGCGGCCATTCCCGATTCCCGGCTGGACGCTGCCGGGCGTGATGACCGCGGGCGCCGCGCAGACGATGTTGAAATCATCGGCCCTGGTGCCGGATGGCCGTACGGTGATCGCAGGACAGGGGCCGCTGCTCTGGCTCCTCGCCGCGCAGATATTGCGTCTCGGCGGCCGCATCGATCGCATTCTCGACACCACCGAGCGCGGCAATTATTTCGCGGCTCTTCCCCACGCCTTCGCCTTCCTGACGTCGCCCTATTTCGCCAAGGGCCTGTCAATGATGCGCGAGGTGAAGGCGAAGGTGCAGGTCGTCTCCGGCGTCACCGGGCTTTCGGCATCTGGCGACGGCCAGCTCGCGAGCGTGAGCTATGTCGCCGGCGGCAAGCGCGAGACCGTCCTTGCGGATCTCTTGCTGCTGCATCAGGGCGTCGTGCCTAACGTCAACCTGGCGATGGCGGCCGGAATCGAGCATCGCTGGGATGATCTGCAATTGTGCTGGTCTCCGGTGCTCGATGCCCGCGGCAATTCGTCGGTCGCCGGCATTGCGATCGCCGGCGATGGCGCCGGCATCGGCGGCGCGAACGCAGCCGTGGTGCGCGGCCGCATCGCTGCGCGCGCGGCAGTGGAGGCATTGGCGCCTGCGGCTGCGACAAAGCTTGCGACGATGGCGACGCTCCGCGCCGATCTCGCCAAGGCCGAACGTGGCCGCGTTTTCCTCGACACGCTGTTCCGTCCGGCGCCGCAGTTCCGCATTCCCGCGGGCGACACCATCGTCTGTCGCTGCGAGGAGGTCACCGCAAAGGATATTCTCGACGCCGTCGCGATCGGCGCGACCGGGCCGAACCAGCTCAAGGCCTATCGCCGCACCGGCATGGGGCCGTGCCAGGGCCGGCTCTGCGGCCTCACCGTCACCGAGCTGATGGCGCAGGCGCGGGGCAAGAGCCCGCAGGAGATCGGCTATTACCGGCTGCGCGCGCCGGTCAAGCCGATCACGCTCGCCGAGCTTGCCGCGGTTCCGAAGAGCGAAGACGACATCAAGGCGGTGGTGCGCGGATGACGAAAAACGTGGATGCGATCGTCGTCGGCGGCGGCATCCACGGGTGCTCGACTGCGCTGCATCTGTGTCTCGCCGGCCTGAAGCCCGTGCTGATCGAGAAGGACTATTCCGGCCGGCACGCCTCCGGCGTCAACGCCGGCGGCGTGCGCCAGCTTGCGCGGCACATCCCCGAAATCCCGCTGTCGATCCGCTCGATGGGAATTTGGGAGAAGATCGCCGATCTCCTCGACGACGATTGCAGCTTTGAGAGCTATGGCCAGGTCCTCGTCGCCGAGAACGAGGAGGAACTCGCGGTCTGCCGCGCACGTGTGGTCGAGCTCAACGCGCTCGGCTTCACCCACGAGGAGCTGATCGATGCGGCCGAGTTGCGGCGCCTTGTGCCTGCGGTCGCCGAGACCTGTCCCGGCGGTGTGGTCTCGCGCCGCGACGGCGCCGCCAATCCCGCGCAGGCGACGACGGCGTTCCGTCGCAAGGCGGAGCAGCTCGGTGCGACCGTGCGCGAGGGCATTGCCGCCACGAACATCCGGCACACCGATGGCCTCTGGCACGTCGATGTCGGCGCCGAGAGCTTTGCCGCGCCGGTGCTCGTCAATGCCGCCGGCGCCTGGGCCGGGACCATCGCAGCGGCGCTCGGTGAGCCCGTTCCGGTCGAGACCGTGGCGCCGATGCTGATGATCACTTCGCGCGTGCCGCATTTCATCGACCCCGTCGTGATCCTGCGCGGGCGAAAACTGTCGTTCAAGCAATTCAAGAACGGCACGGTGCTGATCGGCGGCGGCCATCTGGCGACGCCCTATCAGGATCGCAACGAGACGGTGCTGGACTGGAAAAGCCTCGCGACCAGCGCGCGCACCGTATTCGAACTTTTCCCGGTGATGCGCGACGCGACGATCGTCCGCGCCTGGGCCGGCATCGAGGCCAAGACGAAGGACGATCTGCCCGTGTTCGGGCCGAGCAGCCGCCACAAGGGCCTCTATCACCAGTTCGGCTTCTCGCTCCACGGTTTCCAGCTCGGCCCCGGCGCGGGCGCCGTCATGGCGGAGCTGATTGTCAATGGCGGCACCCAGACCCGCATCGGCGATCTCGGCATCGACCGTTTCCATCCCTCCACGCTCTAGCAACAAGAGGACATCATGAGCATCACCCGCAGCATCCGCACGCCCATCATGCACCGCGCCGTCGAAGCCAACGGCTTCGTCTTCATTGGCGGCACCATCGCCGACGACACCTCGGTGTCGATGGGCGAGCAGACCCGCAACATCCTCGGCAAGATCGCGGGCTATCTGAAGGAAGCGGGCACCGACAAGTCGCGCGTTGTGAGCACCTCGATCTTTGTCACGGATCTTTCCAAGAAGAAGGAGATGGACGCGGTCTGGACCGAGTTCTTCGGCGACAATCTGCCGACCCGTGCCACCGTCGGCGTCGCCGATCTCGGCGGCAGCGCGCTGATCGAGGTCGTGGTCACCGCGCTCAAGGGCTGATCGCGCAAGCCGCGGCGGACGTCGGCGCTCCGCGCGCCGTCGCCCCTGCGAGCCTCGCCTTGATCTCGCGCTTTGATGGGAATAGTTAGAAGCTCCTCAAACAGGATATTCGAGAGCCATGGATTTTACCCCGACCGCAATGCCGACCTGCCTTGCTCACGGGGAATTCCATGCCTGCTTCAATCATCCTGTCGAACCTGTCGCTGTCCACGCCTGACGGCCGTCCTCTTCTCTCCGACATCGATCTGACGTTCCGCGCCGAGCGGACCGGCCTCGTCGGCCGCAACGGCGTCGGGAAGACGACGCTGCTCGCGTCGATCTCGCGCGAGCACATCGCCCAGTCGGGACGCGTTGCCATCAACGGAACCGTTGGTCTGCTGCGCCAGGATGTCCAGCCGCTTGCGGGCGCGAAGGTGATCGATCTGTTCGGTGTGCGAGCCGCGCTCGATCTCCTTCGCCGTGCCGAGCGCGGGGATGCCTCGGCTGAGGAGGTCACCGAGGTCGATTGGACCCTCGAAACGCGCCTTGCATCCGCCCTTGCGCGTGTCGGTTTCGAGGTCGCTCCGGAGATCGATCTCGCCAGGCTGTCGGGCGGGCAGATCACGCGGGTTCGTCTCGCCGCGCTGATCTTCGCGGAGCCGGACTTCCTGTTGCTCGACGAGCCCACCAACAATCTCGATCGGGAGGGGCGCGCGGCCGTGATCGATTTCCTTGGTTCCTGGCGCGGTGGGGCGATTGTCGTCAGCCACGATCGGAGCCTGCTCGAAACGATGGATGCGATCGTCGAGCTGACGTCGCTCGGAGCCACGCGATACGGCGGCAATTGGAGCAGTTATCGCGGGCAGAAAGCCGTCGCTCTCGCGGCTGTCAGGCACGACCTCGCGCATGCCGAGAGGCGGCTGTCCGCGATCGATGGGAACGCGCAGCGGGCTGCGGAGAGGAAAGCGCGCAAGGACAGCGGGGGTAAGAAGAAGCGCGCCAAGGGCGACATGCCGCGAATCCTGGCCGGCGCGCGCAAGGACCGCAGCGAAGACACCGGCGGCAAGAACGCGCAGATCGCCGAGCGGCGGCGTGCGGATGCGCTTGAGGCCCTCGACACGGCACGCCGGCGCATCGAGATTCTTCAGCCGCTGTCGGTGAAGCTGCCCTCGACTCAGCTGCCGGCCGGCAGGGAGGTAGTCTGGCTCGATTGTGTCAGTGCCGGCTATCGGCCGGACCGGGAAGTCTTGCGCGAGCTATCGCTCGCGATCGTCGGTCCGGAGCGCTTGGCAATTGTCGGGCCCAACGGTTCCGGCAAGACGACGCTGCTGAAACTCATCGCTGGCGAACTACGTCCGCTCTCCGGCACCGTGCGGGTCAGGCCCGACCTTGCGCTGTTCGATCAGAAGGTCAGCCTGCTCGATCCCGCGGTCTCTATCCTGGACAATTTCAGGCGCTTCCATCCGAAGGCGGGTGCAAATGAATGCCATGCCGCGCTGGCCCGTTCATGTTTCGCGCCGATGCCGCCTTGCAGATCGTAGGACATTTGAGCGGCGGGCAGATGTTTCGCGCCGGCCTCGCCTGCGTGCTGGGCGGAGCGATGCCGCCGTCCTTGCTGATCCTCGACGAGCCGACCAATCATTTGGACATTGAGGCAATCGAAGCCGTCGAAGCGGGCTTGAGGGCCTATGACGGCGCGCTGCTCGTCGTCAGTCATGACGAGGCGTTCTTGCAGGCGATCGGGATCACGCGCAGGGTCGAACTGGCCGGCTAAGTCCGCTGCCCATCGTTGATTAACAAAAACCCGACGCCCTGCCCCCAGCGCGTCGGGTGAAAAAAATGACTATCAATCCGTGATCCCAACGCAGCAGTTGTGACTCGCGTTGCGCCAATTTACCACTCCGGGAAACTACCGCGTTGGAACCGGACTCCGCCAAACCTGCGCGGCTTAGGAGGCGGCGCTGCCGCCCGGTTCAAGCGCCTCACCCATCTCCAGCGGATGGGCCATGGCCTCGTGCAGCGCATCACGGTCGAGCTCGCCTTCGGAGATGCTGATGACGACGCAGGCGACACCGTTACCGATCAGATTGGTGAGCGCGCGGCACTCGCTCATGAACTTGTCGATGCCGACCAGGATCGCGATCGACTGGATCGGGATGTCCGGCACGATCGAGAGCGTTGCCGCGAGCGTGATGAAGCCCGCCCCGGTCACGCCCGAGGCGCCCTTCGAGGTGATCATGGCGATGCCGAGAATGCCGAGCTCCTGCCAGATGGTCAGATGGGTATTGGTCGCCTGCGCCAGGAATAGCGTCGCCAGCGTCATGTAGATGTTGGTGCCGTCGAGGTTGAAGCTGTAGCCGGTTGGAATGACGAGGCCGACCACCGAACGCGAGGCGCCGAGATGCTCCATCTTCTGGATCATCTGCGGCAGCACCGTCTCCGACGACGAGGTGCCGAGCACGATCAGGAGCTCGTCCTTGATGTAGGCGATGAAGCGCAGGATCGAGAAGCCGGCGAGCCTTGCGATCGCCCCCAGCACGACCAGCACGAACAGCATGCTGGTGAGATAGAACGTACCGATCAGGGCGGCCAGGTTGAGCAGCGAACCGAGGCCGTAGGCGCCGACGGTGAAGGCCATCGCGCCGAACGCCCCGATCGGGGCGACGCGCACGATGATGCGGATGATGCCGAAGAACATCTTTGCGGCCTTGTCGATCGCTTCCGCAATGGGCTCGCCGGCCTTGCCGAGAAAGGCGATGGCGAAGCCCGACAGGATCGAGATCAGCAGCACCTGCAACAGATCGCCGCGTGCGATGGCGCCCAGATAGCTGTCGGGGATGATCGCCATCAGATGGGCGACGATGCCTTCTTCCTTGGCCTTGGTGACGTAGGTCGCCACCGATTTCGGGTCGATCGTGGCGGGATCGATATTGAAGCCATGTCCGGGCTGGAGCACCTCGCCGACCAGCAGGCCGACCGCGAGCGCCACGGTCGAGACGGTCTCGAAATAGATCAGCGACTTCAGCCCGACCCGGCCGACGCGCTTGAGGTCGCCCATCGAGGAGATGCCGTGCACCACCGTGCAGAAGATCACCGGCGCGATCATCATCTTGATCAGCGCGATGAAACCGTCACCGAGCGGCTTCAGGGCCTTGCCGAGATCGGGATAGAAATAGCCGACGAGCACCCCGAGCACGATCGCGATCAGCACCTGGATGTAGAGGATCTTGTACCAGGGCTGGTGCCGCCGGTGGATGGCTGGCTGGATCGCGATCTGTGTCATAGAATAGGCCCCGGAACGTATTGATCTTGTTTGATTTGCATCATGTGATGGCCGCCGCAGAAGCGACAATCACATTTTTGTCTGTTCGCACGAAGATCGGTCGCTGCACCGCAACTGGGGGGAACATGCCGATTGCAACGGGCTCCGACGAGCGAGCGCAAGGCTATTTCCCGCATTGGACTCTGAAGTCCTCCGGCGTGATCATGCCCGAGGAGCGGCTGCCGCTTGGCCAGACCGTGGTCTCCGGTCTCCAGCATTGCGTCGCAATGTCGGGCTCGACGATCATCGCGCCGCTGCTGATGGGGTTCGATCCCAATGTTGCGGTGCTGTTTTCCGGCATCGGCACGCTGATCTTCTTCGTCATCGTCGCGGGGCGCGTGCCGAGCTATCTCGGCTCGAGCTTCGCGTTCATCGCGGTCGTGATCGCCGCAACCGGTTACGTTGGGCACGGGCCGAACCCGAACCTGTCGGTTGCGCTTGGCGGCATTGTCGGAGCCGGCGTCCTCTACGGCGTGATCGCGCTGATCGTGATGTGGTCGGGAGTTGGCTGGATCGAGAAGCTGTTGCCGCCGGCCGTCACCGGCGCCGTGGTCGCCGCGATCGGCCTTAATCTCGCGCCGGTGGCGGTGAAGGCCGTGAGCGCCAATGCGTTCGACACGGGAATCGGGCTCGCGACCGTTCTGATCATCGGCGTGGTTGCCGTTGGCGCGCCTGGCCTGTGGCGCCGCCTGCCGATCATTCTCGGCGCGATCGGCGGATATCTTTTGTACCTGCTGTTCGCGAACGGCTTTGGCTTCGGCAAGCCGATCGACTTCACGCAAGTTTCGGCCGCGCCGTGGATCGGCCTGCCGAGTTTTACCACGCCGACCTTCCAGACCGATGCGATCGTTCTGATCGCGCCGGTCGCGATCATCCTCGTCGCCGAGAACCTCGGTCACATCAAGGCAGTCGGCGCCATGACGGGCCGGAGCCTCGATGACTATCTCGGCCGCGCCTTGCTCGCCGACAGCCTCGCGACCATCGTGGCGGCCTGCGGCGGCGGCACCGGCGTTACCACCTATGCTGAAAACATCGGCGTCATGGCGGCGACGAAGGTCTATTCGACCTTGCTGTTTGCCTTCGCGGCCCTGGTGTCGATCGTGCTCGGCTTCTCGCCGAAGTTCGGCGCGCTGGTCCTGTCGATCCCGGGCCCTGTCATCGGTGGACTCTCGATCGTGCTGTTCGGATTGATCGCCGCGATGGCCGGCCGGATCTGGGTCGAGAACAAGATCGACTTCTCAAGTCCGGCAAACCTGATCACCGTCGCGGTCGCGCTCACCGCAGGCGCCGGAGACCTCACGCTCAAATTCGGTGCCTTCACCATCGGCGGGATCGGCACCGCAACCTTTGGCGCCATCATCCTGTACCAAATTTTGACATCGCCATTCGCGCGCCGCGCTGAATGAATCGCAGCGATGCGCTGAGGGATGGAACAAAAGGCCGGTTCCGTCGCTGATCAGGGCATCCCGGAGAGAACCCATGCCACAAACCGATCGCTCGACCTCGTTTCACTCGCGTCTTGTCGGCCAGTACGCGCTGGTGACCGGCGCCTCCCAAGGCATTGGCCGTGCCGTCGCAATCCGGCTCGCGCAGGAAGGTGCGACCGTCGCCATCAACTATGTCGATCACCCTGAAAAGGCCGAGGAGACGCTCGCGCTGGCACGGACGGCATCGAGCGATCGGGGCCACGGCAAGCTCGATCATGCCATCGTCAAGGCCGACGTGAGCAATGAGCAGGAGGTCGCCGCGATGTTCGAGATGGTTTTGGCGCGCTGGAAGCGCCTCGACTGTCTCGTCAACAATGCCGGCTTCCAGCGGGAATCGCCGAGCGAGTCGCTCGACATCGAAACCTATCGCCGCATCATCGACGTCAATCTCAACGGCGCCGTATTCTGCGCCCAGAAGGCGCTCGCGCATTTCGTGGCGCGCGGCGCAGGCGGCAGCATCATCAATTGCTCCAGCGTGCACCAGATCATCCCGAAACCCGGCTATCTCGCTTATTCCATCAGCAAGGGCGGCATGGCCAATCTGACGCGCACGCTGGCGCTGGAATTCGCGAGCCGTGGCATTCGCGTCAATGCGGTAGGTCCCGGCGCGATCGACACCCCGATCAACGCGGCCTGGACCGGCGATCCGGAAAAGCGCAGTGTGGTCACCAGCCACATTCCGCTCGGCCGCGTCGGCACGCCGGAAGAGATCGCGGCCGTGTTCGCCTTCCTCGCCTCCGATGAAGCCAGCTACGTCACCGGCCAGACCATCTACGCCTGTGGAGGTCTGACGCTGTTTCCCGAGTTTCGCGACAACTGGGCGAGCTAGCGGGCGTCCTGGCCCATCTGGCAAAACCGAGCGCAGCAGACTACATCTGCGCCATGACAAATCATCCGCTCCGCGATTTCGTCGGCCGGCACGAAAATCTGTTCGTGCTGACCGGCGCCGGCTGCAGCACCAATTCGGGCATTCCCGATTATCGCGACAGTCACGGCAATTGGAAGCGGACCCAGCCCGTGAACTTCCAGGCTTTCATGTCGGAAGAGCATACGCGTCGGCGCTATTGGGCGCGCAGCCTGATCGGCTGGCGGCGGTTCGGCCAAGCGAGGCCGAACGATGCGCATCACGCGCTTGCCCGGCTCGAGGCGAGCGGGCGTTGCGGAATGCTGCTGACCCAGAACGTCGACCGGCTGCATCAGTCCGCCGGCCACCGCCAGGTAATCGACCTGCACGGCCGGCTCGATCTGGTCCGCTGCATGGACTGCGGCCAAAAGACGCCGCGGAGCGAATTCCAGGAGATGCTCGGCGGCGCCAATGCGGAATGGTTGACGCTCGATGCCGCCGATGCACCCGACGGTGATGCGGACCTGGAGCATGCGGATTTTTCGTCATTCAAGGTGCCTCCTTGCGAAGCCTGCGGCGGCATCCTCAAGCCCGATGTCGTGTTCTTCGGCGAGAACGTCCCGCGCGACGTCGTCGCTACCGCGCAGGATCATCTGGCGCAGGCCGACGCCATGCTCATCGTCGGCTCGTCCCTGATGGTCTATTCCGGTTTCCGCTTCGTGCAGGCTGCCGCGCACCGGCAAATCCCGATCGCTGCGGTCAATCTCGGACGCACCCGCGCCGATGATCTCCTCACGCTGAAGGTCGAGGAGCGCTGCGAAGCGGCGCTTGCATTCCTGCTCTGATGGCGCAGGCTGCGAACGCGCCTTGCCTATTGCATAGGTGCCAAGCAGAATAGCTGGACACAGCATGTTCCTGTCGTCCATGGCATGGAAATTGCTGCGCTTTTGTCCTCAGTCTTGACGATCAGCACGGAGAATTTGGAATGCTTGAGGGAGCCGAGGTGCGGCTTGCCGTTGATATCGGTGGCACGTTCACCGACATCGTGCTGGACGTGGGCGAGGTGCGCAAGACGCGCAAATTGCTGACGACACCGCAGCGGCCGGAAGAGGCGGTGCTGGACGGCATGCGACTCATTCTCGCTGATGCGCGCGCCCATATCAGCGACATCGACGTCTTCATTCACGGCACGACGCTCGCGACCAATGCCATCATCGAGCGTCGCGGCGCCAAGACGGCGTTGATCGCGACCGAGGGCTTTCGCGACGTGCTCGATATCGGCACCGAGAGCCGCTACGACCAGTATGACCTCAGCATCGACAAGCCCAAGCCGCTGGCGCCGCGATCCCTGCGCTTCACCGTGCCCGAGCGTATCGACGCCCACGGTGCCGTCCGCCTCCCGCTGGACGAAGCGGCGGTGCGTGCGCTCGCGCCAAGATTGCGCGCGCTGAATGTCGAGAGCGTCGCGGTCGCCTTCCTGCACTCCTACGCCAATCCCGAGCACGAGCGCCGCACGGCCGCGATCATCAGCGAGGAGATGCCCGGCATTTCCGTGACCGTGTCTTCCGCGGTGTGCCCGGAGATCCGCGAATATGAGCGCACATCGACTGCGGTGGCCAACGCCTATGTGCAGCCCCTGATCGATGGTTATCTCGCCCGCATGTCCGACGCCTTGCAGGTCGAGCAGTACCGCGGCGCGATCTATCTCGTCACCTCCGGCGGCGGTGTCACCTCGATCGAGACGGCGCGGCGCTTTCCGGTGCGTCTCGTCGAATCCGGTCCGGCCGGCGGCGCCATTTTCGCGGCGCAGATCGCGGCGCGTCTCGGCGAGAGCAAGGTGCTGTCCTTCGACATGGGCGGCACCACGGCAAAGATCTGTCTGATCGAAAAATACCAGCCCGAGACCTCGCGCGTGTTCGAGGTCGATCGCGCCGCGCGCTTCCTGAAAGGTTCGGGTCTGCCGGTGCGGATTCCCGTGATCGAGATGGTCGAGATCGGCGCCGGCGGCGGCTCGATCGCCCATGTCGACGCGATGAAGCGCGTCACGGTCGGCCCCGAGAGTGCCTCCTCGGAGCCCGGACCCGCCTGCTACGGCCGCGGCGGCCTGCGCCCCGCCGTGACGGATGCCGACGTTGCGCTCGGCCTGATCGACCCCGACGCTTTTGCGGGTGGAACGATCAAGCTCGACCCTGAGCTATCGAAGCAGGCGCTGCTGCGCGCCGTGGGCGAGCCGCTGGGTCTGTCGGCTGAGACTGCGGCCTATGCCGTGCACGAGGTCGTCTGCGAGAACATGGCGAGTGCGGCCCGCGTGCATGCGGTCGAGCGCGGCGAGATTGTCGGTCAGCATACGCTGATCGCCTTCGGGGGCGCGGCACCGCTGCATGCGGCGCGCGTCGCCGAAAAGATCGGCGTCTCCCGCGTGATCGTCCCTTCCAATGCCGGCGTCGGCTCGGCCGTTGGCTTCCTTGCGGCTCCGATCGCCTACGAGCTGGTGCGCAGCCGTCATGTCCGGCTCGACGATTTCGACACCGATGGTGTTTCCGACCTGCTCCAGGAGATGGTGACCGAAGCGCGTACGCTGGTCGAAACGGGTGCGGCCGGTGCGCCGGTGCGCGAGCGCCGCGCCGCCTTCATGCGCTATGTCGGCCAGGGCCATGAGATCTCGATCGAACTGCCGAACCGCCGGTTGGCGACGGCCGACCTGGCCGGACTGCGCCAGAAGTTCGAGGCGGATTATGCGGCGATGTTCGAGCGGTCGATCCCGGGTGCGGCAATCGAGGTGTTGAGCTGGTCCGTGCTCGCGACGACCGAGGCGCGCAATCCGGCTATGGTCGCGGCCGTTACGCGCAAGCCCGCCGGGAAGGCGACCGGCAGCCGCAAGTTCTTCGATGGTAGGGCAGGGGAGGTGATCGAGATCCCGCTCTATCGCCGTGAAGACATGGCGCCTGGTGCAACCATTGCAGGACCCGCGGTGATCGCGGAGGACGAGACCTCGACCTTCGTCTCCAACAGTTTTGATGCCCATATTGACGGTGCCGGCAGCATCGTCATGGAACGGAAGGCAGCCTGATCATGAGCAAGGCAAGCGGCGCGAGCCTGATCGACCTTCAGATCATGTGGCACCGGCTGATCGCCGTGGTCGAGGAGCAGGCGCAGGTGCTGCTCCGCACCGCCTTCAGCCCGATCGTGCGCGAATG
The DNA here is from genome assembly GCF_055811035.1 of Bradyrhizobium sp. MI1.10. Lineage (NCBI taxonomy): Bacteria > Pseudomonadati > Pseudomonadota > Alphaproteobacteria > Hyphomicrobiales > Nitrobacteraceae > Bradyrhizobium > Bradyrhizobium sp. MI1.10. The sequence goes on from NZ_JBVVPN010000037.1 coordinate 35,071, forward strand.
CGGCGACCTCTCGGCCGGCGTGTTCGACCTCAAGGGACGGATGCTGGCGCAGGCGGTGACCGGCACCCCCGGCCACGTCAACTCGATGGCGGAATCGGTCAAGCATTTCATCGCCCACTTTCCGATCGAGACGATGAAGGAGGGCGACGCCTACATCACCAACGATCCATGGATGGGCACCGGCCATCTCAACGATTTCGTCGTCACCACGCCCTGCTTCAAGGACGGCAAGCCGGTGGCGCTGTTTTCCTGCACCAGCCATCTCATGGACATCGGCGGCATCGGCTTCGGGCCCGACGCCACCGACGTGTTCATGGAGGGGCTCTACATCCCCATGCTGAAGCTGATCGACCGGGGCGTCGTCAACGAGACGCTGATGGCGATGATCCGCACCAACACGCGGCTGCCGATCGACACCGAGGGCGACACCTACTCGCTTGCCGGCTGCAACGACGTCGGCTGCGAGCGCCTGGTCGAGATGATGACCGAGTTCGGCATCGACACGCTCGACGCACTCGGCGACTACATTTGCGACCGCTCGCGCGAGGCCGTGCTGGCTGAGATCGCCAAGCTGCCGAAGGGCACCTGGCGCAACACCATGGTGGTCGACGGCTATGATGCGCCGGTCTCGCTTGAGGCGACGCTGACCATCTCGGACGCGGGCATTCACGTCGCTTTCGACGGCACCTCGGCCGCGTCCAGGTTCGGCATCAACGTGCCTCTGTCCTACACCATCGCCTACACCGTGTTCGGTCTCGGCTGCGTCGTCGCCTCCCAGATCCCGAACAATGCCGGCTCGCTCTCGCCGCTGACGGTGTCGGCTCCCCCTGGCGCAATCCTCAATGCGCCGAAGCCGGCGCCGGTCGCCTCGCGCCATATCATCGGCCAGATGCTGCCCGACGTCGTGTTCGGCTGCCTGCGCCAGATCATTCCCGAGCGCGTGCCCGCGGAAGGCACCTCGTGCCTGTGGAATCTCAATGTGCGCGGACAGACCCGCTCGGGCGCCGGCGGCAATTACGGGTTCTCGATGGCGGTGACCTCCAATGGCGGCACCGGCGCGCGCTTCGCGAAGGATGGGCTGTCCGCGACCGCCTATCCCAGCGGTGTGCGCGGCACGCCGGTCGAGATCGCCGAGACGCAGACGCCGCTGATCTTCTGGCGCAAGGAACTGCGGCCGGATTCCGGCGGGGCAGGGCGCACCCGCGGCGGCCTCGGCCAGATCATCGAGGTCGGCAGCGGCGTCGATGCGCCGTTCGACATTCTGGCGGCGTTCGACCGCATCGATCATCCGCCACGCGGCCGCGATGGCGGCAAGAACGGCGAGGCCGGCTATGTCGGCCTGAAGTCCGGCAAGAAGCTGCGTGGAAAAGGCTTTCAGCAGGTGCCGCCGGACGATCGGCTGGTGGTGCTCACACCAGGCGGCGCCGGCATCGGCGATCCCAGGGAGCGCGCGCCGACAGCCGTCAACGACGACATCGAAAGCGGCCTCGTGTCTGCCGACAACGCGGTTGCAGTTTATGGGCATACGCGATGACGCTTCAGGCGTCGTGCGCGTAGCAAACGGAGGGGCCTAATGATCACGCGACGGAATTTTACAGCGGGCGCAGCGACACTGCTCGCAGCCGGCCACATTTCGACCCGCGCGCGAGCTGCGACGGTGAGCTGGGACATGTCGACGGTATGGCCCGACGGCAATTTCCACACCCAGAACGCGTTTGCCTTCGCCGACGAGGTGAAGAAGCAGACGGGTGGCTCGGTCGCGATCACCGTGAAGGCCGGCGGACAGCTCGGCTTCAAGGGCCCCGAGCATCTGCGCGCCGTGCGCGACGGCCTGGTGCCGCTTGCCGACGTCCTCAACATCCAGCAGGTCGGCGACGAGCCCTTCATGGGCGTCGAAAGCATTCCCTTTCTCTGCGGCTCCATGGACGAATTGAAGGTGCTGCACAAATATGTGCGGCCCGAATACGAGAAGGTCGCCGCGCGCAACAACCAGAAGATCCTCTACATCGTGCCCTGGCCGACGCAGTATCTGCACCTCAAGGTCAAGGTCGCCGATGTCGACGGCTTGAAGAACATCAAGATCCGCGTGCCCGACAAGAACGCCGTCGACATGCTGGCCGTGGTCGGCATGGCGCCGGTGATGATTCCCTGGGGCGAGACCATCCCGGCGCTGGCCTCGGGCGCGGTCGCCGGCGTCTCCACCTCGGCGGTGTCGGGCGTCGACGGAAAATTCTGGGAATTCTTGAAATACATCTACCCGACCAATCACGTCTGGTCGTCGCAGATGCTCACCGTCAACCTCGATTCCTGGAAGGCGCTGAGTGCCGATCAGCAACAGCTCGTCGCGGGCATTGCCGCCAAGATGGAGCCGGGCTTCTGGGCGAACTCGCTCAAGGCCGACGTCGACAGCCTCAACCGGCTCAAGGAAGGCGGCATGGAGGTGGTGCCGGTCTCGGAGGCCATGATCACGGACATTCGCGCCAAGACCGCGCCGCAGCTTGACGCTTTCGTCAAGCGCGTGCCTGCGGCCGACAAGCCGGTGCGGGCCTATCTCGCCGAAATGAAGCGCTGAGGCCATGGTCAGCGTTTCGCCCGCAGCTCCGCATAGTCTCAACGCAGCGGCGCCGGCGCCGCTGCGCATCCTGCTCGACGGCATCGATCGTCTTGGCCGGCTGGACGGCTGGATCGGCGGCGGCTGCCTCTTGATGCTGACGCTGCTGATGCTGTGCGAGGTCGCAACGCGCTTCCTCTCGAACTTCCTGCCGTTCTTTCCGCCCACGATCTCGATCGCGTGGGAGTATTCCTCCTATCTGATGGCGGCGTCCTTCACCTTCGGCGCAGCCATGACCCTGCGCGTTGGCGGCCATATCCGCGTCGTGTTGCTGCTGAAGAACGTCCCGGCCCCGTTTCAGCGCGCGATCGAAATCCTGTCGGCCGCCGCCGGCTTCGCCTTCATGGCCTTCCTGACATCGTCGATGGCGAAGTTCGCCTTCGGCGCCTATGTACGCGGCCAGGTTTCGACCTCGAGCGATACCCCGCTGTGGTTTCCGCAGGCCGTCGTCGCCTTCGGCATGTTGCTGCTGACGCTCCAGTTCCTGGCGCGCGCGATCCAGGCCGTGCTCGGCCTGCCGCTGGAGGATCATCGCATGAAGGCCTCGCCCGTCGAATGATTGCCCACGCGCTAGCCAGCGGACACCGCATTTCATGACCATCGAAGTCGTTGCTCTCTTTGCGATCCTGTTCGCGCTTCTGGCGTGCGGCGTCTGGATCGGCCTGACGCTAGCGCTCACTGCGACGCTGCTGCTCGCGATGTTCCGCTCGATCCCGCTCGACAAGCTGCTGCCGCAATACGCCTGGAACATCTTGACGACGCAGGAATTGCTGGCGTTGCCACTGTTCATCCTGATGGGCGAGTTGCTGTTTCGCACCCGCTTGTCACGTTCGCTGTTCCAGGGGCTCGCGCCCTGGGCAGGGCTTCTGCCGGGTCGTCTTCTGCATGTGAACGTGATCGGCTGCACCATCTTCGCGGCGATCTCCGGCTCGTCGGCGGCGACGACGCAGGTGATCGGCCGCATGTCGCTCAACGAACTCACACGCCGCGGCTATTCCCGCGACATCGCGATCGGCTCGCTCGCCGGCGCCGGCACGCTCGGCTTTTTGATCCCGCCGTCCAACATCATGATCATCTATGGCGTGCTCGGCGACGTTTCTATTCTCAAGCTCTTTACCGCCGGCGTGCTGCCCGGCCTCCTGCTGGCGGCCACCTTCATGGGATGGGTGATGCTGCACACGACGTTCAACCGCACGCTGGTGCCGGAGTCCGAGGCAAAGCTCTCGCAGGTGCCGTGGCGCGAACGTTTTGCGGCGCTGAAGGACCTCGCGCCGGCGCTGTTCCTGATCGCCTGCGTGCTCGGCTCGATGTATGGCGGGCTGGCCACGCCGTCGGAGGCCGCCGCGGTCGGCGTGCTCGGCGCGGCACTGGTCGCCTGGGCGCAGGGCTCGATGTCGCAGCAGGTGATCCGCGACGTGCTGATCGGCTCGGTCGTGACCTGCTCGATGATCGCACTGATCGTGCTCGGCGCCTCGATCCTCGGCAACGCCGCGGCCTTCCTCGGAATCCCGCAGGCGGTCGCCGCCTTCGTGAAAGGCTTGGGGCTATCGCCCTTCATGCTGATCGTGGTTCTGATTATCTTCTACCTGATCCTCGGCTGCTTCCTCGACGGCTTCTCGATGATCGTGATGACGCTGCCGATCGTGCTGCCGATCGTGAAGGGCGCGGGCTTCGACGAGATCTGGTTCGGCATCTTCCTCGTGCTCGCCGTCGAGATGGCCCAGATCACGCCGCCGGTTGGTTTCAACCTGTTCGTGATCCAGGGCTTGACCGACGACGGCCTCGGCTACATCGCGCGGGTCACGATGCCGTACCTGCTCATCATGGTCGGCTTCGTTCTGCTGCTGACGCTCTGGCCCGGCATCGTCACGATCCTCCCGAGGGTGCTGTACGGATAGATTGCGCCGCCCCGGCCGCTCAGCCGGGACGGCGCCTCAATCGTCAAAGCTTACGCCGCGGCCTTCTTCCGCGCCTGCTCGGCCTTGTACAGCTCGAACTCTTCCGCGATCGCCTTGGCGATCGACGGCCGTTGACGCAGGCGTTCGTAATAGGCCTTCACATTTGGCCATTTCGCGAGCTCGATCGGCGGCGTCGCCATGGTCCAGTTGATGACCGTGATGAGATAGGCGTCGGCGACGCTGAAATGGTCGAGCAGGAAGTCGCGCCCCTTCAGGTAATTGTCGAGATAGTCCAGCCGCGACAGGTTCTTCTCCAGCGCATACGCTTTCGTTTCCTGCGGCGCCTTGCGGTCGAGCACCGGGATGAACAGGCCCTTGTGTAACTCGGTCCCGATGAAGCAGAGCCATTGATGCAGCCGCGTGCGCTCGATCCCCGCTGCGGCGCCGAGGCCCGATTGCGGGAAACGGTCGGCGATATATTGCAGGATCGCGGCGTTCTCGGTCAGCACCACGCCCTCGTCGGTGCGCAGTGTCGGCACCAGGCCTATCGGGTTCACGGTTCGAAAGTCAGTGCTGTCGCTCAGCACTGTCTTGGTCGGCGGATCGACTTCGAGATAATTGGCTTCGGCGCCGGCTTCATACAGCGCGACGCGGCTCGCCATCGAACAGGCGAGCGGCGAGAAATAAAGATCCATCTTGAGCCTCCTTGGGCAATTCCTCGATGTGACTTTCGGAGTGTCGCTCAACCTGGCCAGATTGATTTTTGTACTGTCTTGCATATTATAAAGACGGTCAAGGATTAAATTGCGAGATGGTACAAAAATCGAAGCCGCCAGCTGCTGCCACGGAGCCTAAACGTCGCGGCCGTCCGCGCGCCTATGAACCCGACATCGCGCTTGGCAAGGCGCTCGACCTGTTCCGCACGCAGGGTTTCGCGGCGACCTCGCTCGACGATCTCAGCGAAGCCACCGGCATGAATCGCCCGAGCCTCTATGGCGCCTTCGGCGACAAGCGCGAGCTCTACATCAAGAGCTATCAGCGCTACCGCGAGGACGCGCGCGCATCGATGGTGGAGATCTTTCGCCAGGAGATGCCCGTGCGCCGGCGGCTGGAACGCATCTTCGCTTCCGCGCTGAACATTTATCTCTCCGGCGAGACCGGCCCGCGCGGCTGCTTCACCGTGGTCACAGCGGCCTCCGAAGCGGTCGGCGATCCCGATATCCGGGCCATGGTGCTCGATGGCCTCAACGAACTCGACAAGGCATTTGCGAGTTGCTTCCGCCGCGCCAAGGAGAAAGGCGAGTTGCCCGACAGCGCCGATCCCGCTGTGCTGGCGCAGCTCGCTTCAGCGACGGTGCACTCAATTGCCATCCGCTCCCGCGCCCGCGTATCGCGGAAGGAGCTTGAGGCGATCGTGAAGGGGGCGATCGACATGATGGTAGGAGGAAAGAGCTAGGCGGTTGCGTGCCGCGAGCTATCTCTCAAACGTCGTCCTGGCGAAAGCCAGGACCCATAGCAACCGAATTTGGTTTGGCGAAGATTCGGAGTTGCCGCCGTCGCGCCGCAGCTCCAGGACGACACTGAGTTTGTAGCCCCGCCTACGCCGCGCGAATATGCGCCAGGAAACGATCCACCTCGTCGCGCAGCCGCTGCGATTGTTTCGACAGCTCGATCGCCGAGCCCAGGACTTCCTCCGCCGCTGTTCCCGTCGCGGCGATGCCGGCGGTGACGCCCGCGATGTTTTGCGAGACCTCGCCGGTGCGGGCGGCCGCCTGCTGGACGTTCTGCGCGATCTCCTGCGTCGCGGTGCCCTGCTGGCCGACGGCGGCGGCAATCGCGGCGGAGATCTCGTCGACTTCCTGGATCGTTGCGCAGATCGATTGGATGCCGTCCACTGCGCCGGTGGTCTCGCCTTGTACCGCCGTCACCTGGGCGCCGATCTCCTCGGTCGCCTTGGCGGTCTGGGTTGCCAGCGCCTTCACCTCGGAGGCAACCACCGCAAAGCCGCGGCCGGCTTCGCCCGCGCGCGCCGCCTCGATCGTCGCGTTGAGTGCCAGCAGATTGGTTTGCTCGGCGATGCCGCTGATGAAGGAGACGACGTCGCCGATTTTTTGCGCAGCGTCGGCCAGAGTCTGCACGCGCTCGTTCGACCGTCGCCCGTCGCTCGCAGCTTTGCCGACTACCGCGGTCGCGTGCGCAAGGCGCCGGCTGATCTCGGCCATCGACGACGACAGCTCTTCCGCGGCGGCAGCAACCGTCTGCACATTCTCCGAGGCGAGCGCCGAGGCCGACGACACCGTGCCGGTCTGCTGCCGTGACCGCTCGACGATATCGGACATCGAGCGCGCGGTGTTCTCCATCTCGACCGCGGCCGAGGAGACCGTGGTGACGACGTCGCGGATGCTGGCTTCGAAATTGTCGGCGAGAGCGGCGAAGGCGCGCCGTTTCTCCGCTTCGGATTGCGTCTTAGTGTCGGCCTGTTCGGTCTGGAGCCGGTTGAAGTTGACGGCGTTGTCGCGGAACACCGCGACAGCCTTGATCATCGCGCCGACCTCGTCATTCGCTTTGCTGACGGGGACAGTGACATCGAGGTGTCCGTCGGCCAGCTCGCGCATCACGGTGGTGATGGAAATGATCGGACGCGAGATGCTGCGGGCGATGAGATAGCCGACGATGGCGGCGAGCACGAGCCCGAGCGCGGCGATGCCGAATGCCAGCAGCCAGGCTCGGTCGGCGGAGGCCACATAGTCGGCATTGTCCATCACCAGTTCGACCGCGCCGAGGGACTTACCGGAAAAATCCCTGATCGGTCCGAGCAGCGCGGCCACTGGCGTGGTGTCGAGCTTGGCCTGTCGTATCGTGAAGTCGCCGCCGGCGGCGGGGGGGGGGGGGGGGGGGGGGGGGCGGGCGCGGGGGCCGCGCGGGGGGGGGGGGCGCGCCCGGGGGCCCCCCCCCCCCCCCCGGCGGGGGTGGGGGGGG
>NZ_JBVVPN010000037.1:42568-52602 GCF_055811035.1 Bradyrhizobium sp. MI1.10
CCCACCCCCAGGGCCCCCGCCCCGTGGGACTAACCGAAAAAACCCGTGCGCGGCCCCCCCCGGGCGGCCAGTGGCGGGGGGGGGGGGGGGGCGGGGGGGCCCCCCCCCCCGCCGCCGGCGGCGCGGCCGTAATCGGCCGCATCGAAGAAGCTCTTACCCTTCAGCGTGCCGCCGAACAGCTTGAAGCCGCCGCCGTCCGCGAGATGGAAGGCGATGTCGACATGGCGGTTGGTCTTGAAGTCGTCCAGGAAGGACTGGCCGAAGGTCAGGCCAAACTCCACCGAGCCGAGATGCTTGCCGCCTTGCGCGATCGGCACCACGCCGCGGATACCGAGCCCGGCCAAGCCGCCCTCGAGGCCGACCACGACCTTGTGCTCCTGGTTGGCCATGATCACGGTCCTGCGGAAGCCCGAGAGGTCGTCGCCAAATTTAGCAGGCTGGTGTACGCGCAGGAACGAGGTCGCGGGCGCCACATGGAACTGGAACTGTTCGATGCCGTACTCCGATTTGGTCGCGGCAAACACCGGCCCGAACAGGCCGATCAAAGCGTTGCGATCCTGTTTGGCCATCGCGTCCTGCGTCGCCGGTATTGCGGCGACGACGGCGCTCATGGCGGCGGCACGCTGGGATTCCTCGGCAATTCGCGACTGGAGCGCGTCGTAATGGCTGCGCAGCTCGCGCTGATCGGCGTGGTCGATGATGCCGGAAATGATCCACATCGCCCCGAGCACGGCGAACAGGGCGGTCGCCGCCGCCGTCACCGCCAGCGCAACCGTGATCCGCATCCTGAGGCCGAGCGTGAAGCGCATGTCCGACTCGTTCGTTGAGCGTTGATTAACAACGCCTATCAACTTCTCGCTAAGAGAGGGTGAACGGGATACCGGCCGACGATCAGTGATTTTACGGGCTCGATGGCACGTGAGGTCTCAATACCCCCGCGTCCGGTCCACCACGTTCTCCAGCACGCCACCGGCCTCGAACCGCGCGATCTGCTCGGCGACATAGGCCGAGATCGCGTCAGCGTCGGTGTCGGCGGCGTTGTGCGGGGTCAGCAGCACCTTGGGATGGGTCCAGAACCGGCTGTCCTTCGGCTGCGGCTCCTGCACGAAGACGTCGAGCGAGGCGGCGCCCAGCGTGCCGTCGTCGAGGCAGGCCAGGATGTCGGCTTCGTTCTGAAGGCCGCCGCGGCCGGCATTGATCAGCACGGGCGCACCGAGCGGGCTTTTGCGGTTGAGCTTGGTGAAGACATCGCGGTTGAGGATGCCGTGTGTATCAGGCGTCAGCGGCAACAGGCTGACGAGGATATCGGTCGTGCGCAGGAACGCGTCGATCTGCCCGGCGCCACGGAAGCATTCGACGCCTGCGATGGTGCGCGGGCCGCGGCTCCAGCCGGCGACGCGGAAACCAAGCCGCCGCAGCACATCGGCCGCATCGGCGCCGAGTGTGCCCAGTCCCATGACACCGACCGTGACGGCGCTCGCGGGCCATTGATAGGTCGGCTCCCAGCGCTTTTCGCGCTGCGACTGGCGCAGATAAAGCTCCTGGCGGTGGTGCATCAGCACGTGCTGCACGACGTATTCGGTCATGCGGCCGGTCAGATCGGGCACGGCGACACGCACCAGCGGCACGTTCGGCAGGCTCTTGTCCGCCATCAGCGCATCGACGCCGGCGCCGAGATTGAAGATCGCCCGCAGATTGGGGAAGGAGCCGAGGTCGCCCGGCACCGGCTTCCACACCGCGGCATAGTGCACCTCGGCCGGATCGAGCCCGGCATCGGGCAGCAGCACGACGCGGCGGCCGCCGCAGACCGCGTCGAACCGGGCCTTCCAGCGCTCCGGCAGCCAGTTTTGCTGCGTGCTGTTGATCAGGACGGCCAGTGTGCCTACGGTCATTCGAGTGCCTCTATAGGTTCCGCTTTTGAGGGCCCTCCTTGGCACGATCTTCCGGATTTTTCTTGCAAATTTTTTCCGCAGCCCTGTCGGGGCGAGGCATATTGGATCGTCTTCAAAACAAGAGGTCAGGGAAGGTACTGCCCATGCTTTATGCGATCCTTTGCTATCACGACGAGGACTTCGTCGGCTCCTGGAGCAAGGACCAGGACGAAGCCGTGATGAAGAAGCTCGCCGTGGTGCAAGAGAAGCTCACGAGCCAAGGCCGGCTCGGTCCGGTGGCGCGGTTGCTGCCGACCACCGCGGCCGCGACTTTGCGTAAAGAGGACCCGCCGCTGGTGCTCGACGGCCCCTATGCGGAGACCAAGGAGCAGTTGCTCGGCTTCTATATCGTCGATTGCAAGAACCTCGACGAGGCGCTCGATGTCGCCCGCGACCTCGGCGCGGCCAATCCCGGCGGCGCCTATGAAGTGCGGCCCGTGGGCGTGTTCAGGCCCGGAGGAAATCTGACGTGAGCGAGGCCGATACCGCCTGGATCGAGACCGCGCTGACCTCGGCGCGCCCCCAGGCGGTCGGCGCGCTGCTGCGCTATTTCCGCGATCTCGACACCGCCGAGGAGGCATTCCAGAACGCCTGCCTGCGCGCGCTGAAGACATGGCCGCAGAACGGGCCGCCGCGGGATCCCGCGGCCTGGCTGATCATGGTCGGCCGCAACGTTGCGATCGACGAGGTGCGCCGCACCCGCAAGCAGCAGCCGCTGCCGGAGGACGACCAGGCGATCTCCGATCTCGACGACGCCGAGGGCGCGCTCGCGGAGCGGCTCGACGGCTCGCACTACCGCGATGACATTCTGCGGCTGATGTTCATCTGCTGCCATCCAGGGCTGCCGGCGACGCAGCAGATCGCGCTGGCGCTCCGTATCGTCTGCGGCCTGACCGTGAAGCAGATCGCGCGCGCCTTCCTGGTGTCGGAAGCGGCGATGGAGCAGCGCATCACGCGTGCCAAGGCCAAGGTCGCGGAGGCCGGGACGCCGTTTGAAACGCCGGGCGCGGTCGAGCGCGCGGAGCGGCTCGCCGTTGTCGCCGCGATGATCTATTTGATCTTCAACGAGGGCTATTCGGCGAGCGGCGACACCGCCGAAATCAGGAAGCCGCTGTGCGAAGAAGCGATCCGGCTGGCGCGGCTGCTGTTGCGGCTGTTCCAGAGCGAGCCGGAGATCATGGGGCTCACGGCGCTCATCTTGTTGCAGCATGCGCGCAGTGCCTCGCGCTTTGCCGCGGATGGTTCGCTGATCCTGCTGGATGACCAGGATCGTTCGCTGTGGAACGGCACCATGATCGCGGAAGGCCTCGCGCTGATCGACAAGGCGATACGCCATCGCCGCAGCGGGCCCTACCAGATCCAGGCCGCGATCGCCGCGCTGCATGCCCGCGCGGCGACGCCCGAGGAGACCGACTGGGCGCAGATCGACCTGCTCTATGGCGCGCTGGAGGTGGTGCAGCCCTCGCCGGTGGTGACGCTCAACCGCGCGGTCGCGGTTTCCAAGGTGCGCGGACCGCAAGCCGCGCTCGACCTGATCGAGCCGCTGGCGCCAAAGCTTGCCAACTACTTCCATTTCTACGGCGTGCGCGGCGCCTTCCTGATGCAGCTTGGCCGCAACGACGAAGCCCGCATCGCCTTCGACCGCGCCATCGCCCTCGCCAACACGTCCGCAGAAGCCGCTCACATCCGCATGCATCTCGATCGCCTGATCCGCGACAGCCAGCCGAACGGCGCAAATGGCGGCGCCAGGCAGAGCGCGAAGGTCGAAGGCGCCAAGGTGAAGTAGGGAGCGCCTGCTTCGGGCATCGCAAAAATTTTCGCTTCGCCTTGTCGGGCCCGGTCCCCTCCCTTCGTCCTAGGAGCGTATCCAGGGAGCCATTCATGCTGAAAGCCATTGCCATCATCGCCGTCGTGCTCGCTATCGGACTCGCGGGTGTCCTCGTCTTCGCATTGACGAAATCCGGCACCTTCCGCGTCGAACGCAGCCTCGCCGTGAAGGCGCCCGCCGATGCGATCTATCCGCTGGTCGCCGATTTCCATCGCTGGACCGCCTGGTCACCCTACGAGGGCCGGGACCCCGCGATGAAGCGCAGCTTCGGCGGAACTGCGCCGGGCAAGGGCGCGACCTATGCCTGGGACGGGAACAACAATGTCGGCGCCGGCCATATGGAGATCCTCGAGGCGAGTGCGCCGTCAAAACTCCGGATCAAGCTCGACTTCGAGCGGCCTTTCGAAGGCCACAACACCGCCGAGTTCACCTTTGTGCCGCAAGGCGATGCCACACTGGTCACGTGGGCGATGTCCGGTCCGGCGCCGTTCCTGTCCAAGGTCATGCAGGTGTTCATCAACATGGACAACATGATCGGCAAGGATTTCGAGGCGGGCTTGGCCAGCCTGAAGAAGCTCACCGAGAAGTAGCGCCGTCACCCCGAATGAAAGCAAAACGGAGAGAAACGATGCTCAATCCCTATCTGTTCTATCAGGACACCTGCGAAGCGGCGTTCAACTACTACGCCAAGGTCTTGGGCGGCAAGATCGATGCGATGATGCGCGCCTCGGATGCGCCGCCGGAGGTGCCCGCCACGCCCGGCCGCGAGAAGATCATTATGCATGCGCGGATGTCGCTGCCAGACGGCAGCGTCCTGATGGCCTCCGACGCACCAGGCGAGCATTTTCACAAGCCGCAGGGCTTTTCGATCTCGCTCACGGTCGCGGATCCCGCGGACGGCGAGCGAAAGTTCAATGCGCTCGCCGATGGCGGCAACGTCACCATGCCCTTCAGCAAGACGTTCTGGGCCAAGGGTTTTGGCATGTGCGTCGACAAGTTCGGCATTCCCTGGATGGTGAACTGCCCGGCCGAGGGAATGTGACAGCCGCGATCGCTTGACGCGCCAAGCGGCGATCCCCTCTCCCCGACGATGCGGAGAGGGGCGCGCATGAGACGTTGCGTCATGTGCCGATCGACCGCGTGCCGCTCTCAGCGGATCGATCCGGTCACGTCATTGCTCGGTGGTTGCGAGGAGGGAACGCAGCGCGGACAGATCACGAGCTTTGTCCCGAGCTGCTTGTCATTCTCCGCTTCGATTTCGTCATGGATTGCCCACCACGCCGCGGAGTACGGGCGCAAGGTGCCGAGGACTCTTTCTCGCTCCTGATTCGGATCACTCGCCGCGGGAGCTTGGGTCGCCACGCGACGCTTGATGACGTAGGGACGGTTCGGATCCTGACCGAGGCCGTCCCATGCGATCGGACGGCGTTCCTGCGCAGGCGCGACCACGCATCCCATGAGCGTTGCGCAAAACGTGAGCAAGACAAAGCCGTGTCGCATCATGCCGAACCCTTGGGTGTTGTATGCGACGCGCCAAATTCGCTTGCCGAAGCTTGCGTCGCACCGCTCAAATGGAACCTAAGGGAAACGCCTGGCCGACACGGCCGAATATGGATTTTAGTGTCGCACCACATTGCGAGAGCAGTGAGGCCGCTTCGTGAAATGATGCGGACCGCATCGCACAACAACTGGCGCAATATTAGGCTGTGAACTCCGGGGCAGAATCGTTATTTATTTCGTCATAAACTCTAAAAACTGGGGCGGGCGGACTTGGAAGGGGAGCGACCGATGGCGGCGGCGCTGCAGATCAACTTTGCACTTTGGGGTATGCTCATCTGCGCGAGCATGGAATTGACCCAGCTGATCCAGAGTTTTTATTAGGCCTCACGAAGCAGGTGACCGGCGCGATTTGGCGGGCGCTTGCGTCCGCTGATCGTCACCGGCAGCGCGGATAGATCGCGGCGAGGTCGCGTCCCTTCAACAGAAGCAACCGCGACGAGAGGCCGCCGCGGCGGCTGATCCAGTCGCGCACCGGGCCGGGATAGGCCGCAAGCACCGCATCGGATGCTTCCGGCTCGGCGTAGAAGCGTCCGCGCCGGTCGACCGAGCGCGCCGCATGAAAGCCAAGCACGGCACGCTTGGTGACGCATATCCGCTCGCCCGGCACGATGCTCAGCACCAGCGTGCAGGCGGACAGGCAGGGACCGTCGATCACCACGCGCTCGCCGCTCTCGCGCACCTTCTCGAACAAATCGAGGAACGGCCCGACCTGTCCACCGGGCGACTGGATGATGCGGATTTCGGCCAAGGCAGGCGTGGCGGCGAGCAGCGCGGATACGAGCATCAAAGCCCTGAGGAAGGTGACGCGTCGCATGAAGCCTCCGCGAATTCGAGTCCGTAGGATTGGCCGACGAGAAGAGGTGGGTGACGCTTCGCTAGGCCAACCTACGCCGTGCCTACCCGTTCCGCCGTTCGCCGCGCAGCGTCGGCAGGCCGATGCCCGCCGCATCGAAGCCGCCATCGACGGCCAAAATTTGTCCGGTGATGTAGCTGGATCGTTCCGAGCACAGGAAGTAGATCGCTTCGGCGAGTTCCTCTTCCAGGCCGTAGCGGTTGAGCGGGATGGCGTCGTGGTAGTCGGCGCGGATCTCCCTGGTGTGCACCTGCTTCGCCATCGCGGTGTCGACCGGTCCCGGTGCGACCGCGTTGACGCGGATGTTGAAGGACGCAAGCTCGACCGCGAGCTGCTTGGTGAGGTGCGCGAGGCCCGCCTTGCTGGTGCCGTAGGCCGAGCGCAGCGTCGAGGCGCGCACCGCCGAGATCGAGGTGATGTTGACGATGGCGCCGCCATTGCCGTCGCGCATCAGCGGCACCGCCGCCTTGGTGCAGAGAAACGGGCCGGTGAGGTTGACCTCGAGCACGCGCCGCCAATCGGTCTCCGACGTCTCCATCAGCGGCGCGAACACGGCAATGCCGGCATTGTTGACGAGCGCGTCGAGCCGGCCGAACCGCCTTTCGACCGACATCATCGCGGCGGCAACCGCGGCTGCGTCCGAGACGTCGCAGGTCAGCGCCAGCGTGGCCTCGTCCCGGCCGATCTCGGCGACCGCGCGGCCGAGCAGCTCGCCCTCGATGTCGAGCAACGCAACCCGCCAGCCCTCGGTCAAAAACTTCTTCGCGGTCGCAAGCCCGATGCCACGCGCGGCTCCGGTGACGAGGGCAACGCGGTGCGGGGTAGGGGGCATTGGCTGATCGGTCCTTATGAAAGATCGCGCGAGCGCGAGCCTCTTTTACTTCGCTTTCGTTCCGACGAGGAAGGCCTTAACTCGAAGCCACGATGTCGGGACGGTCCTCGATGGATCGTCTTCCAGGGGATCATTGCCAGGGAGACCCGGAATGTCCAACGATCACGAGCGCCTGATTCGAGACCTTTTCGCCGCATATCTCGACAACGACCGGCAACGGGTCGCCGACGCGTTGGCGGACGATTTCCGCTTCACCAGCCCGTTCGACGAGGACCTCGACAAGGCGGCCTATTTCGAGCGTTGCTGGAGGGACACCGGCTGGATTGCGCGGCACGACATCGAGCGGATTTTCGTCCAAGGTGACGAGGCCTTCGTCACCTATCTCTGCCTGGCGACAGATGGCAGGAGCTTTCGCAACACCGAGTTCTTCACCTTCGCCGGCGGCAAGGTTCGCCGCATCGAGGTTTATTTCGGCGCTGCCCGGCAGGACGGGCGTTTCCTGCCGCAGGCGCGCTAAATAATTGTCGCCATGCTGTCGGTTCCGTCAGGGTTCGCTCGTCTTGGGTAAGGGCGACTAAGCAAGCAAGGAACCTTCATGCGATTCATGATGCTGATGATCCCGCTCGGCTACGAGACCGCAGCGCCCGACGTTCAGCTCGATCCCGAGCGGGTCGCTGCGATGATGCGCTACAACGAGGTGCTGAACGACGCCGGCGTGCTGATCACGCTCGACGGCCTGCACCCGCCCTCGATGGGCGCGCGCGTGTCGTTTGCGGCCGGCAAGCCCATCGTGACCGATGGCCCGTTCGCTGAGGCCAAGGAGGTCCTGGGCGGGTACTGGATGATCGAGGTTGCGTCGCGTGCCGAGGCGATCGCCTGGGCCAGGCGGTGTCCGGCCGCACCGAACGAAATCATCGAGATCCGTCAGGTGCAGGAGATGAGCGACTTTCCGCCTGACGTGCAGGAGGCCGCCGCCGGTTTCGGCGACCTCAAGAAATAGCCGCAGCTTTGTCTATCCGTCAGCAAAGGAGAGAACCGATGAGCACCGATACCTATCTCGCCGTTTTCCTCGGCAGCAAGACCAGCTCCAAATGGGCCGCATGGGATGCGATGCCCGAGGCCGAGCGCAAGGCGAAGGAGCAGGAGGGCATGGCGGCCTGGAAGGGCTGGGTCGAAAGGCACCAAGGCGCGATCCAGGCCATGGGCGGGCCGCTCGGCAAGACCAAGAAGGTCGACGGCAAGGGCCTCGCCGACATCGCCAACGAGATGGGCGCCTTCACCGTCGTGCGTGCGGCCTCGCACGAAGCCGCGGCGAAGATGTTCGAAAACCACCCGCACTTCACGATCTTCCCCGGCGAACGCGTCGAGATCATGCCGGTGCTGCCGATCCCTGGCGGCTAGGGCTTCGGCCGCTGCCCCGGACCGGGGAGAATACGGGCTGATCAACCCCGTCGCCGCTAGTGACCTTCCTGCCCAGCTCATGTAAAGGTCGTTCACATGAGCTGGCGCAAGGAGACGCGCCGCGCCGAGCGCGGCTATCACCACGGCAATCTGAAGGAAGCCCTGCTGCAGGCCGCCCTTGGATTGATCGCCGAGAAGGGCGCGGCCGGCTTCACCTTTGCCGATGCCGCGCGCATGGCCGGCGTCAGTGCGGCGGCACCGTACCGGCATTTTCGCGACCGTGACGAACTGCTGTCCTCGATCGCGCAGCGCGGTTTCGAGCAGTTCGAATCGCGCCTGACCGCGGCCTGGGACGACGGACGGCCCGACACCGTCACGGCGTTCGAGCGTGTCGGCAGGGCCTATCTCGCCTTCGCCCGCGAGGAGCCCGCGTTCTACAACGCGATGTTCGAATCGGGCGTGCCGGTGGATGTCAATCCGGCGCTACAGGCCGCTAGCGAGCGTGCTTTCAACGTCATTCGTGCCGCGGCGGAGCGGCTTGCCGCGCTGGCGCCGCCGGGCACGCCGCGGCCTCCGGCGATGATGATGGCGCTGCACATCTGGTCGATGGCGCATGGCGTGGCCTCGCTGTTCTCCCGCGGCGATGCCGCGCGTCGAAAGCTGCCGATGTCGCCGGACGAGCTGCTCGAAGCCGAGGTGCTGATTTATCTCCGCGGTCTCGGCTTCCCGACCGATCGCCGTCCTCCGGCGAAAAGCGCCGAGCCGCCGCCGGTGCCACCGGAGGCATCCTCCGGTTCCGGCGTGCCGCCCGGTGGTCCCTGGGGCAAGCCGAAATAAAGTTACCCAAATAATTGCTTCGCCCTGTCAGGCGGTCGGCTTGACAAAATCGCGGGATGATCTACCTATGTAAATGTTATTTACATTCACAACGGCGCTGATGCCGTCATGGAGAGGGAAATGGCCTACACCGCTGATGTCAATCGATGGCGCGGCCCTTCGGACCAACACTACGAGCGCCCCCACATGCTCAACACGCCTTGGCATCCCGGCTGGATCGCCGTGACCATCCTCGGCTTCATCATCTGGTGGCCGATCGGACTTGCCCTTCTCTTTTTCACACTCGGGAGCAGAAGAATGTCGTGCTGGAGCAACCAGGATCGCTGGCAGAACAAGATGGAGCGGATGCAGTACAAGATGGACCGTATGCGCGGCCGCATGGAGCGCCACGGTTTCGGCTTTGGCTTCGGCCCGCCCTCGAGCGGCAACCGCGCCTTTGACGAGTACCGCACCGAGACATTGCAGCGGCTCGAGGAAGAGCAGGTCGAGTTCAAGAACTTCCTCGACCGTCTGCGTCACGCCAAGGACAAGGAAGAGTTCGACCAGTTCATGGCGCAACACAAGACGCGCCCGACCCCGCCGCCGACCGACCAGCAGCAGGGTTGATCTCAAGGTTGATCTCGAGACTGACGCTTCTCAAAGCCGTCAGGCGCATGCCCCCAAAGTCCTGATGGCCCCAAGCCGCGCGCCGGCCCCCCCCCCCCGCGGGGGGGGGGGGGTTTGGGGGGGGGGCCCGGGCCCCCCCCCCCGCGGGCGCGGGGCGGGGGGGGGGTGGGGGAGCCGGGGGGGGGG
>NZ_JBVVPN010000037.1:52612-77112 GCF_055811035.1 Bradyrhizobium sp. MI1.10
CCTCGGGGGGCGAAATTGAACAACGGCGGGCCCCCGCGGAGACCCAACCCCGGGGGGGCGGCCCCCCCCCCCCCCGCCGGGCCCCCCCCCCGGCCGCCCCCCGCCCCCCCCCCCCCCCCCCGCCCCCCCCCCCGGGGGGGCGGTTTGGTTTTGGGAATGCGCGGCAGGCCGCCGCGACCGTCTGGAAATGTCCTGGCCTGGAAAGTCTTAGCCTGGAGAGTCTTGGCCTGGAGAGACTTGGTCAGCGCGCCGTGGCGAGCTGCGCGCGAACCGACTCCAGGAAGTGTTCGTAGGCGTAGTCCACGATCTCGTTGAGTGATCGCGTACGCGCGAACATCGCCTTGGCCTCGGCGAGAAACTCCTCGCGGGTCGGGATCTTCGGCAAATGCAGATGTGTCAGTGCATCGACGCCTTCATGCGCGCGACTGAGGATGTCGTGCAGCGTCGGCAGTTGCAACTGGGCCAGATCGGCTCGGCGTAGCGCCGACGAGATCGCGTGCGCCAGGGTCTGCGCATCGAACCGTCCGGCAAGCTCGCGGGCCGCCCGGTTGATGACGCGTGCGCCGAGCGGCTGCTCGTTGCGCAGCACCTGCTCGGGCGGCGACTTCATGTTCCAGACGACGCCGAACCAGGACAGCACCTTCAGGATGTAATAGGTGACATCGATTTCCCACCAGCGAAAACCCTGCCGCACGCTGCTCTGGTAGGCGTGATGATTGTTGTGCCAGCCCTCACCGAGGGTGAATAAGGCCAGCAGCCAATTGTTGCGGGAATCATCGCCGGTCACGTACCGCTTGCGTCCATGCACGTGGGCGAGCGAATTGATACAGAAGGTCGCGTGATAGACCAGCACGGTGCTCCACAGGAAGCCGACGACGAGACCGGACCATCCGCCAACCAGGAAGCAGAGCGCAGCCAGCGTCACGGCCGGCAGGAGTTCCAGGCGATGCAGCCACATCAGCTCCGGATAGGCGGCGAAATCGCCGACCTTCACGAGGTCGGTGCCATCGTGCTCCCGGTAAAAAATCCAGCCGAGATGACTGTAGAGGAAGCCTCGGTGACGCGGCGAATGCACGTCGTCCTCGGTATCGGAATGTAGATGATGATGTCGATGCTTGGCCGCCCACCACAAAACGCTTTTTTGCGCGGTGCTTTGCGCAAGCCAGGCCAGGATGAACTGAAACACCCGGCCGGTCGCAAAAGCCCGATGGGAGAAATAGCGGTGGTAGCCCGCTCCGATTGCAAACATGCGCACGACATACAGCGAGGCGCAGATCGCGACGGCCTGCCAGGTAATGCCGGTCCAGATGGCGGCAACGCAGCCGAGATGGACCAGCAGGAACGGCAGGGCGGAGGGATACATGATGTCGTCGTGTTGGTCGTCGGCGGGGGCGTTGGGCGACATGTATTGGCGTGACCTTGGATGACAGAGATTCGAGTTTCGCTTCGGCAGCATTGAGGGCCGCTGTGTACGAAAAACCCGGCGATGGCGGACCACCGCGGGGTCTTGAACGAGGTGCTTGGACAACCCTGGCCCAAGGCGGCCGCACGCGGCAAAGTCAACCTGAGGCCATAGCTTCGACCGCGAACTCGACGGCCTATATATGATCCAGGCCGCTTGGCATGCAAGCTCGTAGCGTCACGGGGTCCGTGGCGCGCGGGCTGCCGACGGTTTATATCCGACAGTGAAAAGGAAGCGTCAAAATACCGCAGGCAGCAACGATGGCGGAAGCGGCGATGACGGCGAGCGAGGCCCTCTGGCAGGAGATCCGCGACGAGGCGCAGCGCGCAGCGGCAGCCGACCCCCTATTCGGCAAGGCTCTTGTCGGACTCATCCTCGTCCATGACGATTTTACCGCCGCACTGTCCGATCTGATCGGACGCCGGCTTGGCGACAGCGCGGCCGAACGCGAGCGCTTCACGACGTTTTCCCGCGACGCCTTCCATGGCCAGCCGGATCTGATCGAGGTGGCCGGCTGCGACTTACAAGCCATCGTTCTCCGCGATCCCGCCATCACCGGACTGTTGGCGCCGCTGCTGCATTTCAAGGGCTACGTCGCCTTGCAGGCATGGCGCGTCTCGAACTGGCTCTGGCATCACGACTATCGCGACGCGGCGCTGCTGTTTCAGAACGAGGCCTCCAACGTCCTGCAGGTCAGCATTCATCCGGCGGCGAGCTTGGGATCATCGGTGTATCTCGACCACGCCACCGGCATCGTGATCGGTGCAGATGTGGCGATCGGCGACGACGCCACCATCCTTCAGAACGTCAGCATCGGTCGTGGCACGGAACTGCCGGCGCGCTCGCCTCGCATCGGTCGCGGCGTCTTCATCGGCTCCGGCGCCACAATTCTCGGCAACGTCAGGATTGGCGATTTTGCAAAGATCGGCGCCGACACCGTCGTGACGAGCGACGTGTCCCCGGGCTGCACCGCAATCGGCAATCCGGCGCGGCTGACCAATTGCCCCGAACCCGCCTCGGCGGCCTGACTCGCCCTCACGTCATCAAGCGACGTACTCCTCGTTCAGGCGGCGCGGCGGCGGCTCTCGCCGCCATGATGCGGGGTGACCGGTTCCGAACTGGTCTGGCCCGGCGCGTCCAGCACCGCGACATGATGCCGGTAGACCATTTCCCAGCCTTTCCATCCCGTGAACAGGAGGATGCCGACCACGATCAGCGAGAGCACCACGCCCCACGGCTTGACCGCAGCCTCCGCGCCTTGCGCGTAGCGGAGGTAGAAATTGATCGCAGCGAGCACCACCGCCACGAGATTGCCGATCATGTGATACCAGGCATCGTTGAGGCTGCGGATACGGGCGTCGCTGAAGAAGTCGGTGAATCCTGCCACGGCAGCAACGAGCGCCATCACGATGCCGGCGCCGATCAGCCACATGGCGGCTCTGGCCCAGAAGCCGTCGCCGGTTCCGATGAAGGCGAGATCGGCGATGGGCGCGCCGACCAGGAAGGCGACGGGGAACGGGATGATCATGGGGTGGAGCGGATGATCGCCGATGGCGGCGGTCGTCTTGGGGTTGACGCTCATGGCAAAACCTCGCGAGAAGTGATTTTCCAGACAATTTTTCGGGCGAGGGCTGGTTCCTCCAACGTGATGTCAGCAACAGCCGGGGCCGGCAGCTTGCCAACCGCCTGCGCCCGCTCGCTTTCCGGCAGCCAAATCCGCCCGCGGTAACCCAGCATTAACCATCGCCGGGCTCTGGTAATTGCGGACAATCGCGCCCAAAGCCGGAAGTCTGAGCCTTGGGGTCGGGCCCATAGTTTTGACATCTTGGCAGGGAATGCAGGCGGCTGGCTTTGGAAGAGCCCTGCACCCCAGAAAGACAAGGCTTTGAGCGGGCTTGCCGGCCGCGCCGGTTCTAGCGCGGCTATTGGGGAACCGGCGGCCATTTGCTGGCCGGGACATTAGATCGGGACATCAGGTAACGATCGCCTTGAGAGGATACTGCTTATGAATCCGGCCGACGTGGCTCAGTCAGCCCTTCCGGTTGCCGCTTCCGCGGACGTGTCGCTGATCGCGCTGTTCTGGCAGGCTCACTGGATCGTGAAAGCGGTGATGCTGGGGCTGCTCGCCTGCTCGGTCTGGGTCTGGGCGATCGCCATCGACAAGATCTTCCTGTTTGCCCGCACCCGCCGCTCGATGGACCGTTTCGAGCAGGCTTTCTGGTCCGGCGAGTCGATCGAGGACCTCTATCGCACGCTCTCGGCCAAGCCGACGCATTCCATGGCGGCCTGTTTCGTCGCGGCGATGCGCGAGTGGAAGCGTTCGTTCGAGAGCCAGGCCCGCTCGGTCGCAGGCCTTCAGATGCGCATCGACAAGGTCATGAATGTCTCGATCGCCCGCGAGGTCGAGCGGCTGGAACGCAGGCTACTGGTGCTCGCCACCGTCGGCTCCGCAGGCCCCTTCGTCGGCCTGTTCGGCACCGTCTGGGGCATCATGTCGAGCTTCCAGTCGATCGCGGCGTCGAAAAATACCTCTCTGGCGGTGGTGGCCCCCGGCATCGCGGAGGCGCTGTTTGCAACCGCCGTCGGCCTTATCGCCGCCATTCCTGCCACTATTTTCTACAATAAGTTCACCTCCGAGGTGAACCGGCAGGCCCAGCGCCTCGAAGGCTTCGCCGATGAATTTTCAGCCATCCTGTCGCGCCAGATCGACGAGCGGGGCTGACGGACGGCATGTATAGTGTGAAGGGCAATTTGGGCACCAGACCATGGGCATGAACGTCGCGAGTTCGTCCGGAGGCGGTGGGCGCCGTGGCCGGCGTAAGCCGGTCGTGGCCGAAATCAACGTCACGCCGATGGTGGACGTGATGCTGGTGCTGCTCATCATCTTCATGGTGTCGGCGCCAATGCTGACGGTCGGCGTGCCGCTCGACCTGCCGCAGACCCAGGCCAAGAGCCTCGAAAACAACGACCAGAAGCCGATCCAGATGTCGGTCGACATCAAGGGCAAGGTGTTCATCAACGACGCCGAGATCGCGATCAACGAACTGATCCCCAAGCTGAAGGCGATCACGGACGCGCGCGGCGGGCTCGAGGAGCGCATCTATCTGCGTGCCGACAAGAAGGCGGATTACGGGACGGTGGCCAAGGTCATGGGCCAGTTGTCCGGCGCAGGCTTCAAGAAGCTGGCGCTCGTCACGGAAGCGGATCAGGGGTAGACCGTGAAGGTGAAGGTCGACAAGACACTCGTTGCGTCGATTGCCCTCCACGTCCTCGTGCTGGGATGGGGGCTCGTCACCTTTAGCAGCAGGGCTTTCGTTCCGGCCGAAGAGTCGCTGCCGATCGACATCATCTCCACCGACCAGCTCGCGCAGATGATGTCGGGGCAGAAGACCGGCGACAAGAAAGAGCCGAAGCCGAAGGTCGAGAAGATCGCGGAAGCCAAGCCCGAGGAAGACGCCGTCGGCAAGGTCACCGAGAAGAAAGAGCTGATCAAGACCAACTCGACGCCCGAACCGCCGCCAAAACCCGTCGAGAAGCCGGTCGAGAAGAAGCCCGAGCCGCCCAAGCCCGTCGCCGAGGCGAAGCCCAAAGAAGAACCGAAGCCGCCGGAAAAAAAGCCTGACCCGGCCAAGGAAGATCCGATCGCCGAGCTCCAGAAAAAGCTCGAAACCAAGAAGCCGCCGCCCAAGCCGCCGGAGCAGAAGGTCGCAGCGGTGCAGCCGCAGCAGGTGCCGAAGCCCAAGGAGCGCAGCTTCGATCCCGCGCAGATCCAGCGCGATCTCGACAAGCGCGCGGCGACCCGGCACGAACTCGCCGGCTCGACGCTGAATGCGTCGGCCTCGCTGGGATCGACGAGCGGAACGGCCGCCAACAACATTGCGACCTGGCGGGGGGCGTTCCAGGGAGCGGTGAAGCGCTGCTTCACGCCGACCTATAACGGGCAGGATGCAGATCAATACGAAGCCGACATCGACATTCCCATGAAGATCGACGGATCGCTCGCGTCCGAGCCGATCGTCGTCGCGGTGAGGGGGCCGTCGCGGTCGATCGCACAGGCGGTGGCGGAGAGTGCCAGACGCGCCATCGTGCAGTGTCAGGTCTATTCGTTCATGCCGAAGCAGCAATACGAGAGCTGGAAGCTCATTCCGATGACTTTCGGCCTGAAAGACATGTTGTGACATCCGAACAAAAGAATTTTGCGATGAATGACGTCCGCTCGATGAACCGCCGCCGCTTCATGACCCTGACCGGATCGACGCTCGCGATGCTCGGAGGCGGGCAGGCCTTCGCCCAGCAGCCGCAGGGACGCCTTCGCATCGATCCCACCGAGTTTCGGCCGATTCCGATCGCGATCACCAACTTCGTGCCCGGCTCGCCCGCCGACGGCGACGTCGGCAACGGCGTCACGCAGGTCATCACCAACAATCTGAAACGCTCGGGCCTGTTCGCGCCGGTCGACCAGGCCGCCTTCATCGAGCGCATCAGCAACATCGACGTCGCGCCGCAATTCGAGAACTGGAAAACCCTCAACGCGCAGGCCCTCGTCACCGGCCGCATGACGCGGCAGCCGGACGGGCGCCTCAAGGCCGAATTCCGCTTGTGGGATGTGGTCACCGGCCAGCAGCTCGCCGGCCAGCAATATTTCACCTCGCCGGAATATTGGCGCCGCATCGCCCACATCATCTCCGACCAGATCTATGAGAAGCTGACCGGCGAGAAGGGCTATTTCGACAGCCGCGTGGTGTTCGTCGACGAGACCGGGCCGAAGGAGCGCCGCGTCAAGCGGCTCGCGATGATGGACCAGGACGGCGCCAATGTGCGCTATCTGACCCGCGGCTCCGACCTCGTGCTGACGCCGCGCTTCTCGCCGAACTCGCAAGAGATCACCTACATGGAGTTCGGGCAGGGCGATCCGAAGGTCTACCTGTTCAACATCGAGACCGGCCAGCGCGAGATCGTCGGCAACTTCCCGGGCATGACCTTTGCCCCGAGGTTCTCGCCGGACGGCCAGCGCGTCATCATGAGCCTGCAGCAGGGCGGCAATTCCAACCTGTTCGTGATGGATCTGCGCTCGCGCTCGACCACGCGCCTCACCGACACGCCCGCGATCGACACCTCTCCGTCCTACTCCCCGGACGGCGCCCGCATCTGCTTCGAGTCCGATCGCGGCGGCAGATCGCAGATCTATGTCATGGCCGCGGGCGGCGGAGCGGCGCAGCGCATCTCCTTCTCCAAGGACGACAACAACGCCACCTATTCGACGCCGGTGTGGTCGCCGCGCGGCGATTACATCGCCTTCACCAGGCAAGGTGGCGGGCAGTTCTCGATCGGCGTCATGAAGCCGGACGGCTCCGGCGAACGGCTTCTGACCTCCGGCTACCACAACGAAGGCCCGACCTTCTCGCCGAACGGCCGCGTGCTGATGTTCTTCCGCGATCCCGGCGGCAGCGGCGGGCCGTCGCTGTTCTCGGTCGACATCTCGGGACGCAACGAGCTGAAGGTGCCGACGCCGGGCTTCGCCTCCGATCCCGCATGGTCGCCGCTATTGTCCTCGACATCGGGCTAGCCGCCCGTTCTTGATGCGCAATGATTTGACCGCGCGCCTTTTTCGAAAACTTGGCGCGATGTTTCCCCGCGATAATTGTTCTTTAAGGTTGCACTCGGCAAACTTTTCCCATGGGTTTGTTTCTATTGATCTATTTCGACTGTTGCTCGTTCAAAACAACTCGACTTTAACGATATTCCCTCAGAAAGACTTCATACCGGATCGGTAAAACTGCGCTCCAGACAGGACGCGCGTAAACACCAGATGCAGTTTGCAAGTCAGAGCGGAGAGCCGGAACAGCGGCCGCCGAAAACTTCGGCGGCGCAAATCGATTCGCTGTTCGAAGCGCCTGGTCCGTTGCTGGCCGGACTCATTTTCGTGTCGATCGGTGCGGCCCTGACCGCGCTGAGGACGGGCGAGCCTCTGATCTGGGCGTGCGTCGCACTTCTTGTCCTGGCCGGGACTGCGCGGGCGATCGACCTGCGCCTCTATCAGGCACGCCAGTCGGTCATGACCATCGAGGCGGCAGCACGCTGGCAGAAGCGCTATCAGATCGGGGCAAAGATCCAGGCGGCTGCGATCGGCATCTGGTGCGCCACCGCCCTGCTGGCCACGGACGACGCTGTGGCCCACATGATCGCCTTGTCGGTCACCACCGGAATCGCGGCGGGCGGCGCGGGCAGGGCATATGGCCGGCCTGCGATCTTCCACCTCCAGGCCGTGCTGATTTTCGGTCCGGCCGTGCTTGCCTTGGCACTGCGTGGAACGCCCTACTACATCGCGATGGCGCTGGTCAGCGCCGCGTTCCTGATGGCGATCATGCAGCTCTCGGTGAATCTGCACCGAATCTTCATGGGAGCGGTCGTGGCACGGGAGCGTGAAGCCGCGCTCGCCGGCCAGTTCGATACGGCGCTGAACAACATGCCGCACGGCCTCTGCATGTTCCGCGTCGACGGACAGCTTGCGGTCATGAACCACCGCTTCGGCGCAATGATGAATCTGCCGGAAGGTCTGGCGCAACGCGGCGTCAACGCGCGTGACATCGTCGCGGCATGCGTCAGCGCCGGATCCATCTCGGCTGGGAGCGGCGAGCGGATCGTCACGGACATCGAGAGTTCGCAAGCCAAGGAGATCATCACCGCCGATCCCGATACGCAGCGAAACAGGTCGTTGTCCTGGACTGTCCAGCCGATGGCTGACGGTGGCGCGGTGGTGCTGCTCGAGGACATTACCGACCGTCGCAGCGCCGAGGCCAAGATTACGCATCTGGCGCGCTACGACGACCTCACCGCGCTTCCCAACCGCGTTCATTTCCGCGACGAGATCGAAAGGCTGCTGGCGATCTCGCACGACGCCGAGCGCCTGTCCGCGCTGCTGTTCGTCGACCTCGACCAGTTCAAGCAGGTCAACGACACGCTCGGCCATCCCTGCGGCGACCAGCTGCTGTGCGCGGTCGCCAACCGTCTGCGCGAGATGCTGCGCCCCGAGGATTTCGTCGCCCGCTTCGGCGGTGACGAATTCGTCGTGTTCCAGGAGAACATCTCCTCGCCCGAGGACGCCGCTGCGCTGGCGCGCCGCATCGTCGAGCGGCTGAGCGAGCGCTACCGCATCGACAATCATCTGGTCGAGATCGGCGCCAGCGTCGGCATCGCGTTGACCGCGCCGGAGGGCATCAGCGCGGACACGCTGCTCAAGAACGCCGACATGGCGCTGTACCGGGCCAAGGCCGACGGTCGCGGCACCTTCTGCTTCTTCCGCGACGAGATGGCGGCGACCGTCGAGGCGCGCCGCATCCTCGAGCTCGATTTGCGCAAGGCGCTCGCCAACGAGGAGTTCGAGCTGTTTTACCAGCCGCTGGTCAATCTGAAGTCCGGCAAGATCACGACGTGCGAGGCGCTGCTGCGCTGGAATCATCCGGTGCGCGGCACGGTCTCGCCGGTCGACATTATCCCGGTCGCCGAGGACATGGGGCTGATCGTCGATCTCGGCCGCTGGATCCTGCGCCGCGCCTGCATGGAATGCATGAAATGGCCGGAGGGCGTCAGCGTCGCCGTCAACTTCTCGCCGCAGCAATTCCACCAGCGCGACGTCTTGAGCGAAATCCGCTACGCGCTCGAGGTTTCGGGGCTGCCGGCGCATCGGCTGGAGATCGAGATCACCGAATCCTCGCTGTTGCGCAACACCCAGCTCACGCACGACATCCTGTCGCAATTGCATGCGATCGGCGTGGGCATTTCGCTGGATGATTTCGGTACCGGCTATTCGAGCCTCAGCTACCTGCACAATTTCCCGATGCAGAAGGTGAAGATCGACCGCTCCTTCCTCGAAGGCATCGATGCCGACCGGCCGCTGACGCTGCTGCGCGGCGTGGCGCGGCTGTCGGCCGATCTCGGCATGGCCGTCGTGGTCGAGGGCATCGAGACCAATGATCAGCTCGAGCTGATCAGCGCCGACGGCACCGTGACCGAAGGGCAGGGCTATCTGTTCAGCCGGCCGGTGCCGGCAGTCCGGATTCGCCAATTGCTCAATGCCTCGCATGGCCGTCGCGGGGCTGAGGACCAGATCGTCATGGTGTCCTCGCGATCGATCGCCTGATCTTTCTCTGCCTCACTTCTTCAACGTTCAACGCCCTTGGCTCTCGTTCGCGCCCCGTGTTTTTGCGGGCCGCAAAGGTTAACCCTAACGTTTCTAAGCCTTTGCAATTCCGTTAATGAACCATTAATCTCGTCACACTCGCAGAAGTTGCTTTGGAGTGTAGGGGTACTGGATGACGTCTGGGGCTGAACCGCAAACGGTGCTCCTTCCGCGGGGAGCCGCTCTGTTTGACCGCATCGATTACCGCCTGATCGAAACTCCTGAGGACCGAGACAACCTCTATCTGATGCGGTACCGGGCCTATCTGCACGCCGGACTGATCGAGCCGTCGGAGTCGCGGCGCGTGACCGATCGCTTCGACGATGCGCCCAACACCTGGAATTTCGGGGTCTATGTCGATGGAGAGCTCTGCAGCTCCGTTCGCATTCACGTCCTGACGTCCGACTGGCGAATGTCCTACACGACCGAAGTGTTTGGCGACGTCCTGCATCCCCGGCTCGACCGCGGCGAAGTCCTCATCGATCCGTGCCGGTTTGTTGCCGATCCCGAAAAGCACCAGCGTTTTCCGGAGCTGCCCTATCTGACGGTGCGGCTGGCTTTTGTGGCTTGCGATCATTTCAACGCCGACACCGGGCTGGCCATGATCCGGACCGATCATCAGGCGTTCTATCGTCGCATCTTCCTGCACGAGACCATTTCACCGGAGCCGCGCGGGTTTCCGGGCTGGCCCACCAAGAAGGCCGTGCTGATGGCGTCCGATTTCCGCAACCAGCGGGAAAAGGTCCTGACGCGCTTTCCGATCATGCGCTCCAGCGCTTTTGAGCGGCGCATGTTGTTTCAACGCAGCGGCCCGCGCCAGGCGGCCCCGCGCCCGGTGTCGCTCGCCACGCAGCGGACGCCGGACGTAGCGGCCTCGGCAACGGGTTCTGCCCGCTAGGCGCTAGGGTCTCCACACGACGAGCCTAAAATTCCAGCAAAGCCCGCGGTTTTTGCCGGTCGGCGCGGCTTGCCTTCACCATCGCGCCACATTTACAACCCATTAACCATGACCGTTGCTTTTCGCTGGTTGGGGGCATTTGACCGGCTGTGGCAAGGTTCCATCAAGGTTGACGGAACGTTCGCTTAACCAACCCCCTGTAGACCGGACAGCAGTGGACGAAACGTGAGCGTGGAGGCTCCGGAATGAAACATCCTATGCGCATCCTCCAGGGATTGAAGCTGGCCGCGGTGCTTGCCGTCGCGTTGTCGATGGGGGCCTGTGCCAACAAGAACGCTGCCACGGATGCGATGGCCAACGCGGCGACGCCGGGCAGCCAGCAAGACTTCGTCGTCAATGTCGGCGACCGCGTGTTCTTCGAAAGCGACCAGACCGATCTGACCCCGCAGGCGATCGTGACCCTGGAGAAGCAGGCGCAGTGGCTCCAGAGCTATCCGCGCTACAGCTTCACCGTCGAAGGTCATGCCGACGAACGCGGCACCCGCGAATACAATATCGCGCTCGGCGCCCGCCGTGCCCAGTCGGTCCGTTCGTTCCTCGCCTCGCGCGGCATCGATCCGAACCGCATGCGAACGATCTCGTACGGCAAGGAGCGGCCGGTGGCCGTTTGCAACGACATCTCCTGCTGGTCGCAGAACCGCCGCGCCGTCACCGTTCTGAACGCGAGCTCCTGACGATCGGTCAGGCGCCGTTCATCTTCAGAAACCGATTATGCCGGCGCCCTCTCGGGCGCCGGTTTCGTTTCAGCGATCTGTGACGGAAACCCGTTTGTTACAGTCACAGTTTTGGCGTACTCCCCTTCAATGTGTGGCGCGTCGAATGTTCGGTCGCAGGCCATTTCGCTTTCGTCGTCAGGGCAAGATGTCATCCAGATTTAAGGTTTTCACCGGCACCGTGGCGATCGCCGCGCTGCTCTCTTTGTGCTCGCCCGCCCTCGCACAATCGGACGATGCAGATCCCGAGATGCGGATCGAGCGGCTGGAGAATCAGCTGCGCCAGCTCACCGGCCAGAACGAAGAGCTGCAATATCGCAACCGCCAGCTCGAAGAGCGGCTGCGAGCGATCGAGGGCGGCGCGCAAGCTGCACCCGGCCAGGCGCCGGTCCAGCCCAATGTCGCGGCCATGCCGCCCGCGCAAGCCGCGCCGGCCTATCGCCAGCCGCCGCACCAGCAAGCGGCCCAGCCGAATTACGAGCAGCCGCAGATCGCCTCTCCGGCGCCGATCGTTCAGGAGCAGCCTGCGCCCGGCGCGCCGGGCACGCGCCGCCGCGGCGATGCCTTCGACCCGAACCAGAGCCCGAATGCGCCGGGTGCGCCACGCGCGCTCGGCGGCGGGCAGCAACCGATGCCCGCCGGTGCCCCGAGCGGCGCGCCCGGCGGCCGTGGCGCCGGCGAACCGCTCGATCTCGCCAATAGCGGCCCCCGCTATCCGCAGGCGGCCGCGCCCCAGGCTGCGCAGCCCGGCTATCCGCCGGCCCCATCCGGCTCTCCCGCGCCGGCAGGCGCCCCGGCGCTGACGACCCTGCCGCCCTCGGCAACGCCGCGCGACGAATTCGATCTCGGCATCGGCTACATGCAGCGCAAGGACTATGCGCTGGCCGAGCAGACCATGAAGAATTTCTCGCAGAAATATCCGAGCGACCCGCTGCTCGGCGACGCCCAATACTGGCTCGGCGAGAGCTATTTCCAGCGCCAGCAATATCGCGACTCCGCGGAAGCCTTCCTCGCCGTTACCACCAAATACGACAAATCCGCCAAGGCGCCGGATGCCCTGCTGCGGCTCGGCCAGTCGCTGGCCGCGCTGAAGGAGAAGGAGGCCGCATGCGCCGCCTTCGGCGAAGTCGGCCGCAAATATCCGCGCGCTTCCGCCGGCGTCAAAGCCGCGGTCGACCGCGAGCAGAAGCGGGTGAAGTGCTGACCCGCGGCGATTGATCCTGACAAGATTGATGGCGCTGCGCTAAACAGTCGGTCCATCCGCGGACGATTGCAGCGTCATGTCAGAGGACAATTCACCGATCTCGGCGCGTGAAGCCAAGCGCCTCTTCGCAGGCCTGAAAGGCGCGCGGGGACTGTTGCTCGCGGTCTCCGGCGGACCCGACTCGGTGGCGCTGATGTGGCTTGCGGCGCGCTGGCACCGTAGCCTCGCGCGCGGCCCGCGTCTCACCGTCGTCACCATTGATCACGGCTTGCGGCCGGAGGCGGCGCGCGAGGCGCGCGAGGTCAAGCATCTCGCGACCGGGCTTGGCTTGCCGCACCGGACCGTGCGCTGGCGCGGCGCCAAGCCGAAAACGGGACTGCCGGCCGCCGCGCGCGAAGCCCGCTACCGCCTGCTGGTGCAGGCCGCACGTGTCGCCGGCGCGAGCCACGTGCTGACCGCCCACACCCGAGACGACCAGGCCGAGACCCTGTTGATGCGTCTTCTCCGCGGCAGCGGATTAGCCGGGCTGTCGGCGATGGCCCGTCTCACCGAGCGCGACGGCGTCATCCTTGCGCGTCCACTGCTCGACGTTCCGAAGTCGCAGCTGATCGCGACCTTGAAGCGGGCGAAGATCGGCTTTGCCGACGATCCCACCAACCACGACGCTGCCTTCACCCGGCCGCGGCTGCGTGCGCTGCTGCCGCAGCTCGCGGGGGAGGGCGGTGATGCCCGCAGCCTGGCTCGGCTCGCGGCAAGGCTGGCGCGCGCCAATGCGGCCGTCGAGGTGCTGACCGATGGAGCCGAGCGCTTCCTCCGTTTGCGGGATCGCGGCGATGCGCCGCAGGCCGGCGTTCGAAGCTTCGAGGCCCCCGTGTTTGCCGCCCTGCCGGAGGAGGTCCGGCTGCGGATCCTGCTGCGGGCCATCAACGCGTTCGGGCATGAGGGACCAGCGGAACTCGGCAAGGTCGAATCTCTCCTGGCCGTGCTCGATCAGGCCATGGCGGCGGGAAGTACGGCTGCAAATGGCCGGCCGGTGGTGAAGCAGACCCTTGCGGGAGCCTTGATCAGCCTTGCCGGGGGGCGTATCCACATCGCGCCGGCGCCGGCGCGGCGGCGCAAGGGGAGCTAAGCCGCGGACCATGACACCAGCCGTTTCGGCGGCGCGACGTCAGGTCACCTTAACCAGGCGGGAAAAACCCCTGTCCGGGCGCCATTATTTCAGCGGGAATCGCTCTAAGATGGGATAAATAGTCCCATCTCGTTCCCTTGGCAGCGACCGGGGCGGCACCTAAATTGTAATGCGTCTAACCGAGAGGATTCCTTGGGATTTCCTCGTACGGCTTAAAGTAACTGCCCGAGGATCAGGCCGCGATCCGCGCGACCACGAAGGAAGATCGATGAACGCCAATCTGCGCAATTTCGCCCTCTGGGTCATCATTGTCCTGCTGCTGTTGGCGTTGTTCACGCTCTTCCAGAATCCGGGTCAGCGCGCTTCCTCGCAGGACATCGCCTTCTCCCAGCTCTTGAGCGAGGTTGATCGCGGCAATGTGCGCGACGTCGTGATCCAGGGGCCGGACATTCACGGCACCTTCACCAACGGCTCGAGCTTCCAGACCTATGCCCCGAGCGACCCGACGCTCGTGAAGCGCCTCTATGACAGCAAGGTGCAGATCACCGCGAAGCCGCCCGGCGACAACGTGCCGTGGTTCGTCTCGCTGCTGGTCTCCTGGCTGCCCTTCATCGCGCTGATCGGCGTGTGGATCTTCCTGTCGCGGCAGATGCAGGGCGGCGCCGGCAAGGCAATGGGCTTCGGCAAGTCGCGCGCAAAAATGCTGACTGAAGCGCATGGCCGCGTCACCTTCGAGGACGTCGCGGGCGTCGACGAGGCCAAGCAGGACCTGCAGGAGATCGTCGAATTCCTGCGCGACCCCGGCAAATTCCAGCGCCTAGGCGGCCGCATTCCGCGCGGCGTGCTGCTGGTCGGACCTCCCGGCACCGGCAAGACCCTGATCGCGCGTGCGGTCGCGGGCGAAGCCAACGTGCCGTTCTTCACCATTTCGGGTTCGGACTTCGTCGAGATGTTCGTCGGCGTTGGCGCTTCCCGCGTCCGCGACATGTTCGAGCAGGCCAAAAAGAACGCGCCCTGCATCATCTTCATCGACGAAATCGACGCCGTCGGTCGTCACCGTGGCGCCGGCCTCGGCGGCGGCAATGACGAGCGCGAGCAGACGTTGAACCAGCTGCTGGTCGAGATGGACGGCTTCGAGGCCAACGAGGGCGTGATCCTGATCGCCGCGACCAACCGTCCCGACGTGCTCGATCCCGCGCTGCTGCGTCCCGGCCGCTTCGACCGCCAGGTCGTGGTGCCCAACCCGGACGTCGTCGGCCGCGAGCAGATCCTCAAGGTCCACGTCCGCAAGGTGCCGCTGGCGCCGGATATCAACCTCAAGACGATCGCGCGCGGCACCCCGGGCTTCTCCGGCGCCGACCTGATGAACCTCGTCAACGAAGCTGCGCTCACCGCCGCCCGCCGCAACAAGCGGATGGTGACCCAGGCCGAGTTCGAGGAAGCCAAGGACAAGGTGATGATGGGCGCCGAGCGCAAGTCGCTCGTCATGACCGAGGAAGAGAAGCTTCTGACGGCCTATCACGAGGGCGGCCACGCCATCGTCGGCCTCAACGTCGTTGCGACCGATCCGATCCACAAGGCGACCATCATTCCGCGCGGTCGTGCGTTGGGTATGGTCATGCAGCTGCCCGAGCGCGACAAGCTGTCGATGTCGCTGGAGCAGATGACCTCGCGCCTTGCCATCATGATGGGTGGCCGCGTCGCCGAAGAGCTGATCTTCGGCCGCGAGAAGGTGACTTCGGGTGCGTCGTCGGACATCGAGCAGGCGACGCGTCTTGCGCGCATGATGGTGACGCGCTGGGGCCTGTCCGAGGCGCTCGGCACCGTGTCCTATGGCGAGAACCAGGACGAGGTTTTCCTGGGCATGTCGGTGTCGCGCACCCAGAACGCATCGGAAGCGACGGTTCAGAAGATCGACACCGAGATCCGGCGTTTCGTCGAAGAAGGCTACAACGAAGCGACGCGTATTCTCACCGAGAAGCGCGCCGATCTTGAAGCTCTCGCCAAGGGCCTGCTCGAATTCGAGACGCTCTCCGGCGACGAGATCATCGACCTGCTCAAGGGCAAGAAGCCGAACCGCGAATCCGTGCTCGAGCCGACCACCCCGCGCGCCTCGGCCGTGCCGCCGGCCGGCAAGTCGCGCCCGCGACCCGATCCGGATCCCGGCCTGGAGCCGCAGCCGCAGGCGTAACCGCGCACGGCAGATTGAATTGAAAAACGCGGCGGAAACGCCGCGTTTTTTGTTGCGTGGTGCTTTTCGAACGTGGGCAACTGAGCATCTCGCGACGAACAGGTATGTGCGCAAAGCCGCCCTTGCGCAGTGCCGACCATCTATGGGCGCCGCCATTGGTGGCACCCTTACCTTTACTCGCTCTCCGACCCCGCGACTCATCGCGATTGGAGTCTGCGGTGAAGTCGTGGCATGCTCTTCCCAATTAAGGCGCGGCTCGACCGCGGAGACAAAGGGGAGGGCAAGCCGATGCGCTTTGCGAGGACATTGGGCGCGCTTGGCGCCGTTTCGTTCCTGATAGTCTCATTCCCGTCCGCTCCATCCGCCGCCGCCGAAATGCGCGGCGTCACCGCGACCGAGATCAAGATCGGCCAGACCATGCCCTACAGCGGGCCGGTGTCGGCCTTCGGGGCGCTCGGCAAGGGCGAGGTCGGCTATTTCAAGATGCTGAACGAGAAGGGCGGCATCAACGGCCGCAAGGTCAATCTGATCTCGTTCGACGACAGCTATGCGCCGCCGAAATCAGTCGAGCAGACCCGCAGGCTGGTGGAGAGCGACGAGGTCGCGCTGATCTTCTCCTCGATCGGTACCGCCCACAACACGGCGATCGCGAAATACCTCCAGTCCAAGAACGTGCCGCAGCTCTTCATCGGCTCCGGCGCCTCGAAATTCGCCGACGTCGCACAATATCCGCAGGCAACGATGGGCGTGCAGGCGCCGTTCCGCTACGAAGCGCGGCTCTATGCGCGTTACGCGCTGGCGAAGAATCCGAACGCGAAGTTCGCCGTTATCTCGCAGAACGACGATTACGGCCGCGATTATCTCGCCGGGCTGAAGGACGTGCTCGGCGAGAAATACGATACAGTGGTCACCGGCGCGACCTACGAAATCCAGGACCCGACCATCGATTCCCAGATCGTGAAGCTCAAGGCCTCGGGCGCCGATGTATTCGTGATCGCGGCGACGCCGAAATTCGCGGCGCAAGCGATCCGCAAATCCTTCGAGATCGGCTGGCGACCCATGACGTTCCTGTCAAACGTTGCGGTGTGGGTTTCGACGGTGATGGAGCCTGCGGGACTGGAAGCCGGCACCGGCATCCTCTCCACCACTTACGTGAAGGACCCCGACGATCCCGCCTGGAAGGACGATTCCGGCGTCAGGGGCTGGCGCGAGTTCATGACCAAATATTTGCCGGAGGCCGACCAGCACGACACCAATTATGTCAACGCCTACAACAGTGCGATGGCGCTGGAGGCTGTGCTGAAAGCCTGCGGCAATGATCTGTCGACCGAGAACATCCTCAAGCAGGCTTTTGCAATTCGCGATCTCGAATTGCCGATGCTGCTGCCCGGCATCAAGGTCAACACCGGCACGACCGACCATGTCCCGGTCGACCAGATGCAGTTCATGCGCTTCAACGGCAAGACCTGGGATAGATTCGGCGAACTGCAGACGGGCAATTGATGATTGATGAGGGATCGGCTTTTTGATCGGGCCGATGCGAGTCCAGAACTGGGATCATCTCTCCCTACCGATAAGTCCGATCTGCCCGCGAATGCACGTCCTGTCCGCTACTCATCACTTCGGCGCTCCCATCGCCAGCCGCAGATTGGATTCAGGAATGCGGCGACATTGCCGGCTCGCCAGACCCTGCCGGACTGCGCAACGCGCCGAAGACGACGCCAATGAGAGCGACGATGAGGAGCGGCGATAGTCGTCCCGCCGGAATATACACCGCCGGGCTGAGCAACGGCACCATCCAGATGCCGAGCCCGATCAGCCAGTCGCGAAAGCGTGGAGCATCGATCGATGCGGCAAGCCGCAGCACGACGGCGACCGTCAGCAGCGTCGCGTCATAAGGGCCCGAATGCGGGGCCGCCAGCACGGTTGCCGCAAGCAGTACGATCAGCTTGTTGTTGGTGCTGAGCGAGGAGCGAAAGGCCGCGAACGTCGCCGTCGCGCTCGAAAGGATCGCGGCCAGCTGCAGGATGGAGGCCAGCCGCTCCGGCAGGCCCAGCAGCATTGCGCAGGCCCATACGCTGTGACCCCAGATGCGGCCATAGGCGAGCCATTTCGCGTCGGGGCTGACCAGATTGTTGTACGCCTGCGGTATCCACCAAAGCCACAATTCGACGCCAAAAATCATGGCACTTGCAGCCGCCAATGCGAATGCCGAGCATGCAGCAGCGCACAGGCTGCCATAACGGCGCGACCCCACCAGCGCGAAGGCGACGAGCAGGAAGAATTGCGGCTTGAAACTCAGCAGCCCGAGGATTGCCCCGGCAAGGAGCGGTCGCGGTCCGAGCAGCCTGACGCCCGTGACCAGCAGTGCGGCAACGAGAAAAGCGCATTGTCCATCGGCCAGGTTGAGAGATGCCGATGGCGAGACCAGCACGGCCGCGATGATGTAGGGCGTCAGTTGCGGCTGATCGGCCCGGTTGCGAAGCGCCCAGCCCAGGAAGCCTGCGGTCGCGGCCTGGAATGCGACATAGGAGCCGATGAAGCCAAGCGGCGCGAATGGCAGCAGCAGAACGAGGAAGCCGGGCGGATAGAACCATGGACGGAACTCCAGAGGGACCGAGAGCCATGATGCGAACGACTGGTTGAGATAGGCCGTGAACGCCTCACCGTCGATGACCAGCGCAAGATTGCCGGCGAGCAACGATCTGACGGCGCCGTAAAACACCATCCAGTCGGTGCCGGGCGCGACGTGGTTCAGCCCGATCCAGCCGGGATGGGTGAAGGTGGAGATCAGGACGCCCCAGCCGAAGAGCGTTGCGATCGAAAACGCTGGCAACATCACGAGGGGAATTCCGATCCAGCGGCGCGATGGACCGGATATCTGCTGTTGAGCGGACGCGCTCACTTGACGGCTTCCCTCGAGGACTTCGCTTCCGGCGTCGCGCCGGCCTCTGTGCCGCCGGTTCGCACGTGGATCACGGCGATGTTGTCGGCGTAGAGCCGCTTCCAGCCCTTGATGTGGTCCAGCACCTGGGCGGCCGGCGCGTCCGCGACCATGAGCGTGGCGTCGATCTTGTACGCGTCGAGGAGCCGCGTCAGGGTGTCGAGCTTCTTGAGCTCCACGGCCTTGAAGACGTCCATGGCGAAGGTTTCGCCGTAGAGCTCGGCGCGGCCGTCGATGAAGACAGGGATGTCGCGCGAGATCAGATAGCCGCCGAACTGGTAGGCGTTGAAGATGCGCTGCGCCTGGCGTTCCTCGAGCAGATCGACGGCAGCGACCGGTGTCTGATCCATCGTGAAGGTGAAGCGGTGATGCGCCATGTAAAGTGAGGTCGAGGTCCAGCCGGCGGTCACGATCATCAGCGCACCGGTTGCGGTGACGTAGCGGGCGGCCCAACTCTCGCCGCCCTGCGTGCCAGGCTGTAGCAGCGCAGTCCGTTCGCCGAGGGGCTTGGCCAGCACCAGCGGTACCAGGAAGGCAAAGGCCTCGATGCTCCTGACGTGGGTGAGCGCCATCCAGGTCAGAAGCAGGATCAGAAGAATACGCGGCGGCGAGAGCGTCAGGCCGCGATACAGCCCGATCGCAATCAGGCCGAACAGCGCGCCTTCGAATGCGTTGAAGGATGCGAAGCTCGCGGGCGACCATTCGGAGATGACCGTCAGCAACTCGCCGAGATTGAGGATGTTGATCGCGCCGAGCAATGTGCGCCAGCCATAGGGCGTGACGCAGCTTGCGGCGAGTGCCGCAACACCGAACAGGAACCAGCGCGACAGCAGCCGGACCTGCTTGCTGGACTCCATGCCCCAGAGCGCCACAAACGACATCGGGCCGATCAGCGCCAGGCCCAGCACGAAGCCGCCATGCAGGTTCGACCACAGCGACATCAGCGGCAGCCAGTACCATGACGGGGCGCCCTTGCGGTCGGCTGCGGCCATCAACACGCCGACCCACGCGATCATCACGGGCAGCGCCAGCATGTGCGGCCGCGCCAGAATATGGTGCAGCGATAGCAACAGCGCGAACATCGCGAACAGGACCGCGCGCGGAATTTCCAGATGGGCCTCGAGCAGACCGACCAGGATCGCCGCCGACAATGCGACAGCAAGTGCGGTGAGGATCACCGGGCCGGCCCAATCCCATTGCGCGTAGGAGAGAGCGAACAGCACCTGCGACAACCACGAAGTCGAAACCCAGGGCGCCCCCGGCCGCGTGAAGGAATAGAAGTCGGTGTAGGGAAGCGCGTGGTGATCGAGGATCCATTGCCCGATCTTGATCTGCCAGAGCGAGTCGGAGTCCTGAAGCAGCGTGTCGCCGACATACAGGAAGAAGAGATAGGCGCCCGCACCGACGCATAGCGGCACCAGCGCTCGCGCACGACTCTGCACCGTGATGCTGTTGGCAAAGGAAAGGGACATGCCGCCTCGTCGTCCTGGTGTTTTTGTCGTTGTGCCGAGCGATCGACATTGGACCATGGCGGTCATAATTCCGGGTAAACCGGCGGTGCCGGGCCGGCTTGATGTCTCGACAATTTAACGGATCGTTTTAGATTTCGGTTTACCATCGGCGAATACACGCAAACCGCTCTGTGTTTCCGCAGTCGAATTAACTGCGGCGCAATTCTTTGCCACTACGTTTGGTTCCATGGTCAAGCGGCGCTGGGAAGCCAAAAAGACCAGATCAGTTGTAGCCTCGTGTACTCATTTGGAGCTCTTTATGAAGAACCTCGTTGCGCGTTTCGCGAAAGATGAATCCGGCGCCACCGCCATTGAATACGGTCTGATCGCCGCCGGCATCGCGCTGGCGATCATCACTGTCATCAACAGCCTGGGCACCACATTGAACGCCAAGTTCACCTCGATCTCGAGCAGCCTCAAGTAAGGCTGGACTCATCGCGAACTGAGAGAGCTCCGTCGTTGACGGGGCTCTTTTTCTTTTGGTCGACGATTTCCGGATCTGGGACATCGTGAAGCTGTAGCAAGCTTGTAGGACAGCAAAACGTCCGCCTCAGCTCCAAGAGCGCAGGCGGAAACGTTCCCGCTGTCGAGAACATCGAACATTGAAAGTTGCTGATGGGCACAGCGCTACGCGCGGCCCCCTAGGTAACTTGCCGCCCGTCATTCCGCGAGGCCGGGCTGCCAGACCGCCGACGGCGCAGGCGCGGCAGACGTTTGCCGCGCGCGGCCGTGCCATTCGAGATAGAATTTCGCCGCCCAGATCGACGCTGCGGCGACTGCGATTCCGCCGGCGACGTCGATGATGTAGTGCGCGCCGATCACTGGTGTCGCCGCGATCATCAGCAGATTCAGCGCGGCCGCGATGCCGCCGAGGCCGCGCACCGGCCACAGCGCCCACATGTAGAGCACGGCGGATGCGGCGTGGAAGCTCGGAAACGAGACGATGCCGGCGAGAAAGAACAACCGGAGCTCGTGCAGGCTACCGTCGCGAAGCGCGAGGATGTCGCGCAACTGCCCGGCATAGACCGCGGTGTTGATTTCGGGAAAATGCGCGGCGGACAGCTGCAGCCCCCAATAGGTGCCGATCGCGGGCACGATGGCGGAGATCGCGATGGTGACCGCGAGCGCGAGGCTCATCGCGAGCATGAACAATTGCAGCCGCATATAGCGCGCCGTCAGTGCCAGCACGACGGGAATGCCGAGCAGCGGCAATTTGATCAGCCCGTATCCGCGAGCCAGGCTGTCCGCGAGCCAGGGATGGTCGTTGACGTATCGCGCGATCGGTTCGGGATCGAGGCCGAGTGCACGGTCGATCGCAAGCAGTGCTTGGTCCTGCAGTGGCCAGTTCAGCTTGGCCGCGACATAGCTGAGCGGTCCGACGATGGCGCAAGTGAGAATGATCTGTCCGATCGTTCCGAGCGAAAACAGCAACTTCGGGTCGGCAAGCTCGCCTTTGAGGATGCGGTGGCCATAGGCCAGCGCGAGCAGGAGTGCAGCGACTGCCAGCGTCACGCCGTAGGCGACCGGTTCGAGGCTCAGGCCAGTGAAGGGGAGGCCCAGCGCCAGCAGGCTGCCCATGGCTGCGATGGGAAGCCAGTTCAGGTGGAAGAGCTGCCAGGCGGTCCGGGCGTCCGTGTCGACCATGCTGCACCGAGGTGGGATCGCAATACCGCAGCACAGTCGCGGAGCAGGTTTAAGATGGCGGTAACGATCGTGGTTACCCCTTCACCAAAGCAGTTCGCGAGGTTTTTAGCTGTTTGAGCTCGCGCTTTTTTTTGGCGTGACGCTTCATGCATTTGCACCTTGTCATCCACTCTGAATAGTTGTTCAGTCCTTGCGGGGCGATTTGCGACATCGGTGACGAAGCGTTCGGCCGCAGGGCGTGCGGCCGGCGTGTGGGACAGGAAGCGCGCCATGGTTTATCGGCGGACGCATCAAGTGGTGAAGCGCCTTGCGGCCCGGCGCAGTGCGATACTGGCGGCGGCGCGGGAGGCGGCGGCGGAAGGCGGGATGGCGGCGGTGCAGATTGCGCCGGTCGCGGTTCGCGCCAGCGTCGCTGCGGGTACGGTCTACCGCTACTTCCCCTCCAAGGCCGATTTGATCTCCGAATTGATCGCCGAAGTCTCCCGCGACGAGCTCACGGCGATCCGGCGAGCCGCCGATGCGGCGCCGGGGCCGTCCTCGGCGCTGGCGGCCGCGGTGACCACCGTAGCGGTCCATACCCTGTCGCAGCGCAGGCTCGCCTGGGGCATCCTGGCCGAGCCGGTCGATGTCGATGTCAGCGCTTCACGCCTCGCCAGCCGGCGCGAGATCGCGGGTGAGATGGCCTCGCGCATCGACGCCGCCGTGCGCGCCGGCCACCTGCCGGCGCAGGACACCGCGCTCGCCGCCACCGCGCTGCTCGGCGCCTTGCACGAAGCCCTGGTCGGACCGCTTGCGCCGGATAATCTCGAAGATCCCGCCAGGATGCGCGATGCCGTGCAGACCGTGACGTTGCTGGCGCTCCGCGCGGTCGGCGTCATGGACGCCCGCGCCAGGGGTCTCGTTGTGCAGCAGACGCTGCTGCCGACCGCGAAAGCGCTGGTTGGGGCCTAAAACGTCCGCCTGATCGACCGAGGGACCCGATCGCGCCCAGGCCATTGCCCGAATTCGCCTTTGCGAAAAACCCCAGCACATTCGCCGGACCAGCCTGCTACTGTGCATGGGGTTGTTTTCGACATTTTTTGTTTGCCGCGTGCTGGCGAACCTAGATATTCGCTTCGCCCTCGGGGCCGACCGAGGCGATGCGCACCATGTTGGTGGTGCCGGGGATGCCGAGCGGCACGCCGGCGACGATGATCACGCGTTGGCCGGCCCGGACGAAGCCATCGCGGAACGCGATCTGGCCGGCGCGGCTCACCATGTCGTCCTGGTCGCGCGCATCTTCTGCCACCACGCAATGCACACCCCAGACCACCGACAGCCGGCGTCCCGCAGCGACGTTCGGCGTGATCGCCACGATCGGCGGCTTCGGCCGCTCGCGCGCCACGCGCACGGCGGTCGATCCCGAGCTGGTCCAGCAGATCAGGGCCGGCAGGTCGAGCGTCTCGGCGATCTGCCGCGCGGCGTCCGCGATGGCATCGCCGGCGGTGGCTTCCGGCGCGGGGCGCTGTGCGGTGATGACGGAGCGATAGATCGGGTCGCGCTCGACCTCCTCGCCGATGCGGTTCATGGTCGAGACGGCCTCGACCGGGAATTTGCCGGCCGCCGATTCCGCCGACAGCATGATGGCGTCGGCGCCTTCGTAGACGGCGGTGGCGACGTCGGAGACCTCGGCACGGGTCGGCACCGGCGACTGGATCATCGATTCCAGCATCTGGGTCGCGATCACCACCGGCTTGCCGGCGCGCCGCGCCATGCGCGTCATCTGCTTCTGCAGGCTCGGCACGCGTTCCAGCGGCAGCTCGACGCCGAGGTCGCCGCGCGCCACCATCAGGGCGTCGGAGGCGTCGATGATGTCGGCGAGGCGATCGATCGCCTGCGGCTTCTCGATCTTGGCCATCACCGCGGCGCGGCCGCGGATCATCTTCTTGGCCTCGAGCACGTCATCCGCGCGCTGCACGAAGGACAGCGCGATCCAGTCGACGCCGGTGACCAGCGCCGCTTCGAGGTCGGCGCGGTCCTTCGGCGTCATTGCCGAGACCGGCAGGTCGGTGTCCGGCAGGCTGACGCCCTTGCGGTCGGACATCCGGCCGCCGACCACGACGCGCGTCACCGCGTGGTCTTTCGAGGTCTCCTCGGCGATCAGGCGCACCTTGCCGTCGTCGAGCAGCAGCGAATGGCCCGGACGCAGCGCGGCCAGGATCTCCGGATGCGGGAGTTGGACGCGGGTTGTGTCACCGGGTGCCTTGTCCGAATCGAGCGTGAAGGTCTGGCCGTTCTGGAGTTGGACCGCGCCTTCGGCGAAGGCACCGAGCCGGAGCTTTGGTCCCTGGAGATCGACCA
Source organism: Bradyrhizobium sp. MI1.10 (assembly GCF_055811035.1). Classification (NCBI taxonomy): domain Bacteria; kingdom Pseudomonadati; phylum Pseudomonadota; class Alphaproteobacteria; order Hyphomicrobiales; family Nitrobacteraceae; genus Bradyrhizobium; species Bradyrhizobium sp. MI1.10. Next base: position 76,888 of record NZ_JBVVPN010000037.1, read on the forward strand.
GAATGCCGATCGGTCTGCCGTAGCTGCTCTCGACGTTGCGGATCGTCGCCACCAGCTCCCGCATCTTGTCATGCGGGGTGTGGCTCATGTTGATGCGGAACAGGTCGGCGCCGGCCTCGAACAGGCGGCGGATCATCGCAAGGTCCGAAGAGGCGGGTCCAAGCGTCGCGAGAATCTTGATACGGCGAAGACGCCTCATGGCTTATTTCCAGACGGGGGCGAGGG
>NZ_JBVVPN010000038.1:0-72252 GCF_055811035.1 Bradyrhizobium sp. MI1.10
GTTCGCGATCGGATGATGTCGCAACGGACGTGCCTCATCAATCAGATGCGCGCTTTTTGCCTGGAATATGGGATCGCCATTCACCAGGGCGCCGGCAAGTTCAAGGCTGATCTGCCGAGGGTTTTGGCCGATCAGTCGAATGATCTAACCTCGGCGATGCGTCGCATTCTTGCATCTACATTTGACGAGATGCGGCAGCTGGAGCTGCGGATTGCCGAGGTCAACCGCGAGATTGAGGCAATTGCCTCTCAAAGCGATACCGCACGTCGATTGATGACCATCCGGGGCATTGGTCCGCTGGCCGCGACGGCGCTTTTGGCAGCAGCTGGATCTGCCCGCCAGTTCAAAAAGGCCGCGATATGGCAGCTTGGCTAGGTCTTGTCCCGAGAGAATATTCTACGGGAGGCAAAACGAAGCTGCTGGGGATAAGCAAGCGCGGCAATCGATATCTGCGCCGGATGATCATCCATGGCGCGCGTTCCTGCGTGACTCATCTTGATCGCTCGCGATACCGCCTTGGCGCGTGGCTTGATGGACTTCAGGCACGCATGCACACTAACAAGGTCACCGTCGCCTTGGCGGCCAAGAGTTGCGCGGATCGCATGGGTGGTGATGACCAAGCCCGGCGCAAGCTATGAACGGCGGGATCCGGCCTTTAGCTGATCCCGTTTGTTCCAGACTGCGAGGTTCGTGAAGGTGATGACGAAACAGTCGATCGGCGCGCCGTAAACCCTGTGCAAAAAAGCGGGCTTCGAGCCCGAACCATTTATCTGAGAACGGCACGCGCGGATCTCATCATGGCCTGGCCGCAACAGCGGCCCACTTGCAAGAGGCCGGATACATTTGTGCAGACTGCATCGTCCTCATTAAACGACCTTGCACGGGCGGGGCGGGTCATACATTCTTTCCCACGAGATCCTTCAGCGCCGCATTGTCCAACATGGCGTCTTGCCAGAAGCCGCTTTAGCTTCGTGTTCTCGTCCTCCAGCGATCGCAGTCGCTTGGCCTCCGAGACGTCCATCCCGCCGAACCGGGCCTTCCATTTGTAGATGCTGGCGTCGCTGACACCATGCTTGTGGCAGAGATCGGCGACCGGAACCCCGGCTTCGTGCTCCTTCAAAATCCCGATGATCTGTTCTTCCGTAAATCGCTTGCGCTTCATGCTCTGGTCCTCGTCTTGGGCCAGAACGAACTTCAAACTGGATTAAGCCCGAGGGGCAAGGTCACCGTCCACGATGGACAGGCAAGCCGCTACAGATTGCTGTGGTTGGCATGGCGGGCACAACGGAGGCGACGACGCGGCCAAGGTCTCACCGTGAGACCTGCGATGTCGGAGTTCCGCCCAGAGGACTAAACCGCTCGCGCGGTAGAACGCCGCAGCTGGCGACACGGCGAAGCAATAGGCGACAGCTCATCGTGACGAGCGGGGCAATTGGTGCGTAGCTGGCGACGATCCGATGATCGAGGACGTGCTGATCTGGAAGTTCGTGGCGGAGCACCAACCATTGCACAAGAGCCAACTCGAATCCTCGATCGCGATTGTGTGCAACGTCGCGCTAGTTGGCCCCTGTCCAGGCATCTCGACGTAAGCAGACTTACAAATGCGGTGATGCTCTTGACGAGCAGCTCGAAAGAGTTTCGGCTCTGATAGCTCCGGGGGCTTTCCAGCCGCCAGAGATCAGTTTGCCTCATGCCCCTCAAATATCGAGGAGCTCACGTTTAGATTGTGTGGTGTGGTATTTTTGCTATAGCCAAGCCATTGAAAGTACAGGTGCCGCCAAACATTAAATCCCCATAGGCGATCGTCCTGATCGTCTGAAGGTTGTTTGACGCGACTAGCTCGATCACGCGGCATCGTCCTACGTCCCCCCAGCGCGGTTTCCTCCTTTGGAGGCTTTCGGACGCCGGCCCCCGTGTGCGCGGCAACACCGTCATGGGGCCGGCATCCGAAACCCTTCACAGAAGCGGACATTCGGGCTGGCCTTCAGCAAGTCCGCTTTGTGCACAACACAAGGCGACATGCCAATGGGCAGGGAATGCTCCGATGAGCGGCAGTGGTGACATGGTAGACACGATCGAACCCGCAGGGCATTACCAGCGGCACTTGCTCGCCATGCAGGCTCACCGTCGATCAGGCGAAGGGGCGACCCGGTTGGCTTCGCCGGCAGCGGATGCCAAAAACTCATTTAGCAGGTGTCGCTTGATGCTGATCGGTTCACGCTCGCCTTGGGAAGCGAGCAAGAGAACGCGCTCGGCAACTTCCAGAGCAGATCGCTGTTGCTGACGAGTGAATGACGGACTGGAAAGAACCTCGTCTAGAACGTCGCGGAGCAAATGTACCGTTGCCGTGTCGTATGCCATGCGCCAATACCCCCTCTGTCGAAACAATATGCGCCGTAGCGGTGGCGCAAGGGAAAGGAAGTGAAGCGTCGCCGGGCTCGAAATAAGCGTCCCGGCAGCGCTTATTCTCTAACTGAGCGCTGAAATCCCAGTTGTCCTGAATTATGCAATGGTCATGCCACAAGTTTGTGACGCCGGTTCGCGCGAGGGCTCCCATACTGCAGTCCAACGGTCGACCAGAGCCCCCGCTCGCGATTTAATGCACGTTGGCGGGCGTTTGGTTCCCCGCAATTCTTATTAGAAATAAGGATTGCAACGAAACATCTGAGCCGGGTGTTGCGGCTTGGCTACATCAACCTGCAGGCGAACGGGATAGCATTGATTCCCTAGGTGGGCTTCGTGCCTTTTTTGAACTTCTTCTGGGGAGATTTCTCGTAATGAAAAAGCTTCTGATTGTCGCAGCCGGGATGATGGCCGTAGCTCTATCCGCCCCTGCGTCGGCGGCTGATTTGGCGGCTCGCCCATACACTAAGGCGCCGCCGCCGGTGGTCGCTCCGATCTATGACTGGACCGGTTTCTACATCGGCGCCAACGGCGGCTGGGGCCAAACCCACAGCTGTGTGGATTTCGTTACGCTCGCAGGGACAGTCGCAGGCGGTTGCGCGGATCGCTCCGGCGGCCTTGTTGGCGGACAGATCGGGTATCGCTGGCAAACCAATCAGTTTGTGTTCGGACTGGAAGCACAGGGCGATTGGGCTGACATCAAGAACACGCGCGTCAGCCTGATCGATCCGCTGATTTCAACCACAGGGAAAACCGATGGCATTGGCCTCTTCACGGCCCAACTCGGTTGGGCATGGAACGCATCGCTGCTCTACGTGAAGGGCGGCGCGGCCGTCACTCACAATCGCTTTGACGTGTTCAACAACATCACCGGCGTCGGCCTCGCCTCGGCAAGTCACACGCGCTGGGGCGGCGCCCTTGGCGTGGGCTGGGAATATGGTTTCGCACCGAACTGGTCGGTCGGTGTTGAATATGACCATCTCTGGATGGGGCGTGACAACTCCTCCTTCGCAGGCGTGGTCACGCCCGGTGGCGTCACCCTCTTAGGGAACGGCGTCAAGCAGGACGTGGACTTGGTCACGGTGCGCTTTAACTATCGCTTCGGCGGCTTGGGAACAGTTCCTGTCGCCGCGAGATACTGACTTCATCTAGACGCTTTGTCAGGACAGTGGGCCGGGCATTTTGCCCGGCCTTTTGTTTAAAGCCATGTCTGAGAAAGATACAAAGCGCGCATCAGATCCAGACTGAACCGCCGAGAAGTTGCGGAATGCCTCAATGCCGCATTCGAGACTGGCGACATCGCCGACAGGTGTCGTGCGATTGAGGATGCTGTCCGTCTGCACGACATTTCGGAGCTCGCGCGACGTTCTGGGAATCACACGAACAAGCCTTTACCGCGCGTTCGCAGGCGGCAAGGCGCATCCGAATTCAGCACCGTCTTGAGCGTTTTGCACGCGATGGGTTTTCGGTTGCACGTTGACCCTGCGCGTGCACGCTCAGGTGAGGACGACGCATCACAAAGGCTCAAGCGTCGGCCCCACTTCCGCGTCGGGTCAACGAACGAAATCGGAAATCGCGGCCTTGCGGCGGGATGTCTGCTTTGCCCCGGGCGGACATAGTGATCGTGAGTCGAGGTGATAACACGCTGCGCGGACCGTCGCGGCCACCCTCCGCACAGTCGGGTCGTCCGGGTCCCTCTGGGCGTGTCAACCTCCGCAGGGCCGCGCGACCGCGACCTTTGAGGGTATTTGGAGTATTTGGGGTTTCTGATTTCGAACTTCCTTTCGTACCATCTCGCACACAAAGGCTGGTGCGCGATATGGAGCCTACCGGCTGTGGGTGCTCAAGCAGCAGAGCAAGTAGGCCCGACAGGACCATAAACCTTTGTATCGTTCCATCACCCCTTACGTTCAATTGAGCCGCTGATCGCGATCGTCTAGCTAAGGGTATGCGGTAGCTCCCTGCTATCGTTGCCCTCCTTGGGCGTTCCTCCCTAGACTTGGGCCGCTTGTGGCAACGCAGGCGGCCTCCCTTTTTGTATGGCCGTCACGTCCCGCAGCAATTCGCGATCTGTCATGTCGCTGTCCTTCTCCCTGAGAGGGTGGCCCAACCGCCAACGATCACGCCACCAGCGGCGCGACCATGATGGCGATCATCGCGATGTACCCGAAGAACGATACGCTCGGCGAGCGGCTCAGGCTGTATGTCTAGGAGTGCTTCCATGCTGCTTGATGAAGAGATCAAGCTTCACAGGTTCGCCGGTATCTCGCCAGACCAGTCTTTTACCGAGGCTGGCCGCCACTGCGAGGCGGTGGTGGCCGCCGATTACAACATGGTCATCTGATGTTTGGGCGATGATCTCGCCAGCTTCGTCCCCGATGAACTTTATGGGGCCCCGCCTCCAATCGAGAGCGCCGGTCAGCGGCGGCCGCGATGGAGCAATCTATCTAACCTCGTGCGGGCTCCGGGCGTTCCAACCCATAAAGAATCACGGTTTCCGGACGACGTGCGCCACTTCGCGCACCGCTTTTCTGTGCCAACTCGCACAAAATAAACGGGGATACGCGAAGTGAAATGTATTTGTAGCGGGCCGTCGCGCCGTTCCCCGCACAAACCCACGCCCTCAAAAGGACCCCGCCGACCATCATTCGGAGGGGCGCCATCGTCAGAGGGCAGCGCGGGCACGGCAGCGGCATGGCACAAACTGCATAGATCGCCTCGAAGAGACAGATCAGCCATGCCCGAAAGAGCGCCAAAAGACACTTATTCGCCGCGGATTGCGCGATACCCTCTCGACAACGAAAGGGTTCGGTGCCGGGATTCGTGCACATTGTCGCCACGCGGTCGGCCTGGTCGGATTGGATCGAATTGCGGATCGCGGCCGGGTTACTGTCGCCACGCACATCGCCACATCCAGGTCTGCCACCGTGAGCGGCACGATCGCGCTTACCGCGCGAGCAGTTCTTGGCAAGAACGGCGCACCGCGCCGCGAGTCCTGCTCACCCTTGGGATTCGCCGTGCGCCCCTTCAAGGTCCGTGGGACCATCCTCTCGTGACGGCGATCACTGTCCGTTGCGGCGGTGCTTCCTGCTCGAGACATCGAGAACCAGGTTCGCAGTTTGATCAAGGAATGTGGATTTCTGTTCCCTCGCGCGATCGGCCAACAAATTCCGCAACCAGGTCAGCGAACTCTTGGGCGTCGATCATTTGCTTCTCAGCGTGATATCGCCGCTGCTCTCGATCCATGAGAACGTTTGTCAACAACAAGGTAAGTTCGACAACGAGGTCCGCCGGTTGGCAAAGCTGGACGACACGACGCGTCGCCTGATGACGGTCCCGGGGGTCGGTGTCGTGACGACCCTAACGTTCCGCCACACGATCGATGACCCCTCGCGCTTCCGATCGGCTTCGACGGTCGGCGCCTATCTCGGCCTTACGCCGAGGCGCAGCCAATCCGGCGAAACCGACACCAACGGAAAGATATCTCGATGGGGCGACCGGCTTCTCCGAACTTACTTGTTCGAGGCCGCCACTGTTCTTCTTTATCGAACCCAAAAGTGGTGTTCCCTAAAGGCGTGGGGCATGAAGCTCGCCAAGCGGATCGGTATGAAGAAGGCAAAGGTCGCCATCGCCCGAAAGATCGCCGTAATTCTCCACTGCATCTGGGTCGATGGCACGTCGCTGGGGCCAGCCAAAGCCAATCTGATATTTGCTCGCAAGTTCCTGGTCCGGTCCGCCGGACTGGCGATGTCCCGCTGGGACGATGGTCGTGGTGACCTCGGTCAATCGGCTGGTGGCGGTTCGCCCGCACTCCGCTGCAAACGTTGAGGCGCCCCGATCCGGACATCATCATGAGGCGCTCGCGACCTCGGAAAGGACCAAGACCCCAGCTACGACATCAACCCAACCCGACGAAGCCGCGAACGACGTCGATTGCCAAGCCCGCTAGGCAATCGTCTCGCCATCCGCGATCGCTCCGTCTCTGCAACCTGACCAGCTCCGACGGAGCAATCGCTACCGGCGTGTCACTGGAGAGAGGAAGAATGGTAGCTTGACAACAAACCGCAATTAAAGCGCCGATTGACAGATTCACTGCCAACTGCCCGATCTATAACACGCTGAAGCGCGGCGGCCCCGTCGAGATCTCATGGAAAGTGAGCTGCCCCATGCCTGACAAGAAACTGCATCTTGCCGCCTTTGTCTCCGCGGGGCCGGTTTCCGGCAGCCATGCCGGTTGGCGGCATCCGAAGGCGGGTGGCGACCTGCTGTCAGCGGCTTACTACCAGAATATCGGCTGGCTGCTGGAGCAGGGGCGGTTCGATCTTCTGTTCATTGCGGACATACTCGCGACCCCGGACGCGCTGGGCGGCAGCCTGCATAGCCAGCTTCGCTATGGCGCGCTGGGCCCGCTGCGGCTCGACCCGCTGGTGGTGCTCTCGATTATCACGGGTGCAATCAAGCACCTCGTCTCGGCGCGACCATTTGACATCCTACGCCCAACCCTATGTGCTGGCGCGCGCTCGCGACGCTCGATCATCTCAGCGGTGGCCGCGCCGCCTGGAATATCGTCACCTAGTTCCAGGAGGCGGAAGCGCGCAATTTTGATTTGACCGAGCAGCTCTCGCGCGAGGGGCACTACGAACGCCGTCGAATTTCTCGAGGTCGTGAGCAAGCTGTGGAATTCGTGGGAGGATGGTGCGCTGGTCCGGGATCGCCAGACGCCGCTGTTCGCCGACGCTGCGCGGGTGCACCGGATCGATCATTCCGGCAAATGGTTCAATGTGCGCGGCCCGCTCAATGTCAGCCGGCCCCCGCAAGGACGTCCGGTCTTCATCCAAGCCGGCGCTTCGGATCAGCTTTATGACGGCGCCTCGCCTGTATTCGACAAACGAGCCGCATTTTCCTGCAGTTCTTATGCCTCAATCCAGCAAGTGAGATCGTTTCATCGTCCGCGCAAAGCTAATGGCGTCGACGCAGTCATATACTTAAACTTGTCCCGGGGATTGATGATCAGGCGCTTTCTTACTGCATGGCGAAAACTGGTCTCAGACATGGTCCACCTTGCGGAGTAGCGGCCGAAGGAGATTCAGCTAAACACCAGGCAGTGCCATTGTGCAGGGCGCCTGCCGTGCGGTGGCCACTGGACGGCTGCCCGAGTCCTGCATGATTTGGCGAAGATGCTTCGCTTTCCGCGAAATCAAACCGCAATTATTCGGGACTACCGACGGCCAACTATGATTCGACACATCGTATTCTTCACCGCAAAAGATAAGGCATATATCGACAAAAGTCGAAGCCCTCTCCGTTCTCGCCAAAATCCCGTACGCACGCCGGCTTGAAGTCGCTCGCAACTGCAAGAGTGACCGGCTAAACGAAATTGACGTGATCGTCTACGGTGAGTTCGACAACGAAGGCCAGCTCGAACCCTATAAAGCGCACGAGGTTTACCAGCAATCGATCCGGCAGGTAAGCCGCTGCGAGAGCTACGTCTCGCGGGCGACTGCAGCATGTCTGCAGATGCGGAGCCAGTATGTTCGGCAGGCCCTCGCTACGGGCGTGGTTAGCTGACAGGCATATAGGGGTTTTTTGGTGATATAACGCTCGCCCTCGCCGGGCCGACTTACGATCATCCATATATCGCTGAGCGACAGAGTCATGCAGTAGTGGAACTGCAGTGGATTGAGCCCGTCACAGCCGTGCGAGGCCCCTCGCAACGGAGGCACCTCACGTTCCTGGATAGCGCATCGAGCGACGCGGTACTCGGGCAGCATTCGTATGTGACGTGCGATCCCTTCTGGGCTTATATGATTGCGGACGGGAAAGCTATTTTGCAACGGAGAGACCATTGTGGGTGATCCGAGGGTTGGCACTTCGCGCTCTGCTAGTGACAGCGCTCTGGGACAGGGCGATCATGGCTCTTGCCCATCGCAATCAAGCGACATACGGCGTGCAGTTCCATCCGGAGTCGATACTCGCATCGCAAGGGGACGCACTATTCGCAAACTACCTGCGGCTTGCAGAGCTTTCTTAAACGCGGCCGTATAGATCGGTGTCACAAATGCGGGCGGCGAGGCATCGGAGCGTTACGTTCAGGCACCGGTCATTGCCCCATCCGGGTTCACCCAATGCGAAGCCGGCGCGCCATTGTATTCGGCGCGGCGGCTTCGTTGCCCGGCCACGCGCGTGCGTTTGATCTTGATGCGGGCGTCAAGAGAGGGAGCGCTCGAGCTCATCGAGATGCGACGGCAAATCCCTGCTTCTGCGAAGCTAGCACCCTGAGGTATCTTTCGGGCAGGCTAACAATCGCATATCTCAATGACCCACCGAGCCCTGCTCACGGAGGCAGTTGCGCGAGGCGTTCACGCGAAACAATGGCAAGTGTTGAGATCATCAGCAGAGGACCACTCGCGCCCGGTAAGGCTAACAAGTGGATCACATTGCAGAAGGCGATCGCTGGGTTGAGGCTTACCTGTAGCCGCGGAGCTGCCGATGTATCGCGTAAACGGTGCCTTCGCGGCTAGGGGCTGCCACTGTCACAGGCGGCGGCCCCGCCCATGAGCGGACTAGTAAGTACGCCGTACTACTCGGGGCAGGACGGGCGGTCTCGGACAAACCGGTTGGCAAGCGCGAGCACTGCGGCTTCGTCGGTCTCGAGCGCGATCTTCTGAGCAAGCATCACGTCGCCGGCTACCAGCGCTTGTTCGAGAACGAAACACCACCCGATCTTTGGCTGCATTTTTCATCAAGCTCCAAAACTATGGTGCCCGCGCGCAAACGCGCTAGTTGCGACACCGCTACGTCTAAACAAAAACATTTGCCGCGCCGCGAGTCTGGCTAGTCCCGATAAGGCACGAACAGAGCAGCGTCTCATCTGCAGTCGGATCAAATGCCCGTACGGGTCTAAGATCACCCGCCGCCGTCCGGTTGACAGCGATAATCCGCGGCCTGTCAGCTTGTTGAAGCGCGGCTCGGCCTGGCCAGGCCCTTCAGGTCGCTTTGGTCAAAACAATGTCGGTTGTCGCCTGTATGGTCCATCACGATCTGAATAGCTATGGAAGAGAACTCCGCAAGCCCTAACCCTGACGCAGAAGAACCTCGCGGGCACCTAGTGTTCCTAGTCGCGGAGAAATTTGCCGTGTTTTCCGTTGGGCGGCCCGCCTGCAATCGGCGAGGCTCCGGCGTGTCGACTTAGAGTGGGTGCGCCACCGAGCCTGGTCAGCTCACAAGGGGCGTCATGCGGATCGTGACGGGGCGACTTGCTAGCATTGGTGTGGTGATTTCACTCTGCTGTTGGCAGGCGACGGACGAAACAGAACTCGCGGCAGGTCCCGCGGCCTCACTCGGATAGCGCGCTGGTGGGGAGAGGAAGCCCGGGCCAATACTGTCCGTCCTTGGTCGGCCGAGGTCCGAATATCGCCTGACCAACTCTTATGACATCGGCACCTTCCTCGATTGCTATCTCGAAGTCGCTTGTCATCCCCATTGAAAGGAGATCAAGTCGCGTCGATGTTCTATCGCGGAGTGCGTCTCGAAGCCCCCGCAGCAACTTGAAACATTCGCGAACCTTGTCCGCCTCTCCGCTCAGGACGGCGAGAGTCATCAAGCCGCGAGGGACAAGGGCTGGATAGTCGGACAGCCGAAGAACAAAATCCTCTACCTCGTGGGGCGGCAAACCGTATTTGCTCACCTCACCCGAGGTGTTGACTTGGACGAACACGTCGAGATGCCGGCCTTCGGCGCTCAGGCGGGCCTGGAGCGCTTCGGCCAATCTCAAGGTATCCAACGCATGAAACTCGTTCGCGAACTTGACCATCGATTTCACTTTGTTCGTCTGGAGGTGACCGATGACACTCCAGTTCAACGACAGGTCGGCCAAATCGCGGACCTTGCTCTCCGCCTCTTGGACCTTGTTCTCGCCGAACTCGCAAAGGCCGAGTTCGGATGCGATACGGATAATCGCGGCGGGTACGGTCTTGCTGACAGGCAAAACACGAACTTCTGAACGCCTGCGGCGAGCCCGCATACAAGCCCGATTTATGCGCTGCTCAAGCTCATCAAGATTGGCGCGCAATAACGAGCGCGGATCATCCGTGAATCGGACGCTATTCATTTGCGACATCGCGAATTCCTCGCTTCCACGTCCATGGTGTTTGACATGGCAAAGGCCAATGATTTCGGTAGCACATAAAGCAGAGTCGAGTCCGGCTAGTTCGTCAGAACCTCTCCCATCGACGCATAATCGAGGCCGTATCCCCCATAGGGACGATCCTAATCCCAGACAAGGTGCTCCGGATCTCGCGATCCGCCATCGCCCAACTCGCCGCTCTGGCTCAGGGAGGACAGCACGGAAACTTCTGTGCTGCTCGGGAGAGACAACTCACGCCGCTCCATTCACGAGTAAGGTTCATATTCGTTCAAATCGGGGCAGTTCTGGTCTGACGATGAGCGCCTCACCATCAACGATGCAGAAACGTGCGCTTGCCGACAGGAACACCCACTACAATGGCGTCGAGAGCGGCCTTTATCGGTGCAGCCGTCACACGCGGACGGCAATCGAGTATCTATCCGAGAGCCGCACTTTTTTCGGACGCAACATTTTCAGAAGCGGCCAGCCCGAGGGCAAAAAGGTCAGCAGCGCGCCGATCGCCGCTCCATACTGCACCGCATCGGCCTACGCCATCACGCTCGTGCTGCGAATTGTTGGCAGGACCTGGATGCGATCACCGAGTTCCGATAGGTTTCTCCGTGGAAAGCAGTTCGGGGATGTAGGCCGACAAAACGTGACCCGCTAGATCCGCCAAGGATTTGGGCCAGCGCCGGTGTTTGACTTATAGTTCCGCCCTTTAGAGATCGAGCGTGTAGTCAGTCCGCTTTTGCGACGTCACCTGACCCGTGGCGGGCGTGTCCAGGGTCATCGCGATGTCGACTTCGCGCGTCGAGAGTGAATAGAGGCGCGGGAGATAACAAGCTTGGTCTCAATGTGGAGTGGTGGATCCGAAGGCCGCGACTGTCATCTGACTGCTGCGCGCAAGTTGGAGATGGTCGACGGTGCCGAAGATGCTGGGAGCTGAGACGGCTTGCTTCTCGAGCGAACTAGCCGCGAATTCCGCAGAAGCACCGGGCGCGCACGCCATTGACGTTGCCCCCGCGGTTTAATCCATGTTGAACTGGAGTCTGGCCCTTTAGGGAAGGACCAGACGATGAAGCGGAAGCGGTTTACGGAAGAGCAGATTATTGGGGTTTTGAAGGAGCACGAGCTGGGCGGGAAGACCGCCGACCTATGCCGCAAGCACGGGATCAGCGAGGCGACCTTCTACAACTGGAAGAGCAAGTTTGGCGGCATGGACGTCTCCGAAGCCAAGCGGCTGAAGCAGCTTGCGGACGAGAACGGCAAGCTGAAGAAGCTGCTGGCCGATGCCATGCTCGACAACGCAGCCTTGAAGGATCTGCTGTCAAAAAAATGGTGACGCCCGCTGTGAAGCGAGAGGCGGTCGCGCATCTCAGGACGGAACATGAGATGAGCGAGCGGCGGGCGTGTCGGGTGATCGGCTGCCAACGGATGACGGTGCGCTATCGCTCCCGGCGTCTGGATGATCCTGCTTTACGCGAACGGCTGCGCGCCCTGGCCCGAGAACGCCGGCGGTTCGGCTACCGACGGCTTTTGATCTTCCTGGGCCGGGAAGGTTTCGTCGTGAACCACAAGCGGCTTTTCCGCATCTATCGAGAGGAACGTCTGATGGTACGCAAACGGGGCGGTCGCAAAAGGGCTTTGGGCGTACGGGCGCCGATGTCGGTGCCGCAGCTGCCCGACGATCGCTGGTCGCTCGACTTCGTCTCCGACCAACTGGCCAGCGGCCGCAGATTTCGCATCCTGGCGATCTTCGACGATTGCACCCGGGAATGCCTCGCCGCCGTAGCCGACCTCTCGCTGTCCGGCCGCCGGGTGGCGCGCGAACTCGATCTTCTGATCGCCAGACGCGGCAGGCCCAGGACGATCCTGAGCGACAATGGGACCGAACTGACCAGCAACGCGATCCTGGGTTGGGCCGAGCAAACCCGCGTGGGATGGCACTACATCGCACCGGGCAAGCCCATGCAGAATGCCTTCGTCGAGAGCTTTAATGGGCGTCTGCGGGATGAGTTTTTGAATGAGACGCTGTTCACGTCCCTGCCACAGGCGCGCCTCGCGCTCGAAGACTGGCGACGCGACTACAACAATATTCGGCCGCACTCGGGCATCGGCTGGCTGGCGCCAGCCGATTATGCGGCCCAATTCTCACCGCAACGGGACCAAGGCGCTGCGCTCGATGGGGGCTCCGCGCCTTGGCCCGTTGCTCAGACTGTGCATGATGCCAACCGTCAGACTCTAAGTCCCACTGGATAAACAATGGGGGCAACGTCACCATTTACTACGGTAGCCTTTGGCGACGCCGGGCTCAATCGGACCGGCCCACGTCCACACTGAGTCCGTTCAGGGACAAAACGGCGATGAGTCCGGCGCTGAGCGGCTTGAACTTTGCGCACCCAGCCCTTCATCGCTAAATCCATGTCCGACCCACATCCAGATGCTAAGGTTTGCGCTGCGTCGGCGGAACAAGGGTCGCGGAGTGCCCGATACGCTCAAATTCCGGAGGCGCAACACCCGATTGTTGCGATTGATTGAGCAAGAGATTCCTGCGCTTGTTGCCTGAGTGGACTGACCAGGCCACTGATTGAGAGTTATCTGCGCACTGAGCATTATCAATTACTTGCTGGTCGCAGGCCGTGTTTTTTCAGGCGGTAAATGGAGATTCGTCGCACGTTCACGATACTTCATTGAGCTGCGTATCGTGGGAGTGGCTGAAGCTAAAGAGCATAGCGTCGGGTGGGCATGGGCGACCTCAGCCCGCTGGCCGGGGCAAGCCGAGCGAATCGCGCAAGGTCGAGCCGTCGTACTCAGTGCGGAACAGCCCTCGATGTTGCAGCTCCGGCACGAGGCCGTGGACCAGCTCCTCCAAGCCGCCTGGAAGATATGGGACCTGCAACATGAAGCCGTCGCAAGCACCCGCCTCGAACCACTCCTGCATGCGATCAGCCACCGTGCTGGGAGTGCTGGCGAAGCCGCTGGTGGTTCTCCCCGCGCCGTAGCGCTGTCCTAGCTCAGCAAGGCTCAAGCCTGAGCGCCGCGTCAGTTCGGAGGCCTCGCGATAGTGCCCTTCGACGCCGGGAACGTCGAGATTCTCAGGCAACGCCGAGATGATAGGACAAAGTCGAGAGACCGGACTGCGGATGCGACAATTCGTGGAGCTGGTCGTTTAGCGCCTTGGCCTGCTTCTCCGTGTCGCCAATGACCGGGACGATGCCGGGCAACACCTTGACTGTATCAGGGTCGCGGCCGAAACGGACCGCCCGGGCGCGCAAGTCGTTGCGAAATTCGACGGCGACATCGATGAGGCCCGGCGTCACGAAGATGATCTGGGCCCATCGCGCAGCGAAATCGCGGCCACGAGGGGAAAGAGCGCCGCCAACCCCTGAAGCGTTGATGTCGAGGCATGACTTCAACTCTTAAAGTGCTAGCCGGCTGATCACCGCAGAGAGATCGCTCGTGAAACTACACTCAACTTGCGTGGCGATGGTCCACCCCTGCCGCCGAGTTCGTTTTACAAGTTCGCGATCGTCGTAGCGTAGCGCATCGAGCCCGCAACGCTATCTCGCCCACAGCGTCAGATCTCACTGTCAGGGCGAGGAATTGTGCCCGTTCCCCAAGACGCGTCCGGCCGAACCGCTCGAGCCCGGGCGGGATTAATGCTCACCTAGCACTCCGCGGTAAACCCAACCGGTGTGTTCTGGGAGGCTATTGTCTGGATAACGGCACCGGAGCTGCGATGTCTCTCGACGGTCGCGATCGAGATGCGCACTCGCTGCACGCGGCCAAGCGATTTCAGCTCGGTCGGGAACATGCAAATTGGCCTGATCTACTGCACCGGCAAGCGCTGACGTGATGGGTCCCGCGCGCTTCTTGGCCAATAGATTTTCATCGTGCGGATAGCTTCCAAACGATGCGGACGTGCCCGCCTGGAATGGTCGGTCGGAAAATATGCATGTCTCTGACGCGCAGTTTGCTCTCCTCGATCAGGTTCATGACATGCCCAACGTCTCCTTGATCGGAGAAAATCACATACATCGCGCCCTTCGGACTTAACCAGACGTGCGCCCCTCCGACCGCGGCGGCCATGACCTTGTGATCTTCATCGAAACACGAACGCTCCAGATCGTCATTGGCCTTGCGGTTCCAATAGGGGGCGGCAAAGATAATGGTATCAAATTGTGCTCCAGGTTGTAGCGCAGCATAGGTGTCACTCTCGAGGGCTTCTGCTCGATTCCCATAGCCTAATCGCTCAATGTTTATCTTCGTCGAGAGAACCGCCTGCGGATTTATGTCGAGAGCGACTAGACGTCTTGCCCCGGCACGGAGTGCTGCAAGGCCCAGCACACCGGATCCGCACCCAAGATCGAGTACCGCCGCGCCGGGCTCGATGTGCCATTTCGAGATCAGTGCGTCCGGTGCGTGACTTAGGCGCGGTGACAAAACCCCGGGCAGGATGTGCAAAGACATGCCGCCGACTTCGACATCGTGCGGATCATTGTTCAAACGCAGTTCGGCCAACATTGCATCGACGTCTGTTGTTTGGCTGCGTACGGATGCGCCGAGTTGGGTGATCACTTCAACCTCCATGAGTGCTTAGCGCGCGGCGGCAGTAGTCCAGGGCAGCAACACGGTGGGGCCAGACGCGTGCGAAACCGGCAAGCCGTTCAACGTTAAGCTCGATGATCGGGCTGAGAAGGTTGATCCGCTCGGGCGCGGTGTTGTACCTCTCGGATATGGCCCAAGGAAGATATCGCTCATCTGGCCGCGCCCACTCGCTTGGTGTCGTAGCCCTCAATAGCAACGTCCATGCCAAGCGTTGGCCGGATTAATTTCGAGCGGGGTCTAGACATGCGGCCGCACGGCGGCTGAAATTGAAGGCTGCAAACTCCTTGACGTGAATCATCGTGCCTCACGCGACAGAAGAGCGCAGTTTACGGGCTGTTCCAACCATACAATCGAGCGCACAAGTCCGCGGCCCCCGGGACGCTGATCACAAGCGCCCTACCGTGAGCTCGCCACACGGTCCGGCTGTCTGCTTAGCCTTCAGAAGGCCCCGAGCACTCGATCGGCATCATCTTCCGTAACATCGTCGTGCCGCTGATGTCTGGACGGCGACGATCAGGCGAGAGACGCGTTCTCATCCTGGTTGTCGCGCCATAAATGTACGCTTGAGAACAAAATGTCGGAATAGGACAAGGGCTGAGCCGTACGTGTGTTTGAAATGCGGAGCGCACCATATTGCGCGAGCGGCACGGCAATTCCCGGATAAGCAACAGGAGCTGCCGCGCCGCCGCCGGGGAGCGGCGCCATTCCTGAGCCCGCTTCGTTCCGAAAACTCGCAATTGGCTAGCCTCGGACGACGCTCCCGGTTGGTCATCGCCTTATTGCTCCTGTGGGAGGCGGCTCCAAGGCTGGGGCTCCGATCGGTTGCCGCGGATCGTCACGGCCGCCGGCTTGGTTGCCGATCGGGCTGCCCGAACTGGCATGGAATGGGCGACACATCTGATGCGAATCCGAGCAATCCCGCCCCGGGCACTGCAGGCGAGCAGGCGCTCGTCGAACGTCAACGAGGTTCCATGGTCGCGCTCTCCGCTCTGATGAGCATGTCCATCGGACCGGTCGGAATGGTCCCGCTAGGTGGCGTGCGAATTGAAGCATCGGTTAGATCGAGTAGATCGATGCTGCCCGCATTGTGCAACGTCGCGCAATGCGAATTCATTTTGTTTTGTCTCACTGCAGGGCGTCACGATGTGATGCGGCTTGTGCGTTCGGCAATCAATCGGTCGTCGAGGCCGGCAATTGGTGCGAGGATCGAACCGGATGCGGCGAACGTGCCGGTGCCGCTGTCCAGTCAATCGACCAATCGCTGGAGGAGCAGACCGGCTCGGACCTCGGCTCGGCGGCAACTGAAATCGGTGGCCCGGAAATTGCCTAAGTAAGAGCAGTGCCTCTCCCGGCGTCGCCTGCGCGAGGGACTACCAGATGTCCCGAATGGAGTGGAATCGAGGAGGGTTGGCCATGCTGATGCTCATGGGCCGCTCGGACACCGCAACGAACGAAGCCGTGCATTTTGCCCATTCCATGCTGGAGGGCTCGGCGACGGCGTTTTACGAAGTCGACGAGGGCTACAACCTCCGGCGCTTTCTCCTGTCGCGCATTCCGGAGCCGTTTCATCTACAGTATCTCGACGGCATGAGTGCCTTCGACCCGCAGCATCCGAGTCATGCGGGTCACCTTGCGGTGGCGCGCCTGAGTAAGACGATGGCCGGCCAGCAAGCAGGCGAGACAGCACTCTACCGCTCGTTCATCCGCCGATGCGGCATCGTCGACATGCTCGATTTCTTCTTTCGGTGCGACGACCAGATTGTCGCCGGGATCAGCGTCGTATGGGACAGGGAGGCCAGGATCCCGGAGGGCGCCGTGACCATCGCCGGGAAGATGCACCAGTACCTCCAGTTCAACCTGGTCGGCCGCGCCGCCGCGTCCGAGGACGGGCAGCGCTACGCGCTGACCAGCCGCGAGATGGATGTGGTGCGGCTGTTGTGCTGCGGCCGCACCAATCGCGAGATCGGCGAGTGCCTTAAGATCGGCCAGGCGACCGTGAAGACGCACCTCATCCACATCTTTCAAAAGCTCGGCGTGGAGACGCGCTCCGCGGTGGTGGCGCTGATGGCGCGGCCGAATTAGCGGCCACGCCTGCCTTCATCAACCAGTCGCAAGGCCGTGGTCGATCGCGTGAGCGATCGTCCTGGCGTCCTCGGCCGTAATAATCAACGGCGGAGAGAGGATAATATTGCTGCCGGAGACGCGCACCATCACGCCGGCATCGTAGATGGAATCGGCGATCTTTCCGACGCGCTTCTTGTCGAGCGCCTTCTTGCTGCCGCGGTCGGCGACCAGCTCAAGCGCCGCCATCAAGCCCTTGCCACGCACGTCGCCAACGATCTCGCGCTTTTGCTTGAGAGCCGCGAGCGCCTCGTTGAGGATGGCGCCGGAGGCCTCGGCCCTGGTGTCGAGCTTAAGCCGCTTTGTTTCGGCAAGCGCGGCGATGGCGGCCGCGCAACCGACGGGATGGCCGGAATACGTGTAGCCATGGCCGATCGAGCCGAAGCTCGTCTCGTCGCTCTCGAACGCCTCGGCGATTTTATCGCCGATCATCGTGGCGCCCAGCGGGAAATAGCCCGATGTGACGGCCTTGGCGATTGTCATCATGCCCGGCTTGACGTTCCAGAGCCGCGCGCCGCACCATGCCCCGGTGCGGCCGAAGCCGGTGACGACCTCGTCCGAGATCAGGAGCATGCCGTAGCGGTCGCAGATCTCGCGCACGTCCCAAGAAACTCAAATGCGGCACGATGACGCCGCCGGCACCGAGCAGCGGCTCCATGATGAAGGCGGCGATGGTGCCGGCGCCCTGGAATTCGATCTCGTCGAAGAGCGCATTGGCGCGGAGCTGCGCGAGCTTCGCAGGGTCGGTCTCGTTGAAGGGATTGCGGTAAGTCCAGGGCGAGGGGATGTGATAGACGCCCGACAGCAGCGGCTCGTAGTTGCGGCGGAAATTGGCATTGCCGTTGACGGATGCGCCGCCGAAATGCGTGCCGTGATAACCCTTCTTCAGCGCCAGGAATTTGGTGCGGTCGCGCTGGCCCTTGATCTTCCAATATTGCCGTGCGAGCCGCAACGCGGTCTCGACGGAACGGCGCGCGGCTTCCGTCGGCGATCGACGGCACCGGAGGTCGCGGACGCAAGCAGGCGATTATGCGCATGGAACGGACGATGGGCGAGTTCCGTCGGCACCGGCAGCCAGGCGGGAAAGTCCACCATGTCGATGGCGCCAGGCGCGACGATTTGCGGAATGCCGTTCCGGCCGGCATTCATCAGACGGTCCGAGCCGGAGTTTACCACCGAGCCCATCACCTGGTTGGCGACCTCCTGAAGGCTGAGGTCGAGCACCGCGGCAAATCCGCCTTGCGCTGCGATCGACTCCATCGCACGGCCGCCCATGCCGGTGGTGTGGAACACCACGACCTCGTAGCCGCGAGCCTCGAGCTGCGGCTTCAGCTCGACCATTTAGCTGAGGCAGCTCTTACCGAGCGAGGTCAGCGCTAAGATCGGGCCCTCGGGCCGCAGCCTGATGGCGCCGCGGGCCGCGCCGACGATCGCGCCGCAGGCCTGCGACAGCACCGCCGTGCAGGTGCCGTTGAGGCCGTAGAGGCCGCCGGCCCACAGGATCATCATCAGATCGGCGGCGATGCGCTCGGGGGGAATCAGATGAGAAAAGGCGATGGTCGACACGATCAGCTTTGGAAAGCCGAGCGGCAGGGCGAGCGCGACGTCGAGCGCGAGGTCGGTGCCCATGGTGCCGCCGATCGCGATCATGGCGTCGATCCGGCCCTGGTCGCAGTGTTGCCGCGTCAGCCGGGCGGCGCTGCGCGCCATCAACGTCATCGACGAATTCTCGTCGCCGCTCGCGATCACGGCGGCGATCGTCGTGTCGGCGGCGGCGGCCACCGCGTGCTTGTCGTGCGCTGCCTTGTAAGGGGGATCGCCGAGCACGCTGACGTCCATCAAGACGGTCTCGCCGCCGGCGTCCGCAATGCAGCGCTGCATGAACAGGAGCTCGTCCGACGTAGTGTCGCCGGTGCCGATCAGCAGGATGCGAGGGCGTGATCTGTTGGTCATGGAAGGCCGGTGTCGGCGAACGGACGCGCAACGGCCCATGTCCGAGCGCAGTGAATGTTGCCGCAACATTATGGATTTGCTGCGATGCATGATATCCACCTATCGGTGGATTGTGAGAAATGTCGCATCGAAGAAGGACCGTCGGCCTCATTCTGGTGTGAAAACAAATGTTTTGAATTCCTCGCAGATGCCAGCGCTTGCTTCAGCACCTCTCGAAATCATCGCCCACGCCGATATTTGAAACTCACAGAACGCGCGAGGACGCTTGAATTGCCGTGCTTGGAAGACTCTTTGCACATTCGCGCCTCAGACTCGCTGATCATTGAACTGCATAACTGCTTGCTTGCGAAGATCGAAGCGTGTCGTGTCGATAATTCGGCAACCTTGTCGCGAACACGACGGCAGGCTTTACAGAAAGCGGGAACACCGCCGAATTCCGACGGGCCTAAATCCTGCACAACCCTGATGGCCAACATGTCGCCGACCCACCGCTGAGCTACGAGCTGCTAGCGATGGAATGAGGATGTCCGGCACCGCGAATGCCTCAGGTCAGAACCTCATCCCTCCGTTGAAGCTTTCCTTCCATGTCTTTGTTCGTACACTTCGGGAGCGTTAATCGTGCAAATCCCAAAAGAAAATGAGGCGATCAAGCTAGTCTCCTCTGAGGACCGCGCAAGGGTCAGTGCCGTTCTTACGACGGCCTTCACAAGCTGCCCATTGTTGAGATGGCTTTATCCCGAGCCGGACCGCTACTTGCGGAATTTCGGCAAATTCCTCGAGTACTACTCTGGTGATCCCTATACGGATCGAAGCGGCGCGTGGTTCAACAACGGCGATAAAGGCGCGCTGCTGTGGCTACTCAATGGGATCAAAAAACGCCAATGCGAACGCAATGAGATTGGGAGAGGTCCGGTCGCGCGAAGTCGGCGCGGAAAATCCTTTTGCCGCGGATCTGCAGCGCACGTGCGCAGTTTAAGCGTCATCTCGCACCAATTTGCGCGCCAAGACGAAAGTCACTTCGCAACACAAAATGATTGCTTGATCAATTTGCTCCAGATCTGTTGGAGAAAGCCGAATGGCGGCCTGCGCGACGTACGCATCGATCCTCTCCGGGTCACCTCGAAATACTGGGGTGTCTATCACGATCGCCGCGAACGCCAGAGATTGCGCGCCAACTTGTTAGACTTGAGTGACAGGGAACTGCCTGGATTTCGCCATCACGCGCAGTGAGATCGACTATGTCGCTTTACACAGAGATATAGACCCGCGAGGCATTCGATCCGCCGATTGGATGCAATAGTTTCCGATGCTGCATCCAGTTTACGGATGCGGGGTCCCACTTTCCTTGATTGATGCAATTTTGGACCGTTGCGCCGTCGAGGATTGGGGCCGGTGCCGGTGCAAAACGGATGCCCGATTGCGCGTGAGGCCGATCAGCCATCGCATCCCGATCGTTGTTGCTTGGCGTCCCGATGCAACTGAGGACGCGAGCGTGCTCGAGCGGGGACGGCCAACCAGGCGGAAGCCCAACGCTTAACTTAACCAGCACAGCGGGTCCATTTAAGCAAATACTGATGTGTCGTCCACGCTTGACGATCACGCATCAGCGCAATTGTCCTCCTTGTCGCTGGAATGCGTAGATCGGATTCATCCCGCAATAGGCTAAGGTGCCGGAGGCAGTGGCCATGCACTGGTCATAGGTCGAGAACTGGCAATTGCCCGGATATCCCCAGCTACGTCCCTGCAGGCAATAAACGTCCTGCCGATCCGGTGGGATGAAAGAACGACCCCGCGGAGCGGCGGTCGAAGGCGATACAAAACCGACGAGGATGGGAAGTGCAAGCACACAGAAAAAGAGAAGGTTGCGCATGTGACATCTAGCCTCCGTTCAGACTTGAGAGGATAGAAAATCTAGAATTGATGTTTTGATCTTGGTCAATGGCGAAACGCTTCGTAGATGGCTTGGCCGATGGCCTTCGAAAGAGCTCCAAGCGTCAGGCGCTCTGAGTCTGGAGCAGCATTCCTGCTATTTCTAGAGAGGAGCGCATTTTTCATGCGTGATGGGGGCGTGTGCGGCGGAAAATCCTACGGCAACGGCCGATCCGAGCTTACCCACTCTCGTGCTTCGCAATATGCCGGTTCGAAAGGCCGCAGGTCGCCGCGCTTATCAATGAGGCGGAAGATCCCCGCCCTCAGGTGCGCCGCCGAGCGCGGCATCGCTTTGGGTGAGCGACTTAAAGGGCCTGGCAGGGCTCAGGAAGATTCAGCGAACCTGAGATCGTCTAGGCTTCCTTGATCGGCCTGATCCGGCGCAGCAGGGAACTGGCATATTCCTCGCGCTCGCGCATGAAGCGCTTTTGATGCGCTTTGAAGCTCTCGACCCGCTTCTTGATCTCTTCGCGTTCGCTACCGCCATAGTCTGGCGCACTGAGGCCACTCCGCTCGATGGCTTCTTTCGGCAGAGACCGGGGCCCCTCGATCTCTACCTTCAGCGATTTGGCGAATGCCGTCGTTTCAGCGACGAGGGCGTCGAGTTCGCTCTTCCAATCATGCATTGACGCCCCCGTGCGGCACCGCCGTGCTGGCGAGCCAATTCATATAAGCCAAACTGCGACTATAAACGCCGACGCCGATCGCATGTAGGCCAGCCCAATCCGCTTATCCCTGAAAAAGGCCGCCTACAATATCGCCGGCGGCCTTCCGGGTTCAAAATGCCTATCGTGAAAAAGAGCAGTTCTGCCCAGGGGAACGATCCTAGACTCAAAACGCGTCGTTTCCTAGTTTTACAGTTCAGGAAGCTTAACGCAGGTCGATGCGGTTTCCGCTTGGAAGACGGAAAATGCCACCGCCTCTTCGAAATCAGTTGGAATTGGGCCGGATCTGTCTCGGGTGGCTTGCATCAAAGCGCGCAGCGGTATTGCCTCGCCCCGGTTAACATATAAGGACCACCACAAAGAGGCATTGTCGGGATCAAGGGGCGGTGAAGCACGACCATTCATCGTGAACCGGAGTTAGTGAGAGTTCCAAATGACAGATTGTGTGATTGTTCGGGCCCACGGGAAGCAATTGGATCACTTGCGCGAAGAGGCGTCGCGCATTGCAAGAGTTAGCAAAATCGACTGGACGATTGAGCGGGCGACGAAGGGGCGCATTTTTGCTTCGAGAATACCCAGGCAAAGACGGCCTTCGTCGCGATCTGCAAGAGCTTTGCTATTCCACACAGAGAGGCTTAGCGGCTGGCCGCGCGCAACAGGTTGGGGACGCCAGAAATCTGGAGCTTCGCCGAGAACTCTGGCCTCACACCGAATCCGTCTTGGTCGGCCCAAATCGATTAGCTCCCGATCCACAAATGGTAACTTTAGTCTGTCGCCGCTGCGACTGGCCCGACCGGCGCGAGGAGCCGATGTGCTCCTCATGATGACGGGGCATGCGGCCCTCGCATTCAAGCAACCGTCGATAATCCAAAGCGCCTCCCATCTAACGTCGGCTCCTCCCTCGGGCTGACGCCGCGCCGGTGTCCAGTTCGGCTTTCAGGCGAGCTCTCTCCAGCCGCTTCCTGAGCGCTGCAAGTCGGCTCGACAGTCTCGTCGATTCCTCAATGCCAAGCTCACCGAAAACGAATTGATCCAGTTCCTCCTGTTGTGCAGCGATGTTCGCGAGACGCTTACGGGCTTTGTCCGTTAGCGACAGCTGGACGACCCGAGCGTCCCTGATACCGGGCTTGCGCTGCACAAATCCGACTTTCTCCAGCGCCTTCGAATGTAGCGTGATGAAGGATGGGTCGACTTTCATCAGTTTTGCGACCACGCCGGCCGGAGCACCGCCATCCTTGTCTAAGTCCGTCACCGCCATCAAGATCGCCAATTGTGTTCCACTAATGCCGAGTGACTCGGCTCGGACGTGAAGAAAATCCTCCAGACAGACGTTGAGGGATCTGATCTCCAACGTTAATCGCCGCATCAGCTCCTGACTCTCAGCAGAGCCATTTCCTCCTTGTGTTGCTTGCTTAGCCAAATGCGGTGCCGCCGAATGTTAGGACTCTATTCAAAGCTCGTTCGCGCTGAGAAGGTTCAAGACAGGGACAATTTTTGGTCCTCACGCGCTTACTTCCGTCGACAATTGGTGAATGCCGAGAAGTGGCCCGAAGTATGTGACTCCCAGCGAGACCCCAGGCCTACATGTCGGCGGCTACGGCTTGGCAACGTATTGGCTATTGCTTCACCAAAGATACTAGGCTCGCCGAGATGCACGTTCAAAAAGACCTCGATTCGTAGTGTCGCACACCGGCGCGACACTACATCACTTACGCTCTCGCCCAGGCTGTCCCAAAATGCGGGAAGACCGTTCTCGGATCCGGGCAACGGGCTCGAATGTCATTCGGAAGTAGGCAGCTCCGCGCTTAACAGAATCGCAACTTTGCACAATCGATGCGGTGGAATTCATCAAAAACGATCGCCCGAACGCCGAATTAGCGCCTCGCAGCGTTGCATCTCGTGTGTTGCCGCCCACGAGCGGGTGTTGCCGCCCAACGAGCTAGATGATTTCGATCGTCGGCCGTCCGACTATCCAGCCCTTTAATCGTCGAGGAACAGGGTGCGAAGACCGCATCCAACTCCTGCCGTACCTCGGGTTGACTATCGGCGGGAGCGCGATCGGTTCGGGTCATGTGGAAGCGGAAGCGATCGAAAACGTACGGGTAACCCCATCGGACGAGGCACATCCAGATCCCGCCTTCCGGCGCCGAGTCATTCTTCCTTGCCGTCGAGACTTGATCGCCCGTCGGCTAAACCCGGCGGGACAACTCACCATAAGATGTCTGGAAGTCTCGGCCGCGGAAGGACAGATCTATTCGCCGAATCCGTGAGAACCTGGTTCACCAGGAGTGAACCTCGCTCAGACCCAGTTGCTATGAGGAGCATAGACAAATCTCTCCGCACTTACGCCTTAGCCGTCCAGCGACCCAATGAAAGCAACCCGTTAGGTCTGTCGCAACATCTTCAAATCAGCGTTGTCAGGCGAATTATGCGATCGCCTGAATGGCGTTGGAGAAGATGCTGGCCGGCCGGCTCAGGCCGTAATGATCGCGCAGCGTTGTGCCCGTGTAGTCGTGACGGAACAGGCCGCGCTTGCGCAGAATGGGCACGACCTGCTCGGCGAAGATGTCGAACCCGCCGGGCAGCCAGGGCGGCATGACGTTAAAACCGTCGGCCGCGCCATTCTCGAACCAGGTCTGGATGTGGTCGGCGATCTTTTCCGGCGGTCCGGCAATCACCCAATGGCCGCGGGCGCCGGCCAGGCGCTGCACGAGCTGACGAATCGTCGGCTTCTCGCGATCGACGATGTCGATCACCAGCTTGAAGCGGCTGGCAGCGCCGTGGGCGCCCTCGGTAACGATCAGATGGCGGGGAAAGGGGCCATCGAGGTCAAACCCGGAGAGGTCGAGACCGATCATCTGGCGCAGCTGGGTCAGCGAATACTCGGGCTGGATCAGCTCGTTGAACTCGTTCTGCAGCCGATCGGCCTCGATCTGCGTGCTGGCGATGAAGGGACTGATGCCGGGGAGAATCTTGATTTGATCGGGACTGCGGTCGAAGGCGCGCGCCTGACGCTTGATGTCGGCATAGAATTCCTGGGCGCTCGCCAGTGTCTGATGCGCGGTAAAGATCGCCTCTGCGAAACGCGCTGCAAAGGCGCGTCCGTCGTCGGAAGAGCCGGCCTGGACATAGACCGGTCGTCCCTGCGGCGTCCTTGAGATGTTGAGCGGCCCCCGCACGCGGAAATGCTTTCCGACGTGATTGATGGCGAGGATCTTGCCGGTGTCGGCGAAAACACCCGAGATGGGGTCGTTGACGAGCGCGTCGTCCTCCCAACTGTCCCAAAGCCGCGTGATGACGTCCAGATACTCCCGCGCCCGCTCATAGCGTTCGTGATGCGGAGGATGCTCGGGCAAGCCAAAGTTTTGCGCGGCCTGCGGCGTGCTCGTTGTCACGATGTTCCAGCCGGCCCGGCCGCTACTGATGTGATCCAGCGAGGCGAAGAGCCGCGCCAGGTTGTAGGGCTCAGTATAAGTCGTCGATGCGGTCGCGATCAGGCCGATCCGACTGGTAGCGGACGCGATCGCGGTGAGCAGGGTTCAAGTCGAAACCGTTGCGCATAGCGGACATTGTCCGCCAGCGCCGGACCATCGGCGAAGAAGACCGCGTCGAACTTGTGCGCTTCAGCGCGCTGCGCCAGCTCCTGATAGTAGGTGACGTCGAGGATGCGATTGGCTGCCGAACTACGGTGACGCCAGGCCGCCTCGTGATGGCCGTCTGGATAGATGAAGAAGTTGAGGGAAAGATGCCGTCGTTCGCTCATTTGTGAGATCCGCGTGCATTGGAAGTTGTAGCAAGCGAGACTCTACGTCTGCAGTCACGCTGATGTCGATGAAATGAATTTGCGTTGTTGAGCTGGATGCAAGCATGAAGCTTGCGAGCAGAGCGCCAATCAAGAACGAGGGCAATCGTCACGACGTGAAACGACGGCAGCTATAACGATTTTATCGCGTTTCCGGACGAGAAGTGCGTTGCGTCGCGTCAAATTGCATTGCTCTTGCAGCCGGGCGGGCGGTCATCATTGCGAATCTTTTAGTGTCAGCATCGACCGCGAAGCGTTCGTTGCCTGTCGCCGAAAACAAAGCTGGTTTTGTTTCATTGACTGACGATCGATCGCTCGTACCATTCAGGACCTCAACGCGAGGTCGTTTCATCATGCTCCAATTCGATCGCAGTGACCGATGTCCCGGCTCGGGCCGTCTGCCGGAGCAAGTTGCGGCCGAGTAGGGCCCCTAGCCAGAAATGATTTCATCTATCTCCACCGTCGTTTCCGCGACCGGCGCATGGCGGAGCTTTGTCCACGGGGATCGCAGTGACGAGAGCACGACCATGAGCAACACGACAACAATTGATCACGTCATTCCGCGCGCCGACATCGTCAAGCGTGCGGCCAGGCTTGGCGCCGAGATCAGGAACATCAAACTGTCGGGCGAGCTTTCGGACGAGACCATCCGTGCCATCAACCAAGTGCTGCTCGAACACAAGGTCATCTTCTTCCGGGACCAGGGACATCTCGACGATGCCGAACAGGAGCGCTTTGCCATCAGACTCGGCAAGCTGGTGCCCCATCCGACGGTCGGCGCGATCAAGGGCACGTCGTCGAACCTGGAGCTGGACTCGGGCCGAGGCGGTGGCCGCGCCGACCAATGGCATACGGATGTCACCTTCGTCGATGCCTATCCGAAAATCTCGGTGCTGCGCGGCGTGGTGATTCCACCCTACGGCGGCGACACCGTCTGGTCGAACACGGCAGCCGCCTATCTCGACCTGCCGGCGCCCCTGCGCAAGCTCGCCGACGAACTGTGGGCCGTTCACAGCAACGCCTATGATTATGCCGTGAAGACGCGGGCAACCGAGGCGGACAAGAAGCACTTCGACGAGGTGTTCACCGGAACGATCTTTGAGACCGAGCATCCGGTGGTGCGCGTCCATCCCGAGACAGGCGAGCGCACGCTCGTGCTCGGCAATTTCGTGCAGCGCTTCGTTGGCCTGCCGAAATACGACGGCCAGAAGCTGTTCGACCTGTTCCAGTCGCATATCACGGCGCCGGAAAACACCGTTCGTTGGAGCTGGGAGGCCGGCGACGTTGCGATCTGGGACAATCGCGCCACGCAACATTACGCGGTCAACGACTATGGCGACCAGCACCGCGTTGTGCGCCGGGCCACCATCGATGGCGATGTACCGCTCAGCGTCGACGGTCGCCGCAGTGTGACGCGCGTCAAGACATCCAAGCCCCAGACCGCCAAAGCCGCTTGATCCGGATTAGCTCACGAGAGTCACAATGATGAACGCTATACTTCGATTGCTTCCCGCAAGGCGCGCCGGGTTGGGACGGGCCACCCGCAACACGTTGCGGGTTTTGTTGGCGGGCGCCGTGGCGCTCGGCCTCACGGCCCCGGCATTCGCCGAGCCGCCGCTCGAGAAGACCGAGATCCGATACCAGGGATCGGCCGGGCAGGTGACTTTTATCGAGCTGGCCGAGGACCTCGGCTATCTCGCGCCGCTCAAGCTCAAATGGGTCGGTAACACCATCAGCGGGCCGCAGGACATCCAGGCCGTCGTCACCGGCGATATCGACATCGGCGGCGCGTTCTATGGGGCGATCCTCAAGTTGATCGCGGCGAAGGCGCCGGTCAAGGCGGTGGTCGGCTACTACGGCTCCGATGCCAACACCTATTACGGCTACTTCGTGAAGGACGACAGCCCGATCAAGACCGCGCGTGACCTGATTGGCAAGAAGGTGGCGGTCAACACGCTCGGTGCCCATCTGGAATTCGTGCTCCGCGAGTATCTGGCTAGGTCCGGCCTCAGCGCAAGCGAAGCCAGGCAGGTCACGCTGGTGGCGATCCCACCAGTCAGCGCCGAGCAAGCGTTGCGCCAGGGCCAGGTCGAAGTGAGCGCGTTGAGCGGCGTTTTGCGCGACAAGGCGTTGGAACGGGGCGGCATCCGTTCGCTTTTCAACGACACCGATCTGTTCGGCCAGTTCACCGGCGGTGCCTATGTGCTGCGGGAAAAGTTCATCAAGGACAATCCCAATGCCTCGCGCAAGCTGGTGGAGGGGATTTCGCGGGCCATCGAATGGGCCCAGATCACACCGCCGGAAGAGGTCAGGGCCCGGTTCGACAAGATCATCGCCGAGCGCAAGCGCAACGAGGATGCCTCCTCGATCAAATACTGGAAGAGCACGGGCGTTGCGTCCAAGGGCGGCTTGATCTCGGACAGCGAAATCCAGGTATGGATCGACTGGCTGGTGAAGGACGGCCTGTTCAAGCCGGGTCAGGTCAAGGCGTCCGACACCTACACCAATGCGTTCAACTATTTCCGTCCCGGAAAGACGGCGGAGGCCCGATGACCTCCGTCAAGATCCGTTTCGAGCATGTCCGCAAGGAGTTCGTCCTGCGCGGCGAGGGCGGCGGACTAGGCCAGCGCTTCACCGCGCTGGAGGACATCACGCTCGATGTTCGCTCCGGCGAATTCTTGGCCCTGGTTGGCCCAAGCGGCTGCGGGAAATCCACGTTGCTCGATCTGCTGGGCGGGCTCACGCTGCCGACCAGCGGCCGGATTCTGCTCGATGGCCGGCCGATTGCCGGACCCGGTCGCGACCGCGGCATCGTGTTCCAGCAGTATGCGCTGTTTCCCTGGCGCACCGCCGCGCAGAACGTTGAGTTCGGTCTCGATATCGCCGGGTTCAAGGCCAAGCAGCGGCTCGACATCGTGCGGCATTTCCTCGAGCTGGTCGGGTTGTCCGGTTTTGCCGACCGCTACCCGCATGAGCTCTCCGGCGGCATGAAGCAGCGCGTCGCGATCGCGCGAAGCCTCGCCTACGATCCGGAAGTGCTGCTGATGGACGAGCCGTTCGCCGCGCTGGACGCCCAGACGCGCGAGACGCTGCAGGGCGAGCTGCTGCGGATCTGGCGCGCCACCGGCAAGACGATCGTCTTCATCACCCACGGCATCGACGAGGCCATCGTGCTCGGCCAGCGGGTGGCGGTGATGACGTCGCGTCCGGGCCGGATCAAGCAGATCATCGACATTCCGGACGGGCTCCGCAGCGAGGCTGACGACGTGCGCTCGCTGCCTGAGTTCGGCCGCGTGCGCCACGAGGTCTGGAGCCTGGTACGCGACGAAGTGTTGAAAGCGCAGCAAGGACAATTGGCCGCCGGCGCTGGTGCGCGCGCCGATCGCAAAGTGGAGGAGGTCACCCATGTCTAGCCTCGAGATGCTGACATTGCTGGAGCTTGCGCACGGGCGCCGAGAGCCGCTGACCAGCGTGGAAAGCCCGGCATCGCCGGTTGTGGACTGGATCAACGCCGCGGCCCGCGGGCTGGCCGCCTTCGGGCACCGCTCGTTGCTGCTGATTGCCCTGTTGGCGGCATGGGAGGTGGCGCCGCGGCTCGGGTTGATCGATCCGGTGTTCCTGCCACCCTTCTCGGAGGTGATCGCCGCGGGCTGGCAGCTTGCGCAAACCGGCGAGCTCTATGATGACGTCTCCGCCAGCCTGCTGCGTGCCTTGAGCGGATTTCTGATTTCTGTCGCCTTGATCGTCCCGCTTGGCGTGGCCGTCGGTTGGTATGCGCGTCTCGGCAATCTCGTGAACCAGTTCATCGAGATCTGCCGCAACACCGCGCCGCTTGCGCTGCTGCCGGTCTTCATCCTGCTGCTCGGAATCGGCGAGCTGTCGAAGATCACGATGGTGGTCTATAGCTGCGCGTGGCCGCTGATGCTCAACACCGTTGCCGCGGTGAAACAAGTCGATCCGTTGCTGATCAAGTCGGCGCGGACCATGGGTGCAACCCCGCAGCAGCTGTTTCGCAAGGTCATCCTGCCGGCTGCGCTTCCCACTATCTTCGTCGGTATTCGTCTGGCCAGCGCGTCGGCCATGCTGGTGCTGGTTGCGTCCGAAATGGTCGGCGCCAAGGCCGGCCTCGGCTATCTCATCATCAACAGCCAGTACAGCTTCCTGATTCCGCAGATGTATTTCGGCATCCTCAGCATGACCGTCATCGGGTTGGCGTTCAATGCCATTCTGGAGGCACTGGAGCGGCGCTTCACACGGTGGAAGGCGCCAGTGACGGCATGAGATATGGGACAGGCGCCGCTCGGAACTTTCCGCGCGGTGGCCAGCGTCACCATGCTGCTCGGCGGCACGTCGCGGATCAGCCAGACATTCCTGCCGATGGTCGATCCGCGGCCGATCGTGATTCAGCCACGGCCAAGGATCGTTTCGTCGACGTAGATCACGACGCTGTCGTCCAGGATCGGGTGGCGGGTGGCGCCCCTTGATCACCTTGGCCTTGTCATCCGTCGGAAAGTCGCGCCTCGAGCGTGACCGCCTGATAGATGCAGACATTGTCGCCGATAATGGCCGATCGCGATCCCGGTGCCGTAATCGATGAAGAAGCCGGAGCCGAGGCCGGTGCGGGCGCCGGGGTGAATATCGATGCCGATCGGCCTGACTCAATTGAAAACGCGTGAATTACGGGAAGCCTATGTCAGCGATCGATGACATTTTATAATGTCATCGATCGCTGACATTTACCAATTGTCAACGAACGCCGACTTAAGTTAAAGTATGCGAACGTTAACATTTGGATATCCCATGCTCATACGCACACCGGCCGAACTCGGCGCCATCCTTCGCGACCGACGCAAGAAGCTCAAACTCGATCAATTGACGTTCGCCAAGAGCATTGGCGTCAGCCGCCAATGGGTGATCGAGGTTGAGCACGGTCACGCGCGCGCCGAGCTCGGGCTGATCCTTCGCGCCCTTGACGCCCTGGACATTCGCCTGGATGCGGGCACCGAACAAGCGCCCGCCCGCGGGGCCACCAGGCCAGCCGTCGACATCAACGCCATCGTGGACAAGGCCAGGAAGAAAAAGGCATGACGAGCGAACTTGTTGCTCTGCTGGATGGTCGGGAAATCGGCCGCGTGCGCAATGACGCCCGCGGCCGGCTCACCTTTGTCTATGACAACGACTGGCGCCAAGCCGAAGGAGCCTATCCGCTGTCGCTGTCCATGCCGCTCGCGGCCGAAGAGCACGGACCTTCCGTCGTGCAGGCTTTCCTCTGGGGACTGCTGCCCGACAACGAACGCGTGCTCGAACGGTGGGCCCGAAGATTTCAGGTGTCCGCGCGCAACGTGTTTGCCCTTATTTCCCATGTCGGCGAGGACTGCGCGGGTGCCGTTCAGTTCGTCACGCCCGATCGGCTGGAGGCCTTGCGAAGCGGGGCCGAAGACAAGGTCGAATGGCTTGACGAAACGGCGATCGCCAAACGCCTGCAGACCTTACGTGAGGATCACGCCGCCTGGCGGTTGCCGCGCGATACTGGACAATTCAGCCTTGCGGGTGCCCAACCCAAAACCGCCTTGCTTCTGCAAAAGGGCAAGTGGGGAATTCCCTCTGGGCGCATCCCGACCACGCACATCCTCAAACCGCCGACCGGCCATTTCGATGGACACGCGGAAAACGAACATATCTGCCTCATACTTGCGCGCAATCTCGGTCTGCCCGCCGCCGACACCCAGGTGATGCATTTCGGAAAGGAAATCGCCATCGTCATCGAGCGCTACGACCGGCAGTTCAGTGGGAACGAGATCGTCCGTGTCCACCAGGAAGATATCTGCCAGGCGCTCGGCATCCTGCCGACCATGAAGTATCAAAACGATGGCGGACCAAGCCCTGCCGATGTGATCGAGCTCTTGCGCACCTACTCCACGGATCGCGTCGCCGACGTTGACACGTTTGTCGACGCGCTAGGCTTCAATTGGCTGATTGCGGGTACGGATGCTCATGCCAAGAATTATTCGCTGCTGCTGGCCGGCGGTCCCCATGTACGGCTCGCGCCGCTCTACGACATCGCCAGCATTCTTCCCTACGATGACGTCGATCTGCAGAAGATCAAGCTCGCGATGAAAATCGGCGGTGATTACAAGCTCAGCCAGATTAGTTTGCGCGATTGGCAGAAGTTCGCGCGCGAAACGCGCCTCGATCCTGACAAGGTGATCGCCGGACTGATTTCCATGGCCGAGCAGCTTCCGGACATTGTGGCCGCCGTACGGGAGCAAGCGCAGAAAGACGGGTTGGACAATGCCATCATCGGGCATCTCGCCAAGCACCTGATCGCAAGAGCCGGGCAATGCCGTCGACTGCTCGGTGAGGCATAGTTTCCGGCGACGGCCGCCAGCAGCATCATGCTGATCGGCAACATGGTGCCGATCATCATCGGTCGACATGTCGTTGTCGAAGCCAACGGCAGCAACAGCATCAATACCGCCGCGATCGGCATGCCGATATCGATATCGATGTCGATGTCGACTACGATCGGTGATTGCTCGCGATCCGTGGCAGCCGCGTAGTCACTGCGGCTGGCGTCACCTCACGTTCGGCGTGTCCTTTCAAGGGTCCGGCAGACAGCGATTTCTCCTCCGCGGACTTTCCCAATTCGGCGGGGCGCTTGCAGGTCCTCTTTTTGGCACGGCCCCTATGCGCCCGGCAGTCCCGTGGCCACGGCTGCGCAATCACGACGATTAGGCGTCTCGCCCCCCTTTAAGAGGCGCCGGATTAGCCAGGGCTGAAGATCAAATAGAGCAGGATCGCGGCCACGACGACCGTCCAGCCGATTGACGTGGCGAGAGCCCATACTTGCGTCGGCATCGGACGAACTTTCCCGATGAAGCTAACGAAGAGACCGCTGGCGCTGGACAGCGGCCTCTTGAACCCGCCTCAAACTGTCTTCGAGATAAAAGACCTTACCCCGGGGTCCGCCATAATCAAACGCCGGACTCGCCACCCTGTGAAGTCAAAAACGATTCGAAGGCCGATGGAACAATTGTGACGTTGCGAGAGCGACACACCTGACAAGCTAGGCCAGCACTGGTGGAGAACTCTTCCTCGGGCGGATGCCAACCATTTGGCACAGAAATGAGCGATAGTGCCCGCATTCGCCTGCCGAGGGTGACGTAAGGCCAGCTGCTAATCGACGGTCCCAACCTGATCGGAGAGGTCTTCGACCATACTCACGAACATGTGCGAGTCCTCCCCGGGGGCGCCAATCTGCAAACGCCTCCACGAGATCACGCGGCGGCCACGAACTGGATTGCAGATCGTATCGACAATAGGCTCGAGCTGCTGGCTTTGCGCAAGTAGCTGCTGGTCGCGCTTTTCGATCAGCTCGGCCGTTTCAGAGGAAAACAATTCGCGCGCGGTCTTGCCGACAATGTCGGTGCGCGACATACCCAGCTGCTGTTCGGCCGCCTTGTTGATGAACAGATAGCGCAGACTGCGCGCGTCCTTGGCGATGATACCTTCGCGCACGTTCTCGACGACGGTGGCGAGCAGCCGTTCGGTACGCTCGAGAATACGCTCTTTCTGCCGCTGTTCCGTAACGTCCTCCTGGACGGAGACCCAGCCGCCCCCATCCATAGGCCGTTCATAAATCTTGACGATCCGGCCGTCGTTGAGCCTTACCTCGTAAGCTGCCGGCTCCTTCTTTCCGATGCGAACGAGAATGGCCGAAACGTACTTTTTGATGTCGCCGCTGAACAGCCCGTGCTCCAGGATCCCCTCGAGCGAGGACCCTGACTCGATGGTCTCGGGTAGATTATACATCCGGCGATAGTTGCTGTTCATTGCAATCACACGTGCCTTGCCGTCGAGCATGATAAGGGCTTGCGGCATGCTGTTGATAGCGGCGGAGAGCTGCCACGTTTTGCTCTGGTACCTGTCGTTGAACGCGTCGCGCTCGGCCATTGCGGCGTCGCGCTGTTTGCAGAGGTCAAATTCAAGCTGTTCGAGCTCAAAGACTTGAGCGACAGCTTCGCGGAAGTTCTGCGCGGCGCGTGCCAGGCGGCCAATTTCGTCCTGGCGTCGCAGATGTGGCACCTCGCTTCCGATGTCCCCGGTTCTGATGCGATCGGTCGCTTGGGCAATGTCTGAGAGCCGCGCCAGCACCGAATCCCGGATCACGAGAACGTTAAGCGCGGCAAGCACCAGCGCCGCCAAACCCAGCATGAACAGGTACCATGCCGCATAGCAATTCTGTTCGGCGAGCCCATCTGCTTCGCGAGTGCGTTCGTTGTAGCCGCGCTGCAACGCTTCCAAATCCGCATTCAGCCTGCTGCGAACCGTGCTGCTGGCTTCGGTGTCCCCAAACTCGCGGGCAGCTGCGGGGCTAATCTCCACCGCCCGGCGCACCAACTCCCGGCGGAAATCGATGAATTTGGCAATCCGCCGTTTGAGGGATGCGAACTGTTCGAAGTCTTCCGAACGAACCGCGGCTCCCAGCCGTTCATCACCTCCGCAAGCTCGTGGTTGCGCTTGAGGATTCCGTCCCCGAACTCTTTCACCTTGGCTCGTTCGGTGGACATGTAGATGCCGCGTGAGTCCATCACGATCGCATAGACGGATGCGTTGACCAGTCCGGAATTGATCGCCGCAGCAGCGGAGGAGGCTTGCATATTACGATAGGAATTCTGCAGTCGCACGGTCTGGACCGACATGACCAGAAGAAAGGCCGTAACAATTCCCAAAAACCCGGCGATCGCATAGACTTTCTCGGCGACTGTCAGGTCGTCGACCCCGCGCGCAAAGCAGATATATTTTTTCAAAAGCCGCGCGACCGGCCCGGCTCCAAGGGCTGCTATCGCAGCATTCACCACACATCCCAGCCTAAACCTGCGCAACATAAAACTATCCGATTGTCCAACCTTAAGGTTGTGCCGGTTTACGGGGGCAATGTGCGTTGAGGATCGGCCGGCGTCGGAGAGCACGTCTTCGGGGGAGAGTGGGCCGTAAGCATCCCCGCATAGGCCGCGGGCTCATTGGATTATTCTGGCGGCGAGCGCTTAGGCGGCTTTATAGATCCGGACATGTTCGATCGATTCCGAAGTTAGTGAAAACCTGCATGCCATGTTCTCCGGCGCCATAGCCCCAGATTGCGCCATGTTCAATCTCAATTTCATTGGCGACTTCTCGCAGGCAACGTGACGAACCGGTGACGTGCATGGTTACACAGCTCAAGCGGCGATCGCTGATGCCAGCCTTCAATCCCAGGGAAGCAGTCCGTCCAGCCGATGAACTGGATGAGCAGAGAGGGGCCACACGAGCGACGGCTCACCTCATGTGAAGACGAAGACAAGCAGGCTCGAGCAGAGTAGCGCAACTCCTACTGCGGTCAGCCCTAGGAAACTGCTGGAGACAAGATCATGACTGCCCATGAGCGACCTCTGCGGCGAGGAATAGAGATCGGCAATCGCCGCTTCGTTCCCTTTCCAGCCAATCTCGAGATTATTATTCAAATGAGGCGCACAATTCCTGCTGGCCCCGCGATGGGACGCACGTTTCCAGCAAAATCGATGGGCAGTTCGCCGCGTTCCGGCGGCATCCTCGTTTAATGCTATGGCATCTGCAAACGGATCGCGCTCCCTCGAGGTGCAGCCAGGTTGGGGATAGGTCGAGCTCGGCAGGATGTCGATCCAGGCCTTCAATGTCTTTCACGCTCGCGACCGTCAGCGCAGGCGACTTATCTTTAAGAGAATGCTTCAGCTGCTCCAGAAAGGTTTCGCCGTTGGCCGACGAGAACGACGTCGTCCAGCGTTTCAAGCCATACTAACGCGTCGTCGTCAGTTTCGCGCCGTAGCAAGATTAACGCGTACTCTCCCTCATAGGAAAGTCAAAAGCGGCGTCGCCCGCGTTGTGCTCGTTCTTCGTGGTCTTCGTGGTCAAGCCCGCCTTTCCTAGCTGATGAGATGGATTCTTACAGCAGTCTCTATCCGGTGTGCAGCATTTGCAATCGGACTACATCATGTATCGGCGTAGGAGTTGCACGACAGGCGGTCGGGCGCATCCTCGCCACCGGCTAGCGCAGCAAAAAAAAGCGCTCCCAGATGCGGCGCCGTCACGAGAGACGGTCTCCGACCCCGATCCGGATCTGTGCGCAAATCCTTACGAACCTGGTGCTGTCGGGCCCGAAATTTCACGCCGCTCTTGAGGCCCTCGCGCCAAAACGACGCAAGAGCTGCTCCACCTCAGCGGCCGGCCTGGCGCCGCTGAATAAGAATCCCTGCACCTCGTTGCAGCCCTCTGCGCGAAGCCAATCCAGCTGCTCGGTCGTCTCCACCCCTTCCGCAGTTGTGGTGATGTTGAGGCTACGCCCGAGGCCCGAGATCGCGCGCACGATAGCGACGCAGTCGGAACGTTTCGCGAGATCCTTCACAAAGGAGCGATCGATCTTGATCTTGTCGAACGGAAAGCTGCGCAAGTAGCTCAGGCTGGAATAACCTGTTCCAAAATCATCCAAAGAGATGGAAACTCCAAGCTCGCGCAGCTGGTGCAGGATGGCGAGATTGGCTTCGGATTCCGCCAGGAACACCGACTCGGTGATTTCGAGCTCGAGCCGCTTGGGCGACAAACCCGAATTGGCGAGCGCTGAAATCACCACCTGGACCAGATTACGGCTACGGAATTGTGCCGGCGACAGGTTGACCGCGACCTTGATTTCGGACGGCCACTTCACCGCCTCGTTGCAGGCTTCACGCAATACCCACTCGCCGAGCGAGACGATCAGCCCGATATCTTCCGCCACCGGAATGAACTCCGCCGGCGAGATCATGCCCTTCTCCGGATGGAGCCAGCGCAGGAGCGCCTCAAAACCTGAGATCTTGTCACGCGCGACGTCGACCAGCGGCTGGTAGTGCAGCTCGAAGTCTCCATTGGCAAAAGCGCGGCGCAGGTCGAGCTCCAGCTCGCGGCGCCGCTGCACTTGGTGATCCATCTCGCGCTCGAAGAAACGCTGCGTGCCGCGGCCATCCTGTTTGGCGCGATAGAGCGCCATGTCGGCGTTGCGCATCAGTTCCTCGCTACTCGTGCCGTCGCCAGGCGAAAGTGCAATTCCGATCGAGGCGCCAATCACCACCTGATTGCCGTCGATCTCATAAGGCTCACTCAACATACTGATCAGCCCGGCGGCGAAATCGCTCGCCTGCTTCGGCGAGGAATCGTCGGCCAGGATGATTCCAAATTCATCGCCACCGAGGCGTGCCGCCAGATTGTTGCTGGCTACACGCGACCGCAGCCGGTTGGCGACCTGCTTGAGCAGGCAATCGCCCATGGGATGCCCGAAGGAGTCGTTGACGTTCTTGAAGAGGTCAAGGTCGATGCACAACACCGCGACGCGTTTGCAGGCTGCATTGCCACTTTCAAGCGCCTCGCCTAGACGCTCGCGGTGGAACGCGCGGTTGGGGAGGTTAGTCAATCCATCGTGGAGCGCCATATGGGCGATGCGGGCCTCGGCCTTACGCCGTTCGGTGATGTCGACCACCGCGACCAGGTAGCCTTCGCGCCCTTCGAGCATGATTCGTCGCCCGAAGGTGAGCACACAAATCTCGGTGCCGTCGGCTTTCACGTGACGCCAGTGATGTTCGGACTGGTAGGTATCGCCGACGTCCCGCAGCGCCTGCGTATAG
The DNA here is from genome assembly GCF_055811035.1 of Bradyrhizobium sp. MI1.10. Lineage (NCBI taxonomy): Bacteria > Pseudomonadati > Pseudomonadota > Alphaproteobacteria > Hyphomicrobiales > Nitrobacteraceae > Bradyrhizobium > Bradyrhizobium sp. MI1.10. The sequence goes on from NZ_JBVVPN010000038.1 coordinate 37,273, forward strand.
CTGAGCCACTCCTCCCTTGGCCAGATCTCGTGAACTTTCATCCGCAGGAAGGTCTCGCAAGCGTAACCGTAGTGCTGCACCGCCGCGTCGTTGACCCTCACAAAGGCCATCGTCTCGCAGTCCAACGCCCACATCGGCATTGGATTGGAGTCGAACAGCAGTCTGAACGAAGCGTCTCGGCGCTTTAAGGACGTGACGTCGGAAATGACCAGGGAAAGGATCCCGCCGAAGGCCTTAATTGCCAACCGAAGGCTGCGATCATCGCTGTCGATCTCGAACTGGTCACCCTGGTCGTCCTTAACCGCAGCCCGCAACCGCCCTACGACCGCTTGCGAACAGAGCAGGTGGCCTCCGTTGCTCAGACGCTGCCATAGCAGGCTTCGCTCTGCCACGTTGAGGAGTCTCACTGCTGCTTGATTGTGGTGCACGACCTGAAAATCAACCGGCTGGCCCGTCGCATCGCGAATGGTCGAGAGCGAGATTACGCCGTCATCGGTCGTAGAAAAGATCGCATCGGGCAGATTGTATTCCGTGCCGCGCTCGTTGACGTAGGCGCCGACCAGCGTTCCGCCGCCAACGCGCGAAGGTCGGCAGCGCGAGCACGTCATACGTTCGCACCATGCCGTTGCGCACGCAATGAGCGGCGGTGAGATAAGGACGGTTGTTTGCAATCGCGTTCGCGGCTGCCTCACTGAGGACGGTCGCGCAATCCGGGCGCAGCGCGTCCATCGGAACGTCCCAGCGCTCATCGCCCAGCCATTCCTGCGCATAGCGACCCGTCCGCGAAACGGCGAATGCGTCGTTCTCGCACTTGAGCAGCATCATGTGATCGGCGAGTCGCCCGAGGCTGCCCAGCAGCACATCTTCGTAGCGGGGAAGAGTTTGGCCGGGCTTGAGTGCAGCCTGCCACTTGCGACGCAGGACCGGCATGCCCTCGAACATTCCCGTATCTAATTTCACGGATTGCTTCCTGGCAGCACCCATCACACATCCCCGAGATCCAAGCTTCCTGTCCGCGCGGCATCAAATCCTGCTCTGCTTAATTCGCTGTAAACGATTGACTTGGGCTGCAGCGAGTAGCCGATTGCGACAATCTTAAATCAGCTAGTGTTAGCGCGCGCATGACGGATGCGCGAAGGAGTTGTGCACAGGCGGGAATTTCGCGCGACTCTTGGTAAGAGCCGACACTGTGCTCACAAGCTTGCGAATCCTTATTTGCTATGGGTCATCGACGTACCCGGTGCAATTGGCTCGGGGCACGGCCTCATTAACGGCCTGCTGCAGGGCCACCTCGTGATCGCTTCCATGCAACGGGATGCAGGAAATCCTCGGCACAGCGGGAGAATTCGACGCAAATAGGCTGGCGAGGCCGTATGACGATGAGAAACTTCGAATGGACGTTTTGAACATCGCGTATTTTACTGGCGGAGGTTTCATCCGTTACACGTGTCTGTACGGGCTGATGTTTGTCCGATTCGTACCAACTATGATCTGCCGGACGGACCGAGATGACGAGGAATCTGCGCGGCCAGCTGTTGCGCGAGCTCTGTCGAGAATGGAGACTTCTTTCGCCGGTTTGGCTGCGACATCGACCTCCATCGCGTGTATCTATGTGAACTTCGTCGGTACACGCGCAAGGGGTGGGCATCAGCGGACCCGCAATGGTGATGGCGACCGAGGATCTGGGCAAAGGAGATGTGCCGCAACCAAGTATATGTTGAAGAATCGTGGCGACGCGCAGCGTCAGGAGTCGGAGCATGACAAAGAGTGATGCGACGTGGTCCGAGTGCGGTGCTGGCTTCCGCCGTCTTGAGCTTACCTCCGAGCGTGGCACGGAGGGCAGGTACTATTGCCCTGCTTGCGGCAATCTGATCGAGGCTTTCGGAGCGGCTCATCTCGTTGTTTACCGGTTGACGATACAGCCATCAATTAAAGTGCTCCGCTATCAGTAAGGCCATCTCGGTTGGCAGCCTTTGTCTTCAATATCCGGACATAGGCGCCTGACTCGTGCAGCTCGAGCCATCCGCGTTCGATGGCGGGATGGAGGCCGGTGTTATTCGGCGGCGGTGGCCTTGAGCTTGAAAAGCATCGCATAGTTGACCAGCTCGATATGCGATCGGGCATTGTTGGCTCGCGATTCATCTCCGCCGCACTGAAGCACTTTCCCAAGCGGCGATCGCCGGCATCGTCGAGGCGCCACTCTCGCGTTCGATCCTTTGGATGAGCTCGCCGAGCTTGAGCTTCTTGATCTTTGTCGCGCCGTTCTGGCGGTAGTCCTTCCAGGTAAAGGTGACGTGATCCTCGTCGAGGGCTACGAGCCGGCTGTTGGCGATTGCAACGCGATGGGTATAGCGGCCGAGATAGGCCAGCACCCGCGCGAGGCCGCCGAACGGCCGTTTGGCGTAGACGATCCAGCTGATGCGCCGCATGGCGACGAGCTGGGCTGCGAAGGCGGCAGGCTTGCCAGGGATGCGAGATCGAAGAAGTTCAGGTGCCGGCGGTCAGAGATTCGAGGAATACGCGAATAGACTTTGGCGTCCCCCTCATGCAGATGCAGTTGGGCTTGGTAGCCGTCGGCCTTGATCTCGTAGACCCATCCCTCGCAGCGCAGCGGATTCTAGCAAGGCCACCAGCTTGCGCTGTCCCTGGGGGGTAGCCGGGAAGATCTGCCGCAGCGACAAAGAGCGAATACACGTATCCACCTTGTCCTTTGGCGACATCGATACCCACGACAACGAGATCACCTTGTGCCATCATCCACTCCCTTCCTTGCTCGGTTCGGGCTCGAAGCCCTTGCAACTGTTCGGGTTGAGGAAGACGCCGGAGCTGTCCCTCGCTCTTTTCCAAGCTCTGTCGCTTTTGGGCGCAACGGGCTCAGTTCAAGCAACGGGCGGTTGGGGCGCAACCGCCCGTTCGCACACTCTGACAGCTTTTACGGACACAAGGGCACCGGGGAGGGCTCGGCAGCACCGCTCGCGCGAAATCGCCGTGGCGACACGGCCGCCGGTTCTCACTATGCCCAGAACCCCGCATCTGAACGCCGGGCCTGCTTTCTCGGGTGAGATCACGCGTCGTTTCAGGCCTGACCGGAAGCGGTCGATGAGCACGCAGGGCGTTCGGAGCCCGGTCAGTTCCACGACGGCGGTCGATCCCGGCCACATTCGGCTCCCGGGGCATTCGCTCAAGGTCCAGGCCTGCCATGGTGATGTTCTCACTTCCAACTCTCCCGCATCGAGCTCGCAGCGGTATCTGCGCTGCGTGTCGAAAAGCTCGGCCGGTATCGGGTGGACCTGACGCAGATTGGGCAGGCGAGGCTGCCTTCGGGCGAGATGCCTCTGCCGAACGAAGGGACCTTCGTGTGCGTCGCCTTCGACGCCGTGGCCTTCTCTCATCACGATCTCGCGCTGCGGTATCTTACTGAAATGGTGTCCCTGATCTGCGAACACTGCCGCAACCATCCCTTTCAGAACGAGATCATGCATCGTCGAGTCGGGCCCCAGCGAACCGTCTTGAAACACGGTCCAGATCGCGGCCTAGCGCCTTGGCGCGGGTCGCGTCGCGCCGGATTGTCCGTTGGGGTTTTCCTGTCTTAGCGGCGGTATCGGAAGTAAAAGACGCCAGGTTGGCATCTTTTTTCCCGCGGCCCCCGGTCGCGCCGTGCTTCGTCTCCGGATGCACGGCTTCATATGCCGCCTTCCGCTTCGCGATCAGCTCGCTGCGCTGCGCTGGGGTCCGGTCGCGGCGGATCAGGCTTTCGTCGATGCCGCTCACGGGCGCCTAATGGGACACAGAGCAAATTTCCCCGGACTAGGAACACCAGCCGGCGCCGCGAGGTTCTTCCACACTAGGCTAGGACCCACGGAGTTCTCTTCCATGGCTACCCAGATCGTGATGGACCACACAGGCGACAGCAGACATTTTTTTGACCAAACCGCCCCCAAGGGGCTGGTCAAGGCTGAGCGGCGTTTCAAGAAGTTGACAGACCAAGGATTCACCGCTGCTACTCGGACGCCGGCCGGCGATCTCAAAGTCGTACGGACATTTGATCCGACTGCGGACGAGACGCTGTTTTACCCGCGCCTCGTCGGCGGCTAGCCACCCTCGCGGCACAGCATATCGTTTTGTTCAGACGCAACGGCGTCGGCAGTAGTGCGCGTTTGCGCGCCCTGCGTTCGCTGCATTGGAGCTTGGTCGAGCAAAATGGGCCGGAAGCGCGTGCACGGCGTCTCTTGCGCAATTTTCTGTCTCCGGATCAGCGTGCGCAGTTTGATGCCGAGGGTTATTTGGAAGTCACGGGCTCTCACACCGGCCGACGATATCAAATTCATCAGGGCACCATGAGCAATGTTTTGGAGCTTGATGAAGAAACACAGCCTAAGATCGGGTGGTGTTTCGTTCCCGAACGGGCTCTGGCAGCTGGCGACGTGATGCTCGCCCAGAAGATCGGGCTCGCAACCGACGAAGCCGCAGTGCTCGCGTTTGCCCGCCGGTTTTCTCCGAGACTGCCCTCCCCGCCCCGAGTAGTGCGGGGTGCTTACTAGGCCGCTTACGGGCGGGGCCGCCGCTTGTGATGGCGGCGGCCCCTTGCCGCGAAGGCGGCGGTTACGCCAGACATAGCCACCTCAGCGACGACAGGTAGCATCAACGCAGCGCTCGCCTTACGCAATCGGATCTACTTGTTAGCCTTACTCGTGATGATCTTCTCAACATCTGCCATCGTTTCAGTGAATGCATCCCACAGCTGTTTCGCCTGAGCGGCGCTCTCTGCTTCGGTGAGATATGCAGTCTTGATCAGCAACCGGTTCAAGAGATACGTGACACGGGCGTTGTCAGAGTGCCGGGTTCGCAGAGCGATAATCTGTCGACGCATCTCGACGAGGTCGAGCGTTTCCTGTTTTGACGGCCTCTTCAAAATCACACTCGCGCGCGTTCGAAGCCGCCACGCCGAATATGATGGCGCGACGGCTTCGCCTGGGCCCCGGACGGGGGCAATGTCCGGTGCACAAAGCTAACCCTCCGATTCGCCGCTGCAATCAATTCTTCAAGTTACGCTTGATCTCCTCGCGGGAAGTTAATTCGGGAACCGAGAAGCCCCACCGGAATGTACTTGCCGGTGAATGCCCAAGAAGGAACGTCAGGGCCTGCGTCGGAATTCCTGACTGAGCAACAGCTGCGAAACTTCGAGATGCATCGTGAGCTGTGACTGCGCGAGCCTCGCCAAATGCTTCGGGTTCTTGACCGCTATTGGTTCCGTTCACGACCCGCGAGATAGCGCCGATCGCGATCCTCTCGGAGATAACGCCCGTCGAGGCTGCGCCGTACACGACGACGGCGGACCGTCCTACTGTTGAGGATTGCCGATGTCGAACGCGCCTAGACGGTAATCTTCGCCTACCGATTGCTCAGTCGTCGGCCGTGTGATCAAGGTGAAAGTGGCGTCGGGGTAACGCGTCCACACTTCGATGTCGTCTGAAGTGACGGTCAGATATCCGAAAAAGCACTTGTATCGACCCGGCTCCGTCACCCGGCCGATTTTGTCCCAATTGATCTTGTTGACGCGCATCGCTAGCTCCACTCGTTCTCAGGCAGCCAACCGGGCGGAGGTTTAAGTTCTTCGAGGCCGGCTTCGATCACCGCCAGTTCATCTTGGATCGCTCTTACTGCGTTTTCTGGGTTGATGCCCGATACGGCTTGCAGCTGGGCGAGCACCTTGCGAGGATGTGCCAGCAAGTCGACCAGAGCGCGACGGTCCCGCACCTTCACGTAGCTAGCGACGATCAGTTCCATGGCCTTTGACACGTTCGTCGTTTCCCACCCGGTTTGCGGACTATCGGGGGCGGCAAAGTTCTGTCAGACCGGCTTCGGTCATACGATATTCGACACCTTCGCCGTTTGAGCGTCGCTCCATCCATCCGTTTCGTAAAAGAGCGAGCGTTGTTCCGGGGTGATCGGGAAGCTTCGAAGAAGACACCCAATCGCGGTCACGAAGAGGGTCGAGCATTTGCCGGTGATACTGATTAAAAGGCGGCCTGCGCGGGCGTTCGGTTTCCATGGCCGTTTTGTTGCCATCGCATTGTTTACGATCAATTACGGAACGGGAACAGCCGGCAATCTTTTCTAAATGGTTCATGGATATTTTTCTGCGGCATGGAACACGAGGACGCATCTGCTTGGTTCGTTCCGGCTCTCAGGCGAAGCTACGCTCGTCTAGCAGCGTGGATGACGCGCGGTAATCGCGCGCCTGAGCCCAGCCGCTTGCCGGCGCCGCCGCGCTCAGAGCGGCCAGCTCGCTTTCCCGACCCGCCGCGGCGGCCAGCGCCGCCGCGCATTTAGGCATTGCAGGCATCGCGAATGACGAACGATCGCACATCGACGCGTCCGTGGTTGCCGGACGAAGAGGCGGAATTGCTCTCGCTCTTTGGCGCAGGTGCCACAGCTGAGGAGGTCGGCGAACGGCTAGGCCGCACCCGCCAAGCGGTCTACGCTCGCTTGCAGCGCTTTCAAAAACAGCGGGGGCGAGCGAGTAGGACGAGTGGGAAATTCTTTGCTCAGTTACTAGAGTGATCGAGCGACGGCGATCGATCTCCAAAGTCCTCAAGATCACATCCGCAGCGGAATCAAGGTAGCAATCGCATCGTCCGTTCGCCCGGCTGAAGTAACCCACAACCGATACATCGAAGGTTCAATTGCATCCGCTTCAGAAGGCACCAAGCTGTAAGTGATCGCATTGAGGTCGACCAATGACCAGCCCGACTGATGACGAATTGCGCGCCGCTGTCACCGCCGCCATTGAGCAGTGGAAGACTTCGCGCCAGCTTCCCCACCTGTCGCCGAACGATTGTGAGACGTTGAACAAGTTGATCATCACCGGATTTCAAACCGTGCTGTTCCAGCGTGCGAAGGCCTTCGACAAGCGCTAAACCGGACAGCTTGATCAAACCCGGCGGAATTCGACGATGCGATCTTTAATCGAAGCATGCGCCCGAAAGCCGACGTTCATCCAAGCCCTTGCTTGGGTATGCCAACCTTCATGGAGCTTTCGTTGCTCCACCACGCCGTGGATTTGTGTGCCGATGCCGGAAGCTCTCTCCTAAGTATCTCTTCCATCTCGGAGAAGGTTCGCCGAACGATTTGTCCACGCTCGCTCAACAACCGTTGATGCAATGGTTCGTAGATCGATTTTCGGAAGCTCATGGTCTCACCGCAGGCAAGGCAAACATGGACGTTGTCCTAGTGCAAGTGTGTGCCGAGCTTGCGCACGGTGGCGATCACGAGAGCCGGAAGTACATCGCGGAGCAATAGATCCAAGCGGCTGAGGCAGGACAAGGGGCCTCAACAGACCTCACGGCAGTCGCACGACGCGCTTTGGTCCATCTCAACAATCGACCGCGGTCCGCCTAGAGGGCGCCAATCGGGCTGAGCGAGGGCGCCGCCGGGATGGCTGCTGGCGGGCCCGCTCCACCAAGGCGCTCCCGTCCTTGGAGGGTCGCTTCATCGCTCGCCTACCACCACCTTGTCTCTTGCTCTTTTATATTCGAGCAACTGCGACACAGCATCATAAGAATGGTACCTCGCGTAGACACTCTTTGCATTCCTCTCGCGCAGATCGGCTAGAGCATCGGCCCAGTAGGCGACCATTGCGCGACGAACTCCGTCGAGAGCGAAGATGCGTTCGGCCTTTGCAAAATCCTCGTCGAAACTTACACTCACCGCACGTTCAGCAGCTTTGTAGTCGGCCGGTTGAACATCCCCAGCACGCTGGCCAAGCCACATGATCGTTTTGGGATACTCCAAAATCAGACGGTCGAGCACAAGGTAGTGCGAAAACTTTCCGTCCACAGGGGTTCGAGTGCTGAAAGCGACTTCGTGAGACCCGATGTTTAATGTGAACCAACGCCCGCCGTTGGTCTGCGGGAGAACGCTTAAGGTCCACGCGCCTTGAATGTCGAGGTTGCCGTACAATCCCGAAAGCTGGAACAAGCGGAAGAGAAACAGGCTGACATCGGGATTGTGGAAGAGCCGATCCGTCCTTTCGGGATCGACGCGGAGCGGCTCGCTAATCGAACGCAATTGTTCTCTAGCCTCGTGCGGAGCCACGCTGAATAGCTCCCGCGTTCCGTCGATCTCTACGTTTCGGTTGCGAAAGTGACGATGGAGAGCGTTCTCTATTGCGACGCAGTCCGTCACGTGGACAAAATCGGACAATTCCCATGGACCGTGAGGAGCATATGCCTCGCCCCCATTTATTCCGCGAAGCCGTTCGCTAATGGGCCGCTCGGTGCGGCCGATCTTTATGTAGTCGCTGTTCGGCGAAACGAGAATGTAGACAAACCCCTGCGGCATATGCGTGTTCCCCAAAACCACGCCGAACAAAGTAAAGGACCACCCGGACGTGAAACAGGCGGAACGTCTGGATTGCATGACTGGGTGCGGCAATCCTCGCGCATCAGCGGCAGATTGCTAACCAAAAGGTCTGACGAAACGATTAGTGGAATGACTGCGGGCTTCGCTAGCAGCCTCGCCGTCCCACTAAGCCTAGACGACGCAGACTGAATGAAATGGCCGGCGGGCATCACTGCCGCCGGCCATCGCTTGCGCTACCTTGGGCTAGCGGTGATCGGCAGCGCTGACCGCGAGGCTGCCGAACGCCGACTAACAACCCACTAACCAATTCGGGCGGGCTCTGGATATTTCGCGGGCAACAACGCGGCGGGCCTGTGCTGCGGCCCGCGCTGAACCAGCCAGCGTTTCGGATCACGCGCGCCGGATAGTTCTAAAACAGGCCGGGCATCCGTTTGCTGGCGTGGCGTTGTTGACGCGGAAGAGGACGGCAAAGGAGCCCGCCGTGATGAAGTATGCCGGCGTTGCTATCACTGCCCCGTTCCCGGGTGCCCTCTTAAGTGGGAAGAGCGAGCCCCACGGCGGTCGGCAAGCGCGGCCGGACCCAAGCCGACGAGCAGAAAGACGGCGCATCACAAGGGTCAAACGCTGCCAATCGCCGTGGTTGCAATGCTAGATGATCCTCGCCGACTGACCGGGGGGCGCATGGTTAAGGCATTTCGCAATATGGTCATGGTACTTACTTTTGTAGGAGTTGCCGGCTGTAACATTTTTTGGAATTTCATCAACGACTATATGGCCTGTGGCCTTGCGCTGGCGGCTTCAGTTGCAGCCGGCTTCTGCGTTGAGCGCATCTTCATCGAGCGGTCCCGTCGGGAGATGATCCGCCTCCATGGCGCGGACTGGCATTCAGCGGAGAACCGACAACTCGATTCATGAGCGTCACCCGTCGCGCGCTCGTCGTTTTCATCATCCGATTGTTCGCATTCGACCCGAGGGGCCTAACCCGATGATCAAACCAGTCCATCCATTCCGGTTCGCTCGCATCGAGCGCCTGCGAGAGCTGCTTGAACGAGACTCCGAAATGGCAGTTGATCCGAATGCGGGCGTGAGCACCACGGAGCTGGTCAGACCCGATCCGCCAATGCTCGATGACGGTTTGATACTCGGTCGTAATCCAGGAGGGTGCGAACTGGGCCCTTTTGCGGGCCATGCGAGCACTACGCCGAGTAGCATCACGATCTGGAAAGGCGATGACCATAAGCCAACCCCGAGGTAGGGGGATGCCGAAAGCGAACTCCCGGCTCCATTGGCCCCTTACCGCTTTACAATGTTGCCACAGGGCTCTCGTCGTAGTCGTCACCAGCGCTAGCGATCCGAGCTAAGTCGGGCGCGAGGCTCAACGGCAACAGCTGGCGGAGAAGCAGTGCATGAGCTGGCAACCTGATGATTGAAGGCGGCCCTGTGTGGTGTCCCTCACCGGACGGCAGGTCGTCACTGGAAACCAGCACTATCTGCTCTGGCGACGTGGTCTCGATCACCATTTCGAGCTCGCCATTGCCGAGCTGACGCGGCGGCAACTCATGGCGGCAGTGGAAAACACAGCCAAGACCGGCAAGCGCGGAGCATCAAAGGAACCGCGGAAGCACGATACCTTCCTCGGGTGGTACCTCGAGCGAAGGTTGCCTTGAGCACAACGTGCTCGCGCCTGTCGAGCGCTCAACGAAACTCTGGCCCAAAAGTCGCGGGACGACGTGAAAGATCAACCAGCTTTCTTGATTTGCCGTCGAGATCGGAGCGGCGGGCGAAGTAGAGGAATGAGCTTTTTTGCAGCGTGCCCGGGTTGTGCCCCAGACTTTACGGGGCACAATGTGGGGGAATCAAGTCGCTAAGCTGCTGTAAATTCTGGACTAATGGTGGGCGCACAAGGGATCGAACCTTGGACCTCTCCCGTGTGAAGGCCTTTCTCTTCATTGAACTTGCTAGTCTTTTCTGGCTATCACAGCCATTCCCCGTTCATTCCCCCTAGGTGGCGCTTTTTTTGAGGCAGCGTTCGGTCCCCGGCGCGAATGTCCCTTGATCGTGCCCAGCTCCTGTCCCAAAACCACTTAGGAGCCTACCAGCCCTTATAAGCCTTGCTGCTCAGTGGAGCGGCTCGTGAATAATAGGGGCAGCGGCTCTTGCGGATCATGTCAAAGCGGGTCGGAGTCGCGCTTCGGACTCAGCGGGAAAACGGCCTTGTCCGGTGCGAACAGGGCCGGGGGCAGTACATGCTTTGGGCAATCGACCGATAGGCCGGAAATAGGCGAATATTAACAACGGCTTAAATAAGCTAAGAAATCGTTGCCTGTAGGGTCAGAATATTTTTCCAGTTCCGGATTGAACTTGGAGGTGGGCTCCGGTATTTATCAGTTAGGCTATGCCTGTAGGTCTTCCGTATGGGGGCCGCGCAAAAGGTCGGGGTAACACCCGGCCTTTTGTGTTTTAGGGGCCTTTCATCTGATCAAAACAGTAGGTCTTGATGCCAAGCATCGCGGCTTTATCGGCTGGTACTTGGTCGGTGATGAGCCTCCCGCCTTTTGCAATCTGATCATATACATCGTAAGTCGCGTCGTAGCTCCCGCGCGCGATCGAATAGATGTAGCTATCAGCGATTTGCATCAGCGTGTTTGTCTTGTCTTTCCCTTCAATGGTCAGAAGGGTGTGGAAAAACTGCTCAACGGTCATCGGCTCATATTTGGCCGAATTCTGCTTATCGAAAGCAAGGCCGTTGTGTTTCAGGTTGATGTAGTAGCTTTTCACACGCTGATTGGTCCCGGGGTCCGCCATCTCAAACGACACCGTCAACCGCCGGCCGATCATTTGAGCGAACTTGGCCGATCTTTCCAAGAGGATGTCGAAGGCGCTTCGGCACAAGAGCCACTTCGCATCCCCTTCGCGCTTGCCATAACCGCGTGCGATATAGCCGGGGCGATCAATAACGCAGGCGGTCCCCGACACAGGCATAGCAGCCAAGAAGGTCCGGTAGGACGCCCAAAATCGATTCAGTTCTGCTTGTTCCAGCGTGCCTAGCCACGCGAAGTTCTTCTTTTTTGCCCTCATGTCGGTAAAGTGGAGAGGGGCTTTGATCTTCGGCCATTGTTTTTTGAAGTCAGCAAGGCCCTGCTTCACTGTGGCAACGTCCTCATCCTTGATGAGTATCCCGCCCAGCCCAAACCAATCGTTGCCGTGCTTGGCCTCGGTCCCCGGCCTATCCGGGTGACGTGAGCCGGACTCATCAATGTAAAGATGAAGCAGGGGCTCTTTTTTGTTTTCGGCGGCCATCATGGTCTCAGTCGCAATTGGGCATAACACAACAATTCACGGTACAGTCTTAGAAATCAATCCGCCAATCGCTTCTGCCAATAATCCTTCCATTGCCGGGACATCGGGTGCTGCAAAGCAGCGTCGCCGTCATTAGATACTGTTCGCCGTTGCTGATACGGCAGTTGTTCTCGCGCCAAGCCATTTCGCCCGCATACGCCCACCATTGAAACTCAGGCTCACTTGCCGGTGACGTGCGCTAGCGTTGTTGGGACAGAGGGGACCGGCAGCAGATCCGCCCGCCGTGCCTCGGCACTCGCCATAGTATGCTTGTAACGGTCCGCGGAATCCGGGTCCTTCCAGCGGCCGGTGCGGGTCAGCCCATAAGTGTCGAGCCCGCCGTAGCGGTGCATCCATGTGCCGTAGGTGTGACAGAAGATGTGGAAGCCGCGCATGCGGCGGGGCAACACGACGCCAGCCCTATCCAGGGCGAGATAAAGCATCTTGTACAACCGGCCGCCCTTGCAGAACCGAAACAGCCGCTCGTCCCCATGACGGCCCAGGAAAGGGATGCCAGCGCCCGCGCGGTTGCGGCCGGCAGCACCGTTCACCAAGACGGTCCCCGCCACCTTGCGGGGGCGCACGGGACGCGGCGGTGCGTTTCGGAATGCTTCCACGACGATCGGGGGAAGGTGCACCGGACGGGGCTCGCTGTTCTTCGTAGTGCCAAGGTAGAGCAGGGCCTGGTCGAGCTTCAGCCCTCGAAGCAGCGCCTCCTCGGTGGCGTCGCCGAGCCGCATGCCAGTGTACAGCAGGGTCAGGCAGAACAGGCCGAACTCCGGCTCTATGGCGTAGGCCTCGCGGATAACGGCGAAGGCCTGGTCCGGCTCAAGCCATTCGGTCGCCTTGCTGCCGCGCCAGCCTTTCGGCCGGCGGATCTTCCGCTCAATGCCGGCGTGCTTCAACACGGCCGAAACTGGCGTGTGAAATTGCCGGTTGAGCGTAGTGGCCGGTGCGAGCGGGTAGACGCCTCGCGCGGCGTTATCGATCGCGATCTGATCGATTGCGGCGAGTGGTATGTCCCGAAGCGCGTGGGGGCCGGTAGCCTCGATGATTTTGCCGAGAAACTTGGCCTCGCCTCCGGCCTTAAGATAGGCGAGCGCGGCATCGGCGAAGGTGGGGGGACGCGGCGCCTCAACTACCTCCGGAGCGGGACGATAGTCCCCCCGCTCGATCGCGTCCTTGATGTCCTTGAGGACCCGTTTGGCGACCCGCAGTTCAGGAGTACCCGCAGTTCGTTCAACGTAGACTCCGAGGTAGGTGCCCCGGATCGTGTAGTTCGGACTTTTGCCTTTGCGCGGACGTCGGAGGCTGAGGGGCATGGCGTTGATAGCGCCTCCTTGAGGCGGGCGAGGTCCTCGGGGAAGATCAGCTTACGCCGCCCCATAGTCCGGTAAAATGGATTGTTGCGTAGGAAGTCCTGGAAATAGCGCCTTGAGACCCTGAAATAAGCCGCCGCCTCTTCCAAAGTCTTGGGCGGCTCGCTCAAAGCTAAGTCTCTCTTGACTGATCGATCATTGGTTATGCTGGCATCGAACGATAGATGACAATCACAGCGATCATCAAGACCAACAGGATGACACCAGAACTCTTCCATTGTGCTTGAACGATCGAGCGCCGGTAGATCTTGTTCTCTGCCCGGCTCTCCATCATCGAGTGTGTGAGAAGATCGAGCTTATCGTGGACCGGATCTTGAGCCATGGTCAGATCAGCCGTTCACTATTCGCACGCTCTCCCCAGAGCAGAGAGAGCCCCATCGCCTGCTGGCGATCGACACACTTGATCGCGGTCACCCGACACTGCAGCTCCTCCTCAGCCGCCGCAGCGACTTCGATGATCGGGAAGCCTTTGATGATCTTGACGCTGACGCCTTCGGGCTGACGTGGGTCCTGCCAAATGGCAACGACGACGTCGTGCTCATCGACCAGGGACCAGATTGGCGCCATCGTGCCATTCACTAGCGCGCTGTTGGCGTTCGCCATAGCGACAAGGTCTGTCATATTCATTTGTCGCATTGAAATGCTCCGAATCGGTCGACGCGCATCACAACCGCATTCCGCCGGGCATGTCATTGAGGGCGACGACGACATTCCGAAGCGCAGTCAAGTGCCACCAGCCCTTATCGGTGCAAATTTCCTCGTCCAGTATGTATTGAACCAGCGCAGCAGCGGCGGCTGGCGTTGTCGGCGTTGTATTCGCAAGACGTTTTGCATACCGCCGTTCTGCCGCGACACGTCGGTCAACTTCCTTGCTCAACCTTGAAAGCTTGGCGCGCCTATCCCAAGCGACACCGGCCACAATCTGCGCGTCATAGCGAGCCTTGGCATCAAGGTATTCTCGCTCGATTGTGGCGCGATTGATCTCGCCAGCTTCCAGCAATTGCTCGCGGCGAGCTTCGATTTCGCCGGCGCCAATCGTGTAGCCCCGCCACTGAATCAGACCGATTGGACGCGGGCCGTGCTTTTTTGTGGCCTCGAACTCGGCTTCTTGCAATTGATCGTAAAGCGACTGCCAAGCCATTGCGAGCCTCTGGTGCTCAGCGATCATAGCAAGCACAGGATCGGCGGTGCCGTCCTGACGTTTGGAGCGGTGCTGGCCGGGCGCCGATTGCGGGAGATGCAACATCTTTCGATCTCCATCAGTTCGCAGTAAGCGTGACGAGCGCGACGGCGACGTTGCGCATGAGGTGCTTAAGCTCGGCGTCGTCTGGCGTGAAGAATACTCCGCGGGCCTCGTCGCGGCCGGCGTAGACGAGCAGGTCAATTGCGTCTTGCTGGCACGTCGGGCGGAAGTTGATGATAGCGAGTTCGGCCTGGGTCCAAGCCTTATGAGCCCGGTTCAGATTGCGCTTTGCTTCGCGAAGCGCCTTCGGGATCGCACGCCGGCACGCACGCTCTTGACGATCCCAGTCCGTGAGGCGAGCTGTGAAACACTGCTCGACTTCTGCCCGCTCGTGGACGCTGGTCGCGGCCTCAAGGTGCCGGGCGCGATCCTTCTCGATGCTATCGCGCGACGTGTAGAACCAGTCGTAAGCTTCGATAACCACGTCGTCGTGCCCCTCGCGGATGACACGGCTGGCGCCGTTCCTGCCGCCATAGACCTTCGGCGCGGCCGGCTTGGTCCGATTGTAGGCGAGCGAAAGGCGATCCTCGATCGGCCCCCACTTTTCGACCTCTGCAACTGCCGCATTCAGGTTGGCAATGAGGATGCTTAGGCCGCTTTGTACGGTAGGGCAGGCGAAGTTGATGACTGGCGGTGAAATCTGAGACTGCTTCGCAATGACCGGCATGGAGGGCCTCCCGCTGTTGACGGGACCATGTAAAGCAATTCTTTATGCGCTCGTCAAGTAATGCTTTAGTCAATTCAAAAAATAAAGCGAGCTCAAGCGACCAACGATTCCGTGGCAAATTGGCCAATCCGAACGGGCCACAGTAACGCTTTCCGGTGGATTGAACCTCCGTACGGTGAAGGTTCGCTCATCTTGGAGAGCTAGCCTTCGCAACAAAGCCTGTGCGTCGCCTGAACTCGGGGGTCTCTTCAAGAGCAATACATCGGCGTCGGATGACATGGGCGCGAGAGGATGCACCAGTACGAGATCGCGTTCCCTGTAGGCCGGCTCCATGTCATTCCCACTTATCAGTACGCCGTATGAGCCAGAAACGCGTTCCAACAAAGGGGGGCGACGCACGAATTGTATGGGGCTAGCTTCAATCGTCATTGAGCCTTCGGAGTCAGAAGCCGCGATGTAGATAGGGAAATCTGCTGCTCCGCCGAGGGGCCCCTTCGTTAATTTTTCGGCTAAGAAGACCCTCTGATACTCCGGGCTTTGCGCGAGGCGGCGGCCTTGCTCCGCCCATTGCTGGTCGAGTTCGGTGTGAACGGATTTGATCAGATCGGGATCGCCTCCCATTAAATAATCGACGGAGGTGCCCAAAAGGCGAGCCAAGGCGTCCAATTTGCCAATATCCGGTCGGGACTCATCGCGCTCCCAGCCCGAGACGGCCTGGGGTGTAACTCTGAGTTCTTCGGCGACTTGCGCTTGCGTCAGCTTGCCGTCGCTGCGGCGACGCGCAGCAGCGATCCTTTTTCCGAGGGTAAGTCTCTGTTCCATCCAGCCAATATAAAGCTACACTTTACAATTCATACCAAGTATTGCTTTACTACGCGGTAAAGCTATGCTTTATAGCGACCATGGCTCTTAAAACAGATCCGGGACTGCAAGCAGTGTTGAGGGCCGCCCAGAAAGGTGATGCCCTGGCAGCCATCCTGCGCATAACAGCGCAGGCCGTTTCCCAGTGGAAGCAGGTTCCTCACAAGCGGGTGTTGACGATTGAGCAGACCGTTGGAGTGCCCCGTCATATTCAACGTCCCGATCTTTATCCGCCGCCTAATGAACTGTGTATTTCATCCAACGATAGTACAGCTCGCCGTGATGCTCCACCATTACAGCATCCCACTTCCGAAATAGCTCAATCGCGCGCAGACGCTCCAGAGTCAGTTCGGAGGCGCGCACAGTGAATTTCAGCGGCGTCATATCTCGCTCCATTTCTAGCCCTCCGAGGCGGACAGGCTCGCAACGGATTGAGCCTGTCCGCCACATTCAACCGAGCAACGGGGGCGGTGCTCGGTTGGCTCACAATCCCGATAGAACGTCGGGGCAGGGCGCACCTCGCCCGAGTTCGCAACGAATTTCTCTTCTGGACAGCACAGCCCGCCGTGGTCGCCAAACTTTGCCGGGTCGCTCATCCTCGAATGCGGCGCTGTTAAACGCGCGCTCTCTTGAAAAGCAGGAGAGCACAAATGACGTCGGAATTTTCCCATAAGGCATCGGAGATGCAGGCTACTTCTCTCGACGAGGCTGCCGACCTTCTTCGAAAGGTGGCCGGCGAGCGCCAAGCCGGCGAGTCGCTGAAGGCGGTACTTCGCAGAGTAGGCCGCAAGCTCGGCAACTGGTCTGAGAATCGTATCCGGGATGTTTGGCACCGCGATCCCAGGATCAAGGTCCGGGCGGACGAGGTCAATGAGCTGCGAGCGCTCGCAGAACCCAAGCGCAGATCAGAGACCGTCCATGACTTGGAAGAGCTTCGAGCTACTGTCGCCCGTCTTGCAAAGTATGAAGCGCTTCTGCAGCGCCTCGACGAAGACCTTTATGGCCCGGACATTTCTGCGGCGAGCGATCAGCTTGGCCAAGCGCGCAGCCTTTTGGGAAAGGGCAGCTCTTAATTATGATCCCGATCTTGAAGCCAGTATGCGGGAGCATGTGCAAGGCAGAGGACGCAACGAACAATGAGTGAGATCATTCCATTTCCGCTAAAGCGGCGCCTGTCGTTCATTGAGCGACAGGCGGAGACCGCTGCAAGTATGCGTCCCGAAGCAGCAGGGCGCTATCTTCAGCGTCAGTTCGAGAAGCAGGCGGCCACAATGCGCCGCAAAGGGGTCCGGGAAGATCTTATCAGCCGTGAGCTCTCGTCCATGCAGACCGCTGTCCAGGCGGCTCTTATGGCTTGCGATGACCAATCTGGGGGCGCCCGTTGAGCCGCGGGCGCCGCACCACTATCGGAGCACAATTTGCACCGCGGCGAATCGACATGCTTCGTTCGCCCGCCTATTGCGCCCTGAGCCTATCAGCCAGGCGTATCCTCGATCGGCTTGAGATTGAATTCGCTGACCACGGGGGCACTGACAATGGACGGCTGCCTGTTACCTACCAAGACTTTGTAACGTACGGTCTGCATCGGCACGCAATCTATCCAGCAATCCAGGAAGTCGTGGCGCTCGGATTTGTAGAAATCACGGAGCGGGGGGTTGCGGGTGGCTCCGAGTACCGAAAGCCGAACAAATTTCGGCTGACCTATCGACATTCCGACGGCGTTCGCGGTGATGGTACGCACGAGTGGATGAAGATTACGGAGGACGAGGCCCCCCTTATTGCCGCCGCTGCTCGCTGTTCGAAGCCACCTCAAAAACAGTTTCTAAAGTACGGAAAACGCCAACTCTCGGTACGGAAACCGCACCGAGAACGCGGTGTTTATAGTACGGAAACCGTCACTACTACTCATGGTACGGAAACCATCACTACTATCGATATCTCCGGGTGGGGTGCGCGTGAAGCGGTGGCGGTCGCTGCTCCCTCCGGCATAGTGGCCAGCCCCCACGAAGAGAGGTTGTCTTCAAAGTCTCGGGGCGCGGCATGAGCTTTGGCGAAGTCCTCCCAGGGCAGGAGATTGGGCGAGGTAGTGGGCGTGCGCAGCGAGCCGGTCAGACGCAGCGAGTCGGTCAGATCTGCGCGGAGGTGGGGCTCGAGATTCTACCAATCACCAGAAGACCGGGACCGGGGCAAACAACGGCCGCGGCCACGCTGGACCGGATCTATCGAGCCCATGGAGAAGGCCATGTGGTTCTCCTCCTCCGAACTCTATTGGAGACGGAAGGCAACGCCGCTCACGTTAACGAGCACACGTTGTTGGCCATTTCCGATATCATGATTGCTCATCCCCAATGGCCTGATGCCGGCCTTGCCTGGCTTGAGGCCTTCGACGGGATCGATTTTCCGGAACTCAGAAAGCAAGCTCATTTGAATCGACGGGCTGTCCCGCAGCGGCACGGCCTCGCCGCTGCTCTGTATCGAGAATTGTCTTTGATGCCTTTCCCGGTACCATTGTCGAATGCCCAGAACAGGCGGTGAGGGCGCCCAATGAACGAGGACGCCTTCTTCATGGACCATCGCAACATCTTGGACCATCCAAAAGTCAAAAAGATGAGCGCGAGTTTTTCACGCTAGAGGCATAGCTATAGCTACTTGTCGCTGCCAGGCGGAACGAAGACACACGCTCGATATCTAGCGCCCAACAGATACCCCGAAATCCCTTTGCGTTGCGTTTGAAGCGGCGTTAATCTCTCGTTGTATTTTATCGTCGACACCCCGCTGGCTGGGGACATTGCCATGGCAATATTTTCAAACCCTGCGCCTATTGGAAGGGCCCTCTCCACAAAGAGCCTCTATCGTGTTGGCTCGTTGATACTGCTTGTCTTAATGATCGCGCTTCTCGTCTGGGGAGCAAAAGGGCAAGTGTCGCGAAAGGATCCCTTCGCCACCCCCTCGTTTCTTACTTGGCTGATTGAGCCGCAGCCTCATAGGGCGCTCCGAGAAACACCTATGATGCCTAAAGGCGAAGGTCAAAGACTTGTCCCTCGTGGTCTTTGCGCGCTGCCCGAGAAGTGTGGGGGCCTCACGGAAACACCGACCGGAAGGCTGAACTTTGTAGATGATCGCCAAAGACTACAGACCGCAGTCCGCATTCACAGAGTAGCACGCACGGAGACGCTTTATGCCATCTCGGCTTCGGGAGCATTGTTCGGCTTAGCAGAAGGATCGCCGCCAATTTGGCGACAGATTTCAGTTCCCGATGACAGACGGCCCGGGCGCCTTGCTCCTGTGAGGCTTTCTGAACAGAGTAAAGCAACTTGCGCTGACTTCTCGCCAGACGGCACGGAAATCGCAATTGGCTATGAAGATGGATCAGTGCGAGTTTGGTCATCAGTTGATGGCGAGTTGCACTCCTCCCGACCTTTACAGTTACCATTCTCGCCGATAACAGCGATAGCGTTTTCGCCCGTTGGGAACGAGCTTGGTATAGCCACGAAAAGCGGTTGGGCAATCTTCCCGTCTAACCTGGGCAGCGCTTCTCCAAGAGTTAGTGGTCGTTCAGAGCCCTTCAGCTCGATCCAATATTCGCCTGATGGCAGCACGGTAGTGACGACATCTACCTTTGGGTCACTTGAAATCTGGTCGACCACCGACGGCAAAAAAGTAAAGACGATCGGCAACTCTCGATCAATCACTGCCGTCTCCTTTTCCCCGGATGGTAGGCGTATTGCTTTGGTTGCCAATGACGTTGTGTCGATCTTGGACACAGAAGGCGGGCGTCCTCTCGGGCTTCTGAGCGGCCATCCTGAGGTTAGTTTTGCGGCGTTCTCGCCAGACGGAGCGCGCTTAGTTTCGTCGTCCCGAGACGGTCACGTGAAAGTATGGGAAGTGCTCGGAGGAAGGATTCTCTTCGATCTCAACGCAAAGGAGGCAGGTCTCGAATGGGCGAAGTTCACTCCCGATGGCGCCCAAATTGTCGCCTTCGGAACAGATACTTTGAAGTTTTGGAGTTTGTACTTGGGGACGGAGGAAGTCGCCACTCGTATTCCGAAGGCCTCTGGAACATGGGCTTTACTTTCGCCGGATGCATCGAGAATCGCTTTGCCGTTAAATGACGACACGGTTGTTGTTGAAACGATCTCGTCGCGTCCCATCCTGAAAGACATAACCTCCGACAGCAACGGAACGATTTGGGTCGTCGGCTCGCATGGCTATGTTGCGGCGAGCGAAGATGGTGCATCCTTTGTTGCGCCTCCAATAGGTGATCAGAACTCGGACCTGATTGGGGTGGCGAGCGTTAGGTCAGGCAACGGGGTGACGACGTTAGGCTCGGACAATTCGCTTGGCCATTGGGCAAGAGCAGTGCGCGGAGAGATGGCGAAGTCGTTGACAGGCTCCAATCAGGGTCAAGACCAATCGACATCGGCAGAGGCGAATTCCATCCGAGCCATAACCATCTTTCCGCCGAAGGACGATGTGCAAAGGTTGAAATCACTGTCGTTTTCCACTGAGGTCGAGGGATGGGTGGTCGGAGATAGAGGAATTGTGCTTCATACGACGGATCGCGGTCTCCATTGGACCAAGATGTATGAGCACAAAGGCATCGCTTTGTCTGATGTGGTCGTGGATGGACCAGCAGGATTGGGGTGGGCGATCGGTCACTACGATGATGGGCACTTGACCGTCATTGCAGCAAATAAGGCAGGGGAAGCGGTTGGTCCGGGTGGCTGGCAGGAGTTGCGATCCTACATTGCGCCTTGGTTCTTCTTGTTCGGCGTCCCGGCGTTGCTGTTGACGGTAATTTGGGCCCTGATCTCGTGGCGACCCGATCCCATCATTCCCCCAGAGTCAATCGAGGAGGTCGCCAACTCCGATTCTCCTTTGCGCTGGAGCGATCCAGAGGCCGCTACGCTCAAACCTCTAGCACGCGGCTTGTCGCGGTTCCTGCGCAATGTAAACACGCAGCCGCCTCTTACGTTGGCGATAACTGGACGTTGGGGAAGTGGAAAAAGTTCCCTCATGAACCTGCTTATGAGCGATCTCCGGATTCATGGCGGGCATGCGATCTGGTTTAACGCGTGGCACCATCGTGAAGAAGAGCATCTGCTAGCAGCACTTTTCGAAACCATTCGCCGGGAGGCGGCGCCAAATTGGTGGTCCTGGCCGGGGTTCACCTTCCGAGCGCGACTGTTGTGGCGCAGGACAAAGCGGACGTTGCTCAATCTCCTTTACGTCACACTCTTCACGGCAATTGTAGTGTTCACAGTCCGCGAGTCGCTTCCGCCCTTTCATGTGGAAGAACTCAACAGGATGCTAAGCAAGTTGGTCGAGTATGCCGGAGAGGAGGCAGCGAAGACGTGGCAGTCAATTCTCGCCACTGCATTGGCAGGGTCGGGCGGCATCGCACTGGCTGGCCTCTGGTTGCGGGGAAAGCTCGTTGCCTTGCCAGCGAATCCAGCAAAGCTTGTGTCGGCGCTGTCGCGTCGCGCTTCGCTTGGGGACTTCAGCGATAAGCTTGCCTTTCGCCAAAAGTTCGGAGAACAGTTCGAAGATGTTTGCAACGCTCTGCTAACGCGACGCAACGCTGGACTTGTCATTCTGATCGATGACTTAGATCGTTGTCAGCCGGGAGATGTGCTTAAGGTATTGGAGGCCGTGAACTACTTAGTTTCGGCGGGCCCTTGTGTTATCGTCTTGGGAATGGATCGCCGCCAAATTGAATACTGCGTCGGACTTGGATTCGAGAAGCTCGTTGAGGGATTGCCAGAAGAGGAATTGATTTACGCCGCCGACGAAACTCCAGATAAATCGGGAAAACAGCGTGCGTTCGCGCGGCACTATCTTGAAAAATTGATCAACATAGAAGTTCCTGTGCCTACGCTTGACGAGGCCTCTACCGGAGCAATGCTTTCGGGCGCGATAAAGGTCGACGATATCGACTCACCTCGATGGTTAAATGAAGTCAAGCGCTCCGCGAAGAATGCATATCAGATTGCTAGGGTCGGGTTGATCGCATTTGTCGTTGGCATATCCGTGACTTGGACCGTTGAGCGGCTTCGGGAGACACCTTCGGTCGTGGCTTCATTGGCAGACCTTGCTAAACCCAGCGCAGGAGCGGTGGGCGAGCTTGGTAGTCCCCCTGGCGGTTCACAGTTGCCGTCTGGTCAACCGACCGTTTCAGGATCCCAGAGCTTCAAGCTCGCCCACGTGGGAATTCCGGCGACGCCACTAATGAAGGAAATTCCACCCTCGAGGCGGTGGTTATGGTGGTCGCCGACGATTCTGCTTATTGGGCTTGCATTGCTTTTCGGGATAGGGGCTGCGGTAAAGCGTCGAATCCAAGTTGTTGAAGACTCGCCCGACTTTAAGAAGGCGCTGCAAGCGATCAACCCTCTTCTCACCACCTCTCACGTCACTCCACGAGTGGTTAAGAGGTATCAAAACAGGATGCGCTACTTGGCGGCCCGCATGCGACCTGCTCGATATGAGCCTGACGCAGTCGACACGGTTCTGAACTGGTTGGGCAAGAAGATTGGTCGAACAATCGTACCGAAGGCGTGGTTTGAGGAGGAACAACAAAGCCGCCTTGCTATTCCCGAGCCAGCATTGATTGCGCTCGGCGCAATAGAGGTTATTGCGCCGAGCGCGTTCGGAAGCCCGGCTGAACTCTATTCGATTTTGGATAATGGAACTCCGAGAGAATGGTTTACTGACAGCTTGTCCATTGCGTGGGCCAAGCTACGCGCGGCGTATGGTAAGGCCGGTCTCGCGATGCCAACTGTTGCTGAGTTTGCGAAATATGCGACTTTTGTTCAGAGTCGAACACGAGCGCCCCCATCCCGTCCGGCCGACGTAGTCCCTCTCCACCCGACATCTGGTCCGCGCCCGGCGTGAGGCCCGCACGCGCTTGTTGGAGCGCTCGCCCAAGGCAACAATCGGCCCGTGTTGCATTTGACTAACGTTGGAAGTGCAACGTCAGCGTGCTATATTAGCGTCGTAAGAACGCACGCTACCGGGAGCCGTGCCCCGGCCTTTGGTTGCGAGGATTGAGCAACCCCAGCTCTTGGGATCAAGAGCCGTCTGGTGGACGCGATGTTCACCCCCGGAGGCCGCGAGGGGACGAAGCGGCGCCTGTGCCACCTCATTGGGGGATCGGCAAAAAGAAAACCGACGCTGGCAATCGGAAAGCGAAACCCGATTCAAACACCGCCAGGTGGCCAATGTCGCATGTCCGTGCGGCGCGATTCAGCGCGCTGCTTCAAATCCGTGCTCCTGAACACTTCACCGACGCCATAGATCGCGCGGCCGATAGGCGCGTCCAGTCGCGGTCCGACTACGTGCGTGCTGCCGTGCTCGACCGCCTCCGCGCTGACGGGATCGAAGTCCAGCGAGGGGCGGCCTAACGCCCATGAGCAACGATGCCGCTCCTACCGGAGGATTCTCCGGCAATTTTTCTGACGGGTTCGCAAAACCGGGTTCAGCAGCCAAGAAGCCGGATAAAGCTGCCGAGGATGCCGCGCCGTCCGAACAGTCTGGCGAGGTGAGCAAGCCCCCGACTGCACCGGCGCGCAGCTGCTTGAGTGCTATCGCTATCATATTTCTAGCCGGCTGGGCTTTTATGCCGCCCGCTCAGGCACAGAAGACGAAGGCGCAGCTCAATACCGAAGTCGGAACGACGTTCCCTGACAACACAACCGGCCAGATCACGCCTCCTGGCATTCGCGCGTTCCAGAACGACGTCATCAATTCGATTATGCCGCCCGCGCCGGTCACCAATGGCAACTTCACATGCTTCAACGGCACGACAGGATTGCTTCAGGATTGCGGTACGTCGCCATCCAACATTTCGATCTCAAACAGCAATCTCGTTAGCGGCCCGGCGAACACGTTCAAGGGTTCCCTGAGTGGATCGGCGACAAGCGACATTGCAATTGCGTCTTGCTCCCTTGCCTATCAGTTTACGCAGTGGGTGACAGGTACGGGCTGGCAGTGCGGACTGAACCCTGTGCTGCCGAGCCGTACGGTCGCGGCGTCTCTGAACCTCGCCGCTTTCGACGCGGTCACGACGCAAGGCTACAGCAAGCCGGGTGACGGCGGCGGCGCCACGTTCTACAAACACAACGCCGCCATCCTGACCTATCACATCGGCAATGCAGGTGCGTGCAATAACGGCACGTGGCCCGGCATTCGTCTTACGGGCGGGAGCGGCTCGGGCGCCTATGGTACCCTGACCGTTGCTGGCGGCATCGCTACCAACTTCACCATTCAGGGTGCCGGTGCTCAGGGCAACCGCTATGTCGCCGCCGACGTTCTGACCGTGTCGAATGCGGGCAACGTCGTCTGTTCCACCTATCCCACGATCATTGTTGACAGCGTCGGCAATGCGCCGTTTCTAGATAGTGCTGTCAATGCCATCTCGATCAATACTCCGGGTACAGGTTGCACGACCGCAACTTACAGAGGACTCACGCCCCAAAACACCGTTATCAATGGAGGCGGCTTCGGAGACAGGTTGCAAGTTACCTTGGACGTCGCCGGTGGGGCGGTCACTAGTACTAACTTTGATGCCTACGGCGGCGGCTACCGTGTCGGAGACCTCTTGAACTTCGTAAATCCGAATGCGTCCACCCAAATTCCCGGGTGCGTAACGCAGCCGGTTCTACAAGTAACTGGAACAGATACTGCACGGGCCAGCTTTACAGACAGTGGGGGCGCCAACTGGCAGATTGTAACAGGGAACGAAATTAACGTACTCCAATTCGGAGCGGTTTCTGATTACAACTGGCTACTGCCGAACGGTGACGCAACGGACAATGGCCCGGCGTTCAGAGCAGCTTTGCGTTACATTGCAATCGGCAATGGGCCGGCCGACGCACATGGGTACGGCGGCGGCACTGTCTACGTTCCCCGGGGTGGCTACCTCATATGTGGCGGCATTATCCAATACGAATACACCACCCTGCGGGGGGCGGGCTTTGGCGCTACAAACCTGTCACAGTGCAACACCGATGGTGCCACAGCCAATTTGATAACGCAGGGCTCTCCCACCGCGCATTTGGGCAACTTCGCCATTAACACCTGGGATATGACCCTGTATGGCCCCACTAGCGGCACGGGCGCGTTGCTCTACTCCAACAACAATCAATCCGGCGATGCCATCTCGCGTGTTTCGATATACCCAAACACGGCCAACCGTACGTGTGTGAAATACGAAATTGGCTGGGGCGGCCAATCCATGTACGGAATTCACAACGTCCTGTGCGTGCCGCAGGCCGGATCGCCTGCTTTCGATCTGTCTGGTAACTACGGTTTTGTGATCGACGGTGAAACGCAAATTTCTGCGATCTCCACAGTTACCAACGGCTTTCGTTTCGGAGACGGCGGCACAGCGTACGTGGGGCCGGGCGTTCACTGCGAAGGCCCGATCACAAACTGCATTTCTGTGAACGGGTCCGGCACGTCGCCGCCGCTGGTAACTGTGGTTGGCGTCACTGGCCCGGCAACGAACGTCGTCAGGATTGAGACCGGCACGCCGGTCAACTACACGACGCTGATAAATGCGGCGTCCAACGGGTCAAGTTGTGTGGTGTTCATGCAAGCAACGGCAACGTGCGCGAAGGTGGGTAACCAGCTCGGGCTTGCGACTTACTGAAATGTAGGGCTGGTTCGGCACTGACAGTCGGATGGGCAATAGTTCGCTGGCTGGCCTTTCACCGGGTTGCTCACGAAATAGATTTGGTTTTTGCAATGGCTGACGGTCAAATCGACACATCCTTCTATAAGGACGCTGTTTCTGACAGCCCGCTCAAGGTTGCCGGAGAGGTTTCCGACTATCGCAACAAGCTCCTTCCCGATGGAGAGGGGCGGCATCATGACTGATGAGGTTTCAGCCGAGAACAAGATCCGCGAGCAAGCTGCGCGAGAGCGCGTTCGGCAAGAGTTCGACGACAAATGCCATGCGCTTGAGGCTGCAGGATCTCAAGCCTTCGGGGATAAGTGGGGCACGGCGAAAGCCGACCTCGCGTTGCTGGATGACGACGGGCGAATCCCGATCGAAATCCTCTCCGTCGCACTCGAAACCAATAACCCGGCCCATGTTCTTCTTGAACTAAGCAGGGATCTCCCCATGGCGGATGAATTGATGGCGATGACGCCAATCAAGCGCGCCATCGCCATGGATAAACTCGCAACGGCCAAGGTCGCGGCTCAGCAGTCTAAGGCTCCGCCTCCGGTCGATCCGATCGGCGGCAAGAGTGCCCGTGACGACTCCCCGCGCGATACCGACTCTGATGAAGAGTGGAATCGCAAGGAGGCCGCGCGTGAGCGAAAGGTCACCGAGGCCCGCCGCAAGTCGAAGAGCTGGTGAGCCAAGCATGACAGATGACAGCATCTTTGATCGTTATGCACGGGGTTCAAAGCCTTCCGCGTCGGCAGTGCCTGCGAACGATGACGACGTATTCGCAAAATATGAGCGCAAGGCCGAAGCTGCGGCCGAAAACAAGAGCGAGCGGATCTATGTTTCGCCCGCTCGCCCGCGTGGTGACGTCGCCAACGCTTCGGGCTTCAATAACCGGATGGTTTCGAGCATCCCTGTCGTTGGCCCGCTGTTCGACAAGGCCACGGCTGCGGCCGGCGCCGCCGTCCAGCCGCTCGTGAGCGAGGAAGCTCGAAAGAAGACCTTCGGCCAGCGTTACAGCGAAAACCTTGGTACTCAGGACGAAGCAAACCGCCTCTACGGCGAAGAGCACCCGCTAGCCTCAATGGGAGCGGATGTGGCAGGCTCCAGCTTGGCTCTCGGCCCCCTGTCTCAGACAGCGTTGGGTGCTCGCATGATGGGTCTTGCCGGCAAATCTCTTGGTGCCCGCGTATATCAAGGCGCTGCGGGCATGGGCGTTCTGGAGACCGCCAATCAAGTCTTGAAAGGGAACAATCCTCTGAACCAGGGCTTTGTCGGACCCGTCCCGCTTGCCATGGCTGGAGGGGCGGCAGGCCCGATCGCGGGTGAAGCTCTTTCTTCTGGAGCCAATAAATTGATGGAGTGGTTGCCTCGCCGTATGGGCGAGCTTGCAGGCGTCAATTCCGTTGGCCGCAACATGCTGGTGAATGCTCTAGAAGGGGAAACACCAGCCTCAATTGCTGAAGCAGGGCGCCGGTATGGGCGATCGGGTATGCTGGCCGACGTCAACCAATCCACTACGGATCTTGCCGGCGGCCTTGCGGATATACCGGGCCCGCACAAGCAGGTTGTTCGCGACGCCTATAGGCAGCGCGCTGCGGGTCAAGCTGACCGCATCATGCAGTCACTAGACCAGAACACAGTGCCGTACGTGCCGGTTTCCGACATGACGAGGGCCATTGAAAAGGCGCGCAGCAGCGGCGCCGACCCGCTGTACAATCAATTCCGCACCATGGCGGTGCAGCCGACGAAGGAAATCAAGGCTCTCATGCCTCGGCTTGAAAAGGCCGGCGCATTTGATCTGGCGGAGGAGCTTTCAGGCATTTCCGGCAAGCCAATTGACCGGAAGTTCTTCACGGGTGGGCCTCAGAAGGAATATCCAACTGCCGAGACTTGGGACTACGTTAAGCGGGGTCTCGACAGGCGCATTTCGCAAGCCCTCGACAAGACCAAGCCGGATAAAGAATTAGCGCGCGAGTTGCTCAATTTGAAGGGAGAACTGCTCTCGGAGATTGATAAGACGCCTGCTGGTAAAGTCTGGCGGCAGGCACGCGAAAAATTCGCAGAACACACGGAGCTTCTCCATCAAATTGAGGAAGGGCAGAAGACCTTCGCTCGAAACACTCGATATGATGAACTCGCGCACGAACTGACCAATCTATCTACGCCGGAACGCGCTGCCCGCCTGCAGGGCGCTCGCGATGCCATCCAGCAGGTGATTGAGAATAGCACCCGGGGGGACACGACCGCACGTAACATGCTGCTCAGCCGATCTGGGCGGCAGAAGCTGGATTTGCTCTTTGGGCAGAAGCGAGCAGAGCAATTGATCAGCGACCTTGAGTCGGAAGTACTCGGTAAGGGCAAAGTCGAAAATGTGATCGGTGGTAGTCAGACGACGCCGAAGCGGGAGCGGGTAGGAGCAATCCTGCCGACGCCGAGCGAGATGGGCTATGTGTCCAACCTTGATTTCACGCGCCCGGCATCATTCGTCCCGGACTGGATGAAGCCCCAGACGATCATGGAGGGCGCCCGTGCACAACGGTACTCCGACGCGTACAGCCAAATTGCACCTCTCCTCACACGCAAGATGGAAGATCCCAGCTTTAACGCTCTGACAGGAGAGCTTTTATCCGATCGTCTAAGGATGACGGATCTTCGGAAGCGTCTCGACCGAGTGGGTCAGGGTGCGAGTCTCGCCATCGGCGTATCCGGTCAAGCTCTGCGTAATAAGCTTCTTGACGGTGCCGCCACTCAAGGATCGCGTTAGCGATGCCCGAGATGACGTGGGTGATGACTAGCACGCCTAGCGTTCCAAGGACGCTGTTCTCGTATCCGAAAACTCGAGCTGAAGCGATAACTGCAAACGACAAGGCAAACGCCGGAATGATCACAAGACCTGTCCGGGTAAGGATCGGTTCTCGGGCCATGAAATCTGTCGGAGCCTTTGACGTGTGCGAGGGACAAGGTGGCGTGACGGCTATCGTCATTGAAGATGCAGCGTGGACCGCCTTGGGTCAATTGCCGCGGTTCCCCAAAATCGATGGAAAGATCCGATGCTGGGCGTCCAGGCGAGCCCCTGAGAATGTTGGCGCTTCCATCCCAATGGTCGGGCGAACGGCGCTGAACGGAAAGAGGCACTAAAACCTATGTGGGCAAGCAAAGATCGGAATGACTACGAAGCGATGGTGACTCGGGTGCGAAAGCACTACGGCGGCTCTGTCGAGGTGGGCGGCTACAACTCGCACGACATTCTAAAGCTGAAGCGGTTAGATGCTGAACGGGAGCGGCATGAAGCCAAGGACCGGGATGAGCGTCCGACGGTAGAGGCAGCTGGGCGCATGAGCCGGACCCGTGAACGGGCAATGAAGGCCTGGCGGATGATCACTGACGCGACGGACAAGCTAGCCGGCAATCGGAGGCTCCACCTCATCAACGGGCTCAGCGCGGAGATGCTTGAGCCAGCGTCTATGCCCCGATGGCCGGGCCAGGGCCCGTCAACCGTCGCCCGCTACGACGAGTTGGACGCAGAAGCCGCCTTGATCGCTACCGAGCTGGAGACCCGGGCTAGCAAGCTTTCCAGGTATGTCAGCCAATGGGAGCAGATGACGTCTGAGGGCCAGAACCGTTCGCTCATCTTGGCGCTTGCCGATCGACTGGAAAGGCTGGAGGCGAAGCTCGGTGGCTAGTCCAACGCAACCCGCAAGCAGCAAAGTAGTGCGATCTGCTGTCCGGCCTCCGAACGCCGGTAAGGGCCGGAAAAAGGGCGTCCCGAACAAGACCACCGCGCTCCTGAAGGACGCCCTCCTATTGGCGGCAACAAAAGCTGGTGGTCATGGCGGCATGGTAGCCTACTTAGAAAAGCGGGCCCACGCCAATCCAGCGGCGTTCCTAGCTCTGCTCGGGAAGGTGCTTCCGCTCCAAGTAACCGGCCCAGGCGTTGAACCCATCAGGGTGGTCATCCAAGGGCCGGATGCCGGCTTGCTCTAACCAGAATCTAAAATAGGCGGAAGTAGATGGTGACGAGACAAAAGACTGGCGGACGGACCAAGGGCACCCCGAACAAGGTCAATGCTGCCGTGAAGGAGGCAATCCTTGGCGCGTTCAGCGAGGTTGGAGGCCAAGCCTATCTTGAGAAGGTTGCGCAGAACGACCCCAGGGTCTTTTGCGGGCTGCTCGGTAGGGTTCTGCCCACTCAGCTGACCGGTGCAGGGGACGAGCCAATTCGAGTAATGAGCGAGAGCGACCATAGTGCACGGGACGTGCTTCTCGCGAAGATTGAACAGATGAGCCGGAAACTAGCGGGCGGAAAAATTGCCTAGTTCAATTTGCCCTCGGGACTGTCGGGTTGTGGATTTGTTACCTTTGCCAAGTTGCGAGCCTCCACGCGACCTCCAAATGCCTTTAGTTCAACCGCTAACGTCGTATCCTTCGGAACTGGATATTCGTGATAGAGCCGTTCGCTCAGAAAGATCCGGAAGAATATTGTTTCCGGTGTCTCAACATATTGAACCCGCTGCATGCCCGGCAACCCCATGCTTTCGGCTGAAGGATGGCCGCTGGCCTCCTCTAAGGCGGCGCGCAGAGAACCGATGAGGCTTGCGACATCTATAGTATTCAATAAAAGTTCGTGATTCCCATGCTCATCAGTTAAGCCAACCACTATCAGTCCATCGCGGACGTCGGTATGGGTAATCTTCATGATACATTGCCTC
Source organism: Bradyrhizobium sp. MI1.10 (assembly GCF_055811035.1). Classification (NCBI taxonomy): domain Bacteria; kingdom Pseudomonadati; phylum Pseudomonadota; class Alphaproteobacteria; order Hyphomicrobiales; family Nitrobacteraceae; genus Bradyrhizobium; species Bradyrhizobium sp. MI1.10. The sequence goes on from NZ_JBVVPN010000038.1 coordinate 67,511, forward strand.
TGCCAATATCCTGTAAAACTACGCTCTTACCGCGCTTCGAAGCTAGTCCGGCGATACGCTGCGTCTGGTAGCCGTTCGAGCCTATGACCATTCTTCCACGATCCGAAAACCGCAAGGCAGCTAGTTGGAGTTTTCCGTTCCTTCGCCGAACGCCTCCAGATCTTCAATTAGCGAGCTTTCAATTCGCCTGCGCTCGACGGGATCAGCCATCAATTCATCAACGCGCTTCTGACTGGCGGCCAGAAACCTATCCACATCGTCCTGGCCGGCTGCAAAAGGTGGCTCCAGCTTTCGCAAACCAAGCTCGGCTTCCGCGTCGTTATTCCAGTCACGAGCGGACTTGTCGGTTGCATCGTCTGCCATTGCCTTCATGGAAACCAGCCACTGAGCTTGAACTGCTTCGTCTTTCATCGCGCCGAACTTTCGCCCCCGCTCAATGTAGCCTGCAGCCCAATTAACCTTCTGGCTTTGCAAGAAGCCTAACGCCATGGATTCCGCTTCGTCTTCTTCTGACGCCATTGCTTTCCTCCTATCCAAGCCACCGATACAGCCCCCATCCAGCCAGAAGTGCGGCGGCAATCACAGAATCAATGCGGCGCGGGCGCAACACATCGACCTTGAAGTCATCGCGCATGGCGCGTTGTCTCCAAAACCGCGAGGGCCCCCAGCAGACACCCTACGATGAACGCCAAAAGGGAAAACGCGAAGAACGTCAGTCCTACGATCCGCCACACGTCCGACTGGCGGAACTTCCGGTTCGCAGTGGACTCTTCCTTCACCGAGCTTGCCCAGCGAGATTTGTATTCGTCGTGCTCCTTGGGAAAACGAAGGGCGCCAATCCGATTGAATTGCGAATTGCTCAACCGGCTGTTGGCTTCTGCCCGGCGCGCCATTGTGAAGAATGCAGCACCTTGCGCTGCTACAACGAACAAAAGTCCGAGGATAAAGGCAGCGGCAGTCTTCATCACAGCGATGCCAGGAACGTCGGCTTTGAAGAATGAGAGGGCCGCAGGGATCGCAACTAAGGCGCCCCCGTTTAGATAGGTTAGCGTCTGGAAGCCCTTGTCCGAGTAGCTAATGGCGAGCTTTTCGTACTCCATCGCTGAATCGCGAAGAGACTTGGTGCGCCTCTCAACTTCTTCAAAAAACGAGTTGTCCAATCGCTCCACGCGCTGCCGAAATTCGTCTGGAGTTTCCGTCATATTGCTTTGTCCTAGAGCAACGAGCCCCCAAGACATCCTTCCGCCTTAGGAGATTGGCCTCAACCCGAGCGCGCCTCAGGTGAGCCGTGGAATATCCTTGCGGGATTGGATCGCGGCTATTGCAAGTTGGGTGAACGAAGGAGGCAGAAGGCCTTGCCGCTCTTTTCCGCCAAGATAGCCCGGCAAACAATTCGGAATGTAATGCTCGCGAGCCCACCGCCGAAATTCTGGGAGCGAAGCGTCAGGGTAGCACCAGACGTGTTGGGGGTTGGAGGCTGACTGCGGGAAGTTTGGCGGATATTCGTGATCGTATTTGATGCGAGGCCCAAACAGTGCGTCAAGCTCGCCATCGGCCCAGTGTTTGCCCCACTGAATCCCCACGCTGCCGTCTGGAATGAAAGAAGGCCCCACCGGAGCGCCGCCACGGATCAGCGTCACGATCAAATCAGCAATTTCCTTGAAGATGCTGAAGTGCCCCGCTGGCACGCTGTCGTAAACCAGCGATACTCGGTCGTGGAAAAGCTGCCAAGCTACCGGGATTTGCTGGGACGGGTCGTAGCCGGTTTGGGTGTAGATGAAATCTTGCAGCGCGCTCCCGGCGAGGATGCGGAAGTTCTTCCGGGCTTCTTCGCGGGCATTGTTGCCGGCCTCGAATGCATAGTATTCGAGGATCGCCAGGCTGACCTTGTCAGGGTAGGCAAACATTGGTTTGCCTTCCACAGTTAAAACAAGGTGCGGTGACTCTACAGTGATACCGCGACTGGTAAGAAGGTCTTTGACTGCTTTGATCCTGGGCTTCTGATCAGGCTCGTTCCACTGTGAACTAATCGTTCCAATATGGGCATTCTCGACACCGCAAAGGCGTGCCAAGCCGCGTTGGTTCAAGAACGGCGTTCCGTCCCTGAGGACGCCCATCCCAATTCCTTGGATCTCCGTCTGTTTGTCGATCTCAAGGGGCAGAGAGCCCTGCTTTTGGTTGATTTGCAATTGGCCCGGTTTGGGAGGCAAGCGGCTGAAATCCTTGGACATTCGTTGATTTCCTCGGCGTGACGAATCAGCCGGCGGGCTGGTTGCGGCAGCCTACACCGCAACCAGCCAATGTTCCTCATATGCTGCAGTTATCCCTGCTTTCCTCCCTGAATTACCGTAAACTTCCGGCGCAGATCTGGTGGCTCTCGGTGGGTAGCGGGGGCTCCAAAGCGAGCGCGGCGTCCATCCCGAGCACTGCCGCTTTCCGCACCCACGATCTGCAGTAGCTCGCGACCGCCTGGACCTACTAGGAATCGTCGATTTGCGAGGTACTTACGCTGCGGCTTTGATAGCGCATGCGCAGCCGTCGATACACGAAATGGGCCGGCCATTATCCGCCCGGTTCTCCTGCTGAATGGCTGGCTGACGGCCATATGACCTGCAGCATCCAGTGCCTGAACGGCCGTTGCGACCGAAGGGTCGACGTGCGGCTCGATACACTGCCGCAAGATCAGCCGTGGTCGCGCGTCGGCTTGCGCCTGGTCTGCTCAGCCTGCGGCGCCGCAGGATCTGTGCATATCGTCCCGAACTGGCATGACAGTCGCGGGCAAGTCAGGCCAAGCAGTGGTTTGAGGTTTTGATTCCAGCGATGAAGCACGTCACCGAACGCCCTTTTGCCGATCCACAAGCCGCAGCCCGCAAGCTGATCGAGCTCGCCGCCCGCATCGAGCCGGGCCAGGACGGCCGAATCCACATCGAGAAAATCAATTATCCCTTCCTCTACACGTTCAAGGGAAGCGGCACGGAGTTCGGCGCCGGCATCAGGTGCGCTGTCGAGAAGGGCTGGCTCGAGCTGCACGAGAGCGGGACCTATGTGCGGCTCTTGACGCCGGGCGGTCATCTGCTCCGTCAATAGATCAGCGTGAAGGACAACCACGCCGCAACCGACGCGCAAAGACAAATTCCAAGATAAGGCAATGCAGGGCGCATCGGGCTTTCCCTCCGAAACGCAATAATGGATCATCATGTCATGCTGGGACCACAACCACCAGGAATCGGGGGTTGTAATCGCGCGCCTTCCGGCCGACTGCGCTTGAAGTGATATGGTCTCGCTCGTTCGACGAGCCCCTAACGCTGCCCGATGGCCGCAAGCTGGTGACGCTGCTCGATGCCGGCGAGTACATCAGCGCTCTGCCGAAGAAGGAGCATCAGGCGCCCGAATGGCAAGCCGCGATGGAGGCGTTGATCCTGGTCGCAGAAAGCGGCGGCCCAACTATGTTTGCCCGGATCGGCGTAATGCGGGCTTTGAACCGGCTCCACGTCGTCGAGTTCAACCCGAAAGGCAAGGAGCCGTATTGGGGGCGGCGCAAGCTTAAGAGGGATCAATGAGTCCGCCGGCGTTACTCTTTGTGTTCCGCTGGCGACTACACTCGCGTTCGCAATGTGTTCACGGGCGGATTGAATACCTTGAGATAGGTCAAGGTAAGCACAAAACGAAAACTGAGCACTGAGCGCGATGGCTTACTTCGGAGACTGTAGGCCGGGCGACGCCAGCCAATCGCTGATGTGGGCGCCAGTGTTAGCAAGCCGCGCTTTCCTAAAAAGGGCCTCGCGTTCCGCACCAGCCGGTAATGCGCTTGCCTGCTCCTTGTACCTGGTTGCCAGTTCGCCCAATCGTTCCTCAAGAGAGTTGGTCTGCTTCACTCTACGGCGCTCCGCCATGGCGCTTTCCTCGGGCAGTTAACACGACTCCAAAACGAGAAAGGGCAATTTCAGTTCCCGCGCCGGAACGAACTTAGGCCACTGGCAAAAGCGCAGCCCGCAGGTTCTAGGAGATCCCTATGCTCGGTGGTAGATGCCCCACAGGGCGATTGCGAGAAAGGCCCCACCGCCGGCGACCAGCAGCATCAGGATTACATCCAGCATCCGAATCACTCCCCTGAGATGAGAATGCACGCGGACGGGAAGTCGTCATTAACACAGAGCAGGATGACGGTTTCGCCGAGCGCCGACCACTTCTCAAGGCTTCGCGGGCAGTGCTCTACCGGCGAAAAGGGGCGATGCCGACTGCTACGGAACATAATGCACCCTAACCACATTTCGGTTCCGGCGAAGTTTGTTTTGCAATCTGATAAGAAAGGGCGCTTGCGACCGGGGCTGGCTGCATATTTCACATAGTTCATTTTACCCGGCTCTTTTTGACGCGCGCGGGCCGCAGCGATTTAACCTCCCGCTGCGGCCTTCGCATGTCTTGTTACACCTGCGAGTGTGACCGGCGGGCCTTTGTCGACCTCGACCGTTCCTAGTCGTCCCGATGACCTTTGCACAATTTGCGCACTTGCGGATTCCGGTCGATGTCGCCCAGGATTCCGAGATGATCTCGCCCACCATTCCGATTTGAAGTCGCCCACCCGTTCCGAGATGATGTCGCCCACCATTCCGGGATGATGTCGCCCGGGTGACGAGGCCTCTTCTGGCTCCCATAGGATGAACCCTTTCGGCTTTGCGAAGGGGACCCTGGATGCCGACGGAGAGGCTTGCGATGCGCCGTGTGCGCGATGTGATCAGAAT